>JAICRZ010000215.1 GCA_025937135.1 Thermoleophilaceae bacterium
AAGCCAGCTGGTAGACCTCCGACTGGATCGCAGTGCGGTCAGCGGTCGAGAGCGAGCCGTTCTTGTACTGCACGGCGAGCTCACGGACGCGCTGAAGCATCGCGTGGACCTCGGTCAGCGAACCTTCCGCCGTCTGCACGAGGCTGACGGCGTCCTGCACGTTGCGCTGCGACTGCTCGAGGCCGTTGATCTGGCCGCGAAGGCGCTCGCTGATCGCGAGGCCGGCCGCGTCGTCAGCAGCCCGGTTGATCCGGAAGCCGCTCGAGAGGCGCTCCATCGACGTCGCCAGCTTGCTCTCGGTGCCCGAGAGGTTGCGGTGCGCGTTGAACGCCTCCACGTTGTTCTGGATGCGAAGGGCCATCGATCATCCTCCTTGATGATTCGTTGATTTCCCTAGAGGCGACTCCCTGTCGCCTCACCTGGTTCATCGGCCCTAAGAGATTCCTTTGGATAAGAAATTCTTGAATCTGGACGTATGTTGAGCGGCAACGCGCCAAAATACAAAAGCAAAACGGGCGGCCCGAAAGCCGCCCGTTTCACTGTGATCCGTCCCTCGAGGTGCCCTAATCCCTCGGAGGTTATGTTGGCCCTGCGACCCCGGCGCGAAAGGGCGCCGGGGTGCGAGCCTTATGCCCAGCCCTAGCGCAGGAGCGAAAGAACGCCCTGGCTCGACTGGTTCGCCTGCGCCAGCATCGAAGTGCCGGCCTGCTGCAGGATCTGGAGCTTCGTGAAATTGACCATTTCGGCGGCCATGTCCACGTCGCGAATGCGGGACTCGGAAGCGGTCAGGTTCTCCTGGTAGATCGCCGCGTTCTGCAGCGTGTACTCCAGGCGGTTCTGAACCGCGCCGAACTGAGCGCGCTGGGCCGACACGTTGTCGATCGCAGCGTCGATCTCGGAGATGTCGGTCGAGCCGGTCGACGACAGCACGTAGTAGTCCGTGCCGACGCCGCTGGCGCCACCGAGCGAGATGGTGGTGACGGCGATCTGCTCGCCGTCCTTTGCACCGACCTGGAACGAGATCGTCTGCACCGAGTTCAGCAGCTTGATGCCGTTGAACTCCGCCGACGAGCCGATCCGCTCGATCTCCGAGGCAAGCTGGTAGACCTCGGACTGGATCGCGACACGGTCAGCCGACGAGAGCGAGCCGTTCTTGTACTGCACGGCGAGCTCACGGACGCGCTGAAGCATCGCGTGGACCTCGGTCAGCGAACCTTCCGCCGTCTGCACGAGCGAGACGGCATCCTGGACGTTGCGCTGAGACTGGTCGAGGCCGCCGATCTGGCCGCGCAGGCGCTCGCTGATGGCGAGGCCGGCAGCGTCGTCAGCGGCACGGTTGATCCGGAAGCCGCTGGAGAGACGCTCCATCGACTTCGCAAGTGCGCCCTCGGTGGTCTCGAGAGTGCGGTGGGCGTTGAACGCCTCGACGTTGTTCTGGATACGAAGGGACATCGTTCATCCTCCTTGATGAGCGGTGCTGGTATGTCCCAGGGCGACTCCATGTCGCCCCGTTCTTACAGCCGGGGTAATCGGCCCCCGCCGATCTACCTTTAGGCGACTTTTTCGGCCCGCGGCCCGCGGCCCGCAGCCCGCGCTGAGAACCACTCCGAAACCGCTTCAGGAGTGGGATCCAGGACCGGGTTGCCGGCCGCGCGGGCGGCGCGGATGTGGCCGTCGGCGCCGCGGTGCAGCGGCACGTAGCCGTCCATCCGGGCGTGCAGCAGGTCGTCGCCCTGCGGGCCGAGCGGCGGGACGAGCACGGTGATGTCGGCGACGTTCTCGAGGTCCACCCCACCGCGCTCCGCCGCGCCGGTGACGTGCTCGAGGAGCGCGTCGCTGTCGCCGTCGGAGTCGGGGTCGGTGATGAGGTACAGGCACGCGGACGATCCCTTCGGCACCGCCTGCTCCCAGGCGCGGAGGAGCTCCGGCAGGCGGTCCTCCCCCAGCCATGCGGGCGCGGCGAGGAGGCGCGCGTCGGCGTCCTCCTCGAGCTCGACCTCGTGCCCGGGCGTCAGTTTCAGACGCGGCGTGCGCTCGGCCAGGGCGAGGACTCGCGCGTGATAGCGCTCGGCCACCGCCGGCCACGAAAGCGGCCGCGCCGCCAGCGCGCCGGCCTGACCGCGGGCGCGGCGGCCATCGGTGTCGCGCACGGCCTCCTGCATCAGGTCCTCGAGCGCGCCGGCGTCGGGCTCGAGCATCCACGCCTCGCCGACCGGCTCGAGGTCGCCCAGGCTGCCGGGCGGCAGCGGCTTGGGCGACGACGGGATGCGCCAGCACGCCTCGTCGGGGCAGAACTCGTCGGTCGGGCCGCCCGCGGTCACGATCACCGGCAGGCCGGCGGCCATCGCCTCCAGCACCGGCATCCCGAAGCCCTCGCCGCGGTAGGGGTGCACGAGCACGTCGCAGGCGCGGTAGAGCGCGGCCATCTCGTCGTCGGACAGGTCGCGGTCGATCAGCTCGATGCGCGGCAGGCGGTCCTCGGCGACCCACTGCTGGAGGGCCGAGCGGTCGGCGCCCTTGTAGACCGAGTCGCCGCCGAAGTCCTTGATGACGAGCGTGACGTCGTCGCGGCCCGCGAATGCGCGCGCGTAGGCGTCGAGCAGGATGTCTGCGCCCTTGCGGTGGATGAAGCCGCCCACGAACAGCAGGCGGACGCCCTCGGCGGCGTCCAGCTCGAGCCGCGGTCCGTCGGGGCTGAAGCGCTCGAGGTCGACCGCGTTCGGCACGACGTGCACGCGCTCGGGGTCGAGGCCGGACTCGATGTACATCGCGCGGACGAAGTCGCTGGGAACCCAGACCTCGTCGGCGTTGGCGTCCATCTTCTCGATCCACGTGCGCGGGACCGAGCCGAACTCCCACGGCTGGATCACCGCGAGACGACCCGACTGTGCCGGGCTCAGGTCCGGCGGCCACTGGTGGCGCACCTCCACGTCGGCGGCGTGCTCGCCCGGCGCGCCGATGCGGGCGCCGCCGCGCGCGACGCGCTCGACCTGGACGTCGGGGCGGGCGTCGAGCTCGGCGGTCACGCGCGTGTTGATGATCGAGAGGCTCGTGGGGATCCCGTGGTCGCCCACCCAGCGCGTCACGACGGGCCGGCTCGGCTCGCTGATCCGCGAGGGGCGCTCGCCGCCGTAGTAGGCCTCGAGCTCGTCGACATATTCGGAAAACGGCCGCGGCGCCGCGATCTGCGACTGGAGCCGCTCGACGAGCCCCTCCTCGGAGGCGAGCCGGTCGATCTTCGCTGCCAGGTCCTCGGCGCTCAGCCCGTCGAAGAGCAGCCCGTTCACCTCGTCCAGGACGGCCTGAGTGAGGCCGCCCATGCGCGGGGCGAGCAGCGGCACGCGGCCGGCGAGGCATTCGTCGGCCATCAGCGGCGCGCAGTCCCACCACATCGACGGCATCGCGGCAGCGTCGACTCCGGCGAGCAGTCCGGGCAGGTCGCCGGCGTGGAAGTGGCCGGTCATCTCGACCACGCCGCGGCGGTCGATCGCCTCGATCTGCTGCGCGATCCGGTCGGGGATCTCGCCGTGGATCTGGATCTTCACGTCGGCCGAAGCGAGCTGCGCGGCCTCGACCAGGAGCTGCGGGCCCTTGTGCCAGTAGGCGGAGCCGAAGAAGCCGATCGTGAGCGGGCCGCCGACGCGGCCCGGCTTGCGGTCGCGGCCGAGCCGCTCCCAGACCGCCTCCGCGGCGGGCAGCCCCTGACGTACGACGTCGATCGCCTCGGCCGGATAGCCCTGGTTCACCAGCGTGGCACGCACCGCCGGCGAGACCGCCATGCAGGCCGTGATCGCGCGCGAGAAGCGGCCGCGGATCTGGGCCAGGCGATCCTCGTAGGAGAACGGGTCGTGGCAGCCGACGCACGCGGCGCAGTCGGCGCCGCGATTGCCGGGCCCCGCGCACAGCGAGCCGTCGCCCTTCATCAGGTAGAGCCGCGAGCACACGAGCCAGTAGTTGTGTGTCGTGAAGTACGACGGGATGCCGCGGCTGGCGGCGGCGTCGAGCAAGGTCGCGCCGAGGTTGTGCAGGTTGTGGAAGTGGATGACGTCGGGCCGCTCGCGGTCGAGCGCGGCGGCGAACGCGGCGGTCACCTGCGGGTCGTCGACCTCGCGCTCGGGGTGACCGAGGTCGAGGAAGCCGCTCGGCCGGTTGTGCACGCCGATCAGCCTGACGCCGTCCTCCTCCCATTCGCGCAGCGCGTACGGCGGCTGGCCGGGCAGCGGCTGCACGGCGGCGTGGAAGACGGTCACCTCCCAGCCACGGCGGG
>JAICRZ010000136.1 GCA_025937135.1 Thermoleophilaceae bacterium
CCACCAGGCGCAGCTCGTCGCGCGCCCGGTAGCCGATCGCGAGCGCGAGCAGGTCGGCCGCGGCGCGGCTGGCAATCGCGTGGGCGGAAAGGCGCGCGATCGCCGCACCCAGTCCGGCGGGGCGGCCGATCACCGGCAGCACGGGCAGCTCGTCCACCAGCCGCAGGGTCGCGCGCGGGCCGAGTGCGGTGAGCGCATCGGTCATCGCCGTGATGCCGCCGCGGCGGCGATCGGGCAGGTCGTTCGCCGCGCTCACGAGGGCCAGCGCCAGGCCCAGGTCGGTCTCGGCGACCAGCGCGGCATCCCGCAGTGCCGGATAGCGCGGGCCGAGCGCGTGGCGGAGCCGCTCACGCGACTCCTCCAGCACCGGTGGGCGCTTGAGCAGCGCGAGCGCGTTGGCCAGCCCGGCGCCATATGCGGTACCGCGACCGACCGCGGCGCCGCTCTCGCCCAGCATCCGCACCGCCACGTCCGCCAGGTCGGCCAGGACCGTCTCGATCTCGGGGCCGAGGCGCGCGCCCTCAGGGGCCGAGGTCACGACCGAGACCATCCGCTCCCCGCGCGTCTCGACGGCCACGACATCGACGCCGCCGGTGGCGCCCGCGGTGCGCCGGACGAAGCGGCGCGGGCCGCCACGCATCGCGCCGAGCGCCACCGCCCGGACCGCCGCGGCGGGAACCTCCTCCGCGCCGTCGCGCGACGTGTGCGCGAGCCACGACCGCGCGCCCGCGGGCCCGCCGTCGGGCAGCCGCGCGAGGATCCACACGTGCTCGAGGCGCGCGCGCTCGCGGGCTTGCTCGGCGATGAGGGTGAGGGCGTGCCGCTCCGGCGCCATCAGCGCCGCAGGGGTCGCGCGCCCGGCATCCGCACGCTCGTCGAGCGCGGGGCGTAGGGGTAGGGGCACGTCCCGATGGTTCCGTAAAGGCGCGGACGTTTGGTGGAGCTTCGACGGATGTTCCGTCCGACATCCGTCCACGCGGCGGGTGCGATTCGGGCGCCGCAACGCTTCTGCAATCCCCGTGCAACGCCCGCGCCCGATGGTCGCCCTCGCAATGAGACATCGACTTCAGGAGCACGAGATGAGCAAGAACGGCACCCTCGCGGTGGCTGCACTGGCCACGGCGATCCTCATGCTCGACATCGCGGTGGTCAACACCGCGCTCGGGCACATCGCCGACGACCTCGGCGCGGGCCTCTCGGGCCTCCAGTGGGTCGTCGACGCGTACACCCTCGCGCTGGCCTCGGTGGTTCTCACCGCCGGCTCGATCGCCGACCGGCTCGGGCGCAAGCGCATCTTCGTCTTCGGGGTCGTGGTCTTCACGATCGCCTCCGCGGCGTGCGCGGCCGCGGGCAGCATCGTCGCGCTCGACGTGGCGCGCGCAATTCAGGGCCTGGGCGGTGCCGTGATGTTCGCCACCTCGCTGGCGCTGCTCGCGGACGCGTTCCCCGAGCGCGAGGAGCGCGCCAAGGCGCTCGCCGTCTACGGCGCCACGATCGGCGCGTCGTTCGTCATCGGGCCGCTCGCCGGTGGCGCGCTGACGACGGCGTTCGGCTGGCAGGCGGTCTTCTTCGTGAACGTCCCGCTCGGTCTGCTCACCCTGCTCGGCACGGCACGCTGGGTGCGCGAGTCGCGCGACCCGGACGCCCGTGGGCTCGACTGGGGCGGGCAGGCCACGCTCAGCGCCGCCCTCTTCCTGCTCGTGCTCGCGCTGCTGCGCGGCAACGACGACGGCTGGACGAGCGCGGTGATCATCGGCGAGTTCGCCGGCGCCGTCGCGCTGTTCGCGGCCTTCGTCGCGATCCAGCAGCGCGTCGCGCAGCCGATGCTCCCGCTCGCGCTGTTCCGCAACAAGCGCTTCACCGGCGCGCAGATCGCGGCGTTCGCGATCTCCGGGTCGTTCTTCGCGCTGTTCCTCTACACAACGCTCTACCTCCAGCGGATCCTCGGTCTCAGCGCCATGGAGGCCGGGCTCGTCTACGTGCCCGGCACCGTGCTGATGGTGTTCATCTCCGGCGCGAGCGCGCAGATGGCGAGCCGCGTCGCACCCGGGACGATCATCGGCGGCGGGCTCGCGCTCGTCTCGCTCGGCCTCGGGCTCGGCGTGCTCGCGCAGGTCGACTCCTCCTGGACGATCCTGCTGCCCACGCTGCTGATCGGCAGCATCGGCACCGGGTTCTTCAACCCGGCGCTGAGCGGCGTCGCGCTGAGCTCGGTCCCGGAGCACATGAGCGGCCTGGCGGCCGGCGTCAACGACACGTTCCGGCAGGCCGGGATCGCCGTCGGCGTCGCCGCGTTCGGCGCCCTCGTGCCTGCCGACTCGGCGCTCGGACACGGCTCGGCGGCCGACTACGTGTCGGGCCTGCACGCGGCGAGCCTCGCCGGGGCCGCACTTGCCGGCATCGGCGCCGTGGCAGCCGCCGCGCTGATCGGCGTCGGCCGATCCGCGCTCGCAGCATCACCTCAGCCCGCCTGACCACCCCCCTGCACACAGACACAGACCAAAGGAACCCCCACACCATGAAACTCATGACCACACCGATCCGCGCGGCGGTGGCACTCGGAGCGCTCGCGCTCGCCGTGCCGGCCGCGGCGCAGGCCACGACCATCACCTACCGCGACGGCAGCGACATCTGGCGCTCGAGCATCGACGGGGCGCAGAAACAGCAGATAACGAACGACGGCACGCCCGACTCGTACTACTCGCTGCCGTCGTCCGACGACGCCGGCGACATCGCCACCATCAAGGGCAGCGGCACGACGAAGGTGATCGTCTGGATCAGGTCCGACGGCACCCGCGTGGAGAACGTGATGCCGTGGAAGATCGGCGGCGGCATCAACGCCGGCCCGACGTTCTCCCGCGTGAGCCCGGACGGCAAGCAGCTCGCGTACGGCTACATCTACAACAAGGGCATCTTCGCCCCGAGCCCGCAGCTCGTCCCGCATCTCGCGGTCGTGCCGCCGGACGCGCCGGGGTCGCCGACCGACCCGATGATCGACCAGCCGTACATCGGCGAGGCGACCTGGCTGAACGGGAAGCTCGTGATCAGCGACTTCCAGGACATCTGGGCCGAGGCCGGGCCGCTCGACTTCAAGCAGTGGCTCTCGACCAACGACACGAACGACCCGCTGACGGCAGCCGAGGTCGCGCGGGACAACTCGCGCGCGCTAGTCGAGCACTCGAACGGGCAGCTCGAGCTCGTGCAGCTCGACGGCGGCGTGCCGCCGGAGGCGTCGCACCCGACCGGCTCGTGCACGATCCAGCCGCAGGGCAACGACCACGACAGCGGCAAGCCGCGCATCTCGCTGTCCGCCGACGGCAAGCACGTGGCCTGGAGCGACGACGGCGGCGTGCATGTGGCGCGCGTGGACAGCGTCGGCAGCGGCGACTGCCAGCTCGCCGACTCGATCGTCCTGAGCCCGACGGCGTCGATGCCCGCGTTCAGCGAGTACTCGATCCCGCAGGCCCGGCCGGAGGCGCCTCAGGGACCGGCAGGCCCCGGCGTGACGGCCGCCACGGTGAAGGTCAAGGCGAGCAAGCTGTCGGCGAAGAAGCTGCGCAAGGGCGTGGCGGTGACCGTCACCGTCTCGGGCGCGGGCTCGCTGAACGGCAAGCTGCTCAAGGGCCGCACCGCGCTGGCGTCCGGCCGTGCGAAGGCCAAGGCAGCCGGCAACGTCAAGCTCAAGCTGCGCGCGACCGCCAAGGGCCGCAAGCAGCTCACGAAGCTGCGCGGGCGCAAGCTCGTGCTGCGCGTGACCTTCGTGCCCAGCGGCGGCGCCCCCGCCAGCAAGAGCGTGAAGGTGCGCGTCGGCTGAACTGAACGCGGGAAGCGGCGGGCTGGCCCTAACGGGCCGGCTCGCCGCTCGCCGTGCTCTGCTCCGCGCTCGTCTCGATGCTGCCGTGGCCGTTCGAAGCCGGGTCGCCGTGGCTCTTCGGGGTTTCCTCGGAGGTCGCCTCCGCCTCGTTGACCAGCGGGGAGGTCGCGAGGTAGGAGCCCACGACCGCGGAGCCGAGCGAGAGCGCAGCCCACTGCGGGCCCTTCAGCTCGGGGAAGACCTGCTCGTCGACGGACAGCGGGCCGGGGCCCGACTCCACGAGCGCGGTCATCAGGGCGATCAGCACGGCGTTGTACTCGAAGCCGCCGTCGCTCACCCACGGGCCCTTGGCCCCATGCACCTTGCGGATGGCGGTGACCATCGCGCTCGACACCATCGTGGCGCCCACGGGCGTCGCCGCGCCAAGCGTCAGGAGGAGGCCGCCGAGCGCCTCGGCGCCGCCGCCGGCGATGGCGTGGCGCCTGCCCGGCCGCAGCCCGAGCTGCTCGAAGAAACCGCCGGTGCCCTCGAGCCCGCTACCGCCGAACCAGCCGAAGAGCTTCTGCGTGCCGTGCCCGATGAAGAGCGGCCCGACCACTGCGCGAATCAACAACGCGCCAAATCGCATCTCGTGCTCCCGGAATCGTGAAAGTTCCTGTCTTCCCATACTTGCCCAGGCCACCAAATGGGTAACTGCAACTCGTGCCCCTGCGCCCCACGATCGAGCAGTTGCTCGAGCTGTCTGACGACGAGCTGAAGGGGCCGCGCGCCGCCGAGCTCGAGGACGCGATACAGCGGGGCCTGACGGCGGTACACGTGGGCGAGCTCTGGATCAGCCAGGTGGCACGCGCGCTCGCCGACGCGAGCTACGACGCAGAGCACCGGGCCGCACTCGAGGCCGAGCTGACGGCTTCGCGCAAGTCGGTCGAGGACGTGCGCCGGCAGGTGGGCGCCCTGCACGAGCGGGCGCAGAGGCTCGGCGTCGGCACGCCCGCCCTGCCTTAGCTGGATTGCTCGAAAGCGATGAGGGCCGCTTCGACCCGGTAGCCCTCGATGCCCTTGTGCTGCCGCTTGGCGCGGCTCTCGAGGGCGGCGAAGTCGAAGGCCTCGATGCGCGGGTCGTCGAGCAGCGCGAGCGCGCGCCAGAGCCCGGCCTTCGCCTGGACGCCGAGCGCCAGCCCCTCGAGCTCGACCACGCGGCTCAACGGCGAGTAGCTCAGCAGGTTGCCGTTCGGCTTGAGCCGCCCGATCCGCTCGCCGACCTGCGCGGCGAGCGTCTTGACACGATCCTCGCCGACGTCGAGCGCGCTCATCACCTCGACCAGCGTGCGCCGGTCCTCGACGATCTCCTCGTGCAGCTTGTCGAGGAAGTCACCGAGCGGCGTCCCGCGGTTCGAGCCCGCCGCGCGCCTGCTCAGCTCGCGGCCGACGGTCGCCCCTGCGAGGTGGTCGTTCAGATAGGTGCCGACGTAGTTCGCCATCCCCAGCGGTTACCCGCTGCTGCGCTCGGGTAGGCCTCGCCCCGACCCAAGACGAGGAGATCGAGCATGAGAGCAGTTGCCTGGCACGGAAAGCGCGACGTACGCGTCGACGACGTCCCTGATCCCACGATCCAGGAGCCGACCGACGCGCTCGTCCGCATCACCAGCACTGCGATCTGCGGCTCCGACCTCCACCTGTACGAGGTGATGGGCCCGTTCATGGGCGAGGGCGACATCCTCGGGCACGAGCCGATGGGGATCGTCGAGGAGGTCGGCAGCGAGGTCACGAATTGCAAGGTCGGCGACCGCGTGGTCATGCCGTTCCAGATCTCCTGTGGCCACTGCTGGTACTGCAACCAGGGCCTCAACACCCAGTGCGAGACCACCCAGGTGCGCGAGGAAGGCATGGGCGCCGCGCTCTTCGGCTACACGAAGCTCTACGGCGAGGTGCCGGGCGGCCAGGCCGAGTTCCTCCGCGTGCCGCAGGCCAACAACACCACCACGGTGGTGCCCGAGGGGCCCGACGACGAGCGCTTCCTCTACCTCTCCGACGTGCTTCCCACGGCGTGGCAGGCGGTGGAATACGCGGCCGTGCCCGACGGTGGCACTCTCGTTGTCCTCGGCCTCGGGCCGATCGGCGACATGTCGTGCCGGATCGCGATGCACAAGGGACAGCGCGTGATCGGCGTGGACATGGTGCCCGAGCGGCTCCAGCGCGTGAGCGGGCGCGGGGCCGAGGTGGTCAACTTCGACCAGGTCGAGAACCTCGGCGACACGATCCGCGAGATGACCGACGGCCGCGGGCCGGACGCCGTGGTCGACGCCGTCGGCATGGAGGCGCACGGGTCCACTGCCGCCCATGCGGCGCACACGGTCATCGGGATGCTGCCCGACAAGATCGCCGAGAAGATGATGCAGACGGCCGGCGTGGACAAGCTGTCGGCGCTCTACGCGGCGATCGACATCGTCCGGCGCGGCGGCACGATCTCGCTGAGCGGCGTGTACGGCGGCGAGGCCGACCCACTGCCGATGCTCACGATCTTCGACAAGCAGATCCAGCTCCGCATGGGCCAGGCGAACGTGAAGCGGTGGGTCCCCGAGATCATGCCGCTCCTGACCGACGAGGATCCGCTCGGCGTGGACGACTTCGCCACCCACCGGCTGCCGCTCGAGGAGGCGCCCGAGGCCTACAAGACGTTCCAGGAGAAGGCCGACGGCGCGATCAAGATCGTGCTGAAGCCTTGATCTAGAGGGCGCTTCGTACGCTGGGGGGCCGCTGATGGCCACCCGGAACGACATCCGCAACGTCGCGATCATCGCGCACGTCGACCACGGCAAGACCACGCTCGTGGACGCGATGCTGCGCCAGTCCGGCGTGTTCTCCGCGCACGAGGAGGTCACCGACCGGGTGATGGACTCGATGGATCAGGAGCGCGAGCGCGGCATCACGATCCTCGCCAAGAACGCGGCGGTGCACTACGGCGCCGTCAAGCTCAACGTGGTGGACACGCCCGGGCACGCCGACTTCGGCGGCGAGGTGGAGCGCGGCCTGACGATGGTGGACGCCGTTGTGCTGCTCGTGGACGCGTCCGAGGGGCCGCTGCCGCAGACGCGCTTCGTGCTCCGCAAGGCGCTCGAGCGGCGGCTGCCGGTGATCCTCGTGGTGAACAAGGTCGACCGGCCGGACGCGCGCGTGACGGAGGTCGTGGACGAGGTGTACGACCTGTTCCTCGACCTCGATGCCGACGAGGAGCAGATCGAGTTCCCGATCGTCTACACGAATGCGAAGGCCGGCTGGGCGAGCTTGGAGGCCGGTGCCGAGGGCAGGAACCTCGAGCCGCTGTTCGAGCTGCTGGTGGGCCGCGTACCGCCGCCGGAGTACGAGGACGGCGCTCCGCTCCAGGCGCTCGTCACCAATCTCGACGCGTCCCCGTACGTCGGGCGGCTGGCGCTCTGCCGCGTCGTGAACGGCAACCTGCGCAAGGGCGCGGTCACGTGGTGCCGCCGCGACGGCACGATCGAGCGCGCGGCGGTCACCCAGGTCTACGTCACCGAGGGGCTCCAGCGAGTGGATGCCGACGAGGTGGGGCCGGGCGACATCGTCGCTATCGCGGGCATCCCCGAGATCACGATCGGCGAGACGATCGCCGACCCGGAGGACCCCAAGCCGCTGCCGCTCATTGCCATCGACGAGCCCGCCATCGGCATGACGATCGGCATCAACACGTCGCCGCTGGCCGGCAAGTCCGGGAGCCGTCTGACCGCGCGCATGCTCAGCGACCGGCTGCAGCAGGAGCTGGTCGGCAACGTGTCCATCCGCGTGCTCGAGACCGAGCGGCCCGACACCTGGGAGGTGCAGGGGCGCGGCGAGCTGCAACTGGCGGTGCTCGTGGAGTCGATGCGGCGCGAGGGCTTCGAGCTCACGGTGGGCAAGCCGCAGGTGGTCACGCGCGAGGTGGACGGGGCCGTGCACGAGCCGGTCGAGCGCGTGTCGATCGACATCCCCGAGGACTACATGGGCGTGACGACGCAGCTGCTCGCGCTGCGCAAGGGCCGGATGGAGCAGATGGTCAACCACGGCACCGGCTGGGTGCGGCTCGAGTACCTGGTGCCGGCCCGCGGCCTGATCGGCTTCAGAACTGAATTTCTCACCGAGACGCGCGGCTCCGGGATCCTGCATTCGGTCTTCGAGCGCTACGACCCGTGGTACGGCGAGATCAAGACGCGGCCGACCGGCTCGCTGGTGGCCGACCGCCGTGGCGAGACCGGCCAGTTTGCCCTCCTGAAGATGCAGGAGCGCGGGCAGCTCTTCGTCGGCCCCGGTGAGGAGGTCTACGAGGGGATGGTGGTGGGGGAGAACGCCCGCGCCGACGACCTCGACGTGAACGCCGTGCG
>JAICRZ010000164.1 GCA_025937135.1 Thermoleophilaceae bacterium
ACATTCGATCGGCCAGGCCCGCAGTGGTCGCGTGGCGGCGGACGATCTTGTAGAGCCCCTGCCGGGTGAGCGGCTCGCCGCGGAAGTTCACGAACAGGTGCGCGACGATCCCGCCGTGCCCGAGCGGCGGGCGGCCGCGCTCCAGGTAGATCCGCACCGCCTGCACCGCAGCGCGGCCCACCGGCACGACGCGTTCCTTCGACCCCTTGCCGCGCGCGCGCAGCACGCCGAGCTCGAGGTCCACGTCGGAGATCTCGATGCCGATCGCCTCCGAGGCGCGGAGGCCGCACGCGTACATCAGCTCGAGCAGGGCGCGGTCGCGCAGTGCCGTCGGCGCGGTGCCGCGCGGCTGTTCGAGCAGCTTCTGCACCTCGCCGCGGTTCAGCACCTTCGGCAGCTTGCGGCCGCGGCGCGGGCCGCTGATCGTGGCGGTCGGATCGGACTCGCGCACGTTCTCGCGGCGCAGGTGCCGGTAGAACGAGCGCAGGCAGGCTGCCTTGCGATGGATCGTGGCCGGCGAGGACGGCGCGCGACCGTTGCCCTCCGCCAGGTGCGTCAGGAAGTCGGAGACGTCAGCGGAGGTCGCGGTCACGGCGTCGGCTCCGCGCGCCTCGAGGAAGCGTCCGAACTGGAAGAGGTCGGACCGGTACGCCTCGAGCGTGTTGCGCGAGAGCCCGCGCTCGAACTCGAGGTAGGCCAGGAAGTCGAGCACGAGGTGCTCGTAGGGGCGTGAGCCCGCGGGGGATTCGATAGTTGCCACGCCGAGGGATTCGTCCGGGTGGCCGCCATCCCTCGCCCTGCAAGCGGGCTGTCAGCGGCGCTTGACGGAGAAGCGCGTGCGCGGCTGCTGCGGGATCGGCGTCATGTTGCCCACCACGTCCTTGACTCCGAGCCGGACCGAGTAGACGCCGCGCGGCAGCCGGCGGCCGTTGATCTTGCCGTCGAAGTTGATGTAGTTGCTGCCGGGCTGGCCGTTGTAGCGCCGGACGCCGACCACCTTGCCATGGCGGAAGACGGTGAAGTAGGCGTCGCCGTCCTCGGTGACGCGATAGATCCACGCGGCGCCCGGACGCTTGCAGCGCCGGACGTTGTACGTGAAGCAGAGGCCGTGGCTCTTCGTGAGGTGGAAGTGCGTGACCACCGGCGGCGCGAAGTCGCCCGGCGCGGCGCCTACCGTCACCCAGTCGGCCGAGCTGTTCGGCACGCCGGCGGGGTCGAGGATCACGCCCGGCGCGGTCAGGTGGACCTGGCCCGCGGTGCCGGGATCCCAGAACGTCGAGGAGGTGAGCGTGACCTTCGTCCCGTCCGGCGAGACGGTCGCGCCGATCACGGGTCGGTTCGCCTCGGTCATCTCGAGGATGAAGTCGTTCGTCTGCACGCTGTTCGGGTCGACCGGCTCGTTGAACTGCACGTCGACGGTGTTCTGCGACGTGGCGAGGCCCCGAACGAGGTTCGGCGGCGGCGTGCCGGTCGGGTCGGCGGCGCCGGCCGTGGCAGGGACGGCGCCGACCGCGGCTACGGCGGCCACGATCGCGAGGACGCGCCTCACGGCTTGCCGTTCCCGTAGGCCTTGAGCCACAGGAGCCCGACGAGCGTCTTCGAGTCGCGGCACTCCTCGATCGCCCGGTCGAGCTCGGCGAGCGGCACCTTCTGGATCTCGATGCGCTCGTTCTCCTCGACCTCGGCGGTCTGCTCGTATAGGTCGGTTGCGAGGTACAAGTGGATCTCCTCGTTGGAGAACCCGGGCGACCCCCAGAAGGTTGCGAGGTGCTTCCACGTATTCGCGCCCTTGCCGATCTCCTCCGCCAACTCGCGCTTTCCGGTCTCGAGCGGGCTCTCCCCCTCCTCGTCGAGCTTCCCGGCCGGCAGCTCCAGCAGCGCCTGCTCCTCGACCGGCTCGCGCGGCTGCGCGACCAGGTAGACGAACTCGCCGTCGTGCGCGACCACGGCGACGGCGCCCGGATGGCCGACGACCTCGCGGTCGGCCTCCTCGCCGTCGTCGTAGCGCACGCGGTCGATCCGGACGCTCGCGATCTTGCCGTTCCAGATCTCCTCGCTGCCGATTCGCTCAAACGCCATCGATCATGCCTCCAAGCACGCTGCCGCCGGCGAGGGCGGCACGGAAGAACAGCTCGTCCTCGTCCGGAGAGCGGCCCATGGTACGAGCGGGCAGACCCGACTCGCGGTAGCCGTCGAGGTCCGCGGCGCCGGTTCGGTATTCGTGCTCGCCGGCCATCTGAAGGCCCTCCGGCACGGCCACGATCGCGGGCCGCAGCAGCAGGCGAAGCACGGTGTCGGTGTGGTGCGAGAGGTCGCGGTGGCGCGGTCGCGGGTCGCCCGAGGACATGCGCGGCACGATCAGCGCGCGGGCGCCCAGCGCCATGGCAGCGTGGGCGTTGTCGAGCGCCGCGATCCCGCCGTGGCCGAGCGCCGTGGCGGAGCCGAGGATGCCCGGGCCGGGCCCGGCGATGGCGGCGTCCCAGCCGAACGCGCGGATTCCGGCATGGAGCGCGCCCGGGGTCGAGATCGCCTCGTCGCGGCCGCCGAAGGCGGGTCCTGCGGTGATGTGGCCGGTGAGCAGTTCGCGGTCCAGCAGCTCCTGCACCACGCGCGAGAGCTCGCCGGGCAGCGCGCCGCCGGCGGTCTGCACGAAGCCGATCCGCGCTCCCGGCCTGGCCTGCGCCGCCGCCCACGCAACGCACGGGAGCTGGCCGTGGAGCGAGATCACCGCGATCGGCGCGCCTCCGAGGCTCTGGAGCTCCGGCGCGCGCTCCTCCGCCGGGTGGATCGCGTGCTGGAGCGACGTGTAGTTCAGCTTCATCACGTGCGCGCCCTCGGCGCCCGTCGCCTCGAGGCCGCGCGTGAGGTTCACGTGGACGATGTCGAAGCCACCGCTTCCGAGGCCGAGGTCCGCCGCCGCGGTGTTCACCACCACGTCGTCGCCGGGCTCGACCGGACCGGTCATCGCCTCGTAGGAGACGGCGCGGCGCCGCTCGCCGGCCACCTCCACGGTCAGCTCGGCGGCCGGACCAGGGCGGTCCACCGAGGTGACGCTGCCGCGCCTCAGGACGAGGGCGCTCACGCGGCCGCGGCGCTGTGATGCACGATGCCCAGGGCGACGTCCAGCATCGTCTCGAGCGCGTGCACGCTGACGCGCTCGTCCGGCTGGTGCGCCGCCTCGGTGCCGTTGGCCACGTTCAGGCACTCGAACCCGCGCGCGACGAACGAGTTGGCGTCGCTGCCGCCGCCGGTCGAGATCGGCCGCGGCTCGATGCCGAGGTCCTCGAGCGCGCTCGACGCGATCGTCACGCTGGCGGCGCTCTTCGGCAGCTTGAAGCCGCGGAACAGCTCCTGCACGTCGATCTCCACGTCGCAGGCGCGGTCGGTGGCCGCCTGGGTCATCGCGTCGACGATCTCACCGGCCACCTGCGCCGCCCGCTCGTGGTCGATCGAGCGCGCCTCGCACTGGACCGAGCAGCGCTCGGCCACGACGTTCGACGCCGTGCCGCCGATGATCCGGCCGACGTTGGAGGTCGTGATCTCGTCGAGGCGGCCGAAGCGCAGCGAGGCGATCGCGGCCGCCGCCGCCTCGATCGCGTTGTGGCCAGCCTCGGGCGCGAGCCCGGCGTGGGCGGCCTTGCCGTGGAAGCGCGCGTCGACGCTGAAGTAGGTGGGCGCCGCCACGATCAGCTCGCCGATCGGCGAGGCGTGGTCGAACACGAAGCCGACGTCGGCCTCGAGCGCGCCGAGGTCGAACGCCTTCGCACCGGCCAGCGCCAGCTCCTCGCAGGTCGTGAAGAGGATCTCGAGGCCCACCGGCGGCGCGCCGCCCGCCATCAGCCGGCGCGCGGTGGCCAGGATCACGGCGACGGCCGCCTTGTTGTCGGCGCCCACGATCGCGTCGTTGCGGTTGCGGATGACCCCCTCCTCGGTGCGCTCGACCACCACCGGCGCGTCGAGCGGGACCGTGTCGAGGTGGGCGCAGAGCAGGATGGTGCGGCCGCCCGGCGGCGCCGGGATCCGGGCGAGCAGGTTGCCGGCATCGGAGCCGGTGTCGGTCCGGCTGGCATCCTCCTCCACCGCGAGCCCGAGCTCGCGCAGGTCGGCGGCCACCGCGTCCGCCATCGGGCGCTCGCGGCGCGACGGGCTCTCGATCTCGCACAGGCGCACAAAGTCGGTCACGAGCCGCTCGCGCTCGTGCGTGCTCGCACGCGGGTGCGTCATCGCCTCCACCGCGCAGACGCTAGCGAGAGGCAGAGGCGAATGCGCGCGCGACGGTTGCGAAGCCGGCCTTGCGCCGCTCGTGCCAGCGCACGCGGTTCCAGTCGCGCCACGCGTAGCCGGCGGTCCGCGCCCCGTCGACGGCGATGCCCATGCGGCCGACGCGCTCGGAGGTGATCGTCCCGTCCTCGTGCGGCACGTAGACCTGGTGCGAGGACGGGTCCGAGAAGGTGAGCATCGACCACGGCACGCGCAGCACCAGCTTCCGGCCGCGCCGCGTGACCAGCGAGCTGATGTCGCCGACGTCCGCGAGTTCCGCGGGGCGGCGCTCGCCGGTGGAGGGGACGGTGTACGGCCGGTTCAGCATCTGCCGCGGCGAGACCCAGACGCCGCTGCCCTGCTGCAGCGCGGCGAGGTCCACCGGGATGTAGTCGCGCGCCACGCCGTACATGAACGCGGTGGCGTCGGTCCAGGCGGCCTGCTTCAGGTGTGCGCTGCGACCGGGGCCGAGCGTGGCGACGACGTCGGCGTCCGGGTGGGCGCCGTCGTTCGAGCCCGGGCGCACGTCGAAGGCGATCGTGTGCGGCGCCCGCCTGAACGTCAGGATCAGGTTCTCCTCGTCGCTGTTCGCGCGCACGCCCGGGGCGATCTCGCGCCCCGACGCGCGGGCCCGCGGCTCGGCCGCGATCAGCCCGAAGTGCTCCTCGTTCGTCAGCGGGTTCAGCCACAGCTGGCGGCGGTCGGCGGGCTGCTCGAGGTCGATCGTGTTCCAGGTGAACTTGAACCACTCGTCGATCCACTCGAACGCCACGCCGCCGGCGTAGCCCTCGGCCTTGATCTCGCGGAGCAGGCTGGCGTCGATCCGGCCTTCCTCCGCCTCGGTGTGACCGCCCTGGTCGTGACCGAGCGGACCGAGGTGCGCGAGGCCGAGCGACGAGGGCACGCCGAACTCGGTGATCATCACGGCCTGGTTGCCGTGGTAGGCGCGCAGCGCGCGCAGGTACGCGGCGTACGGGTCGGGGCCGCCGTAGTCGTAGCGCAGGAAGTCGGGGTAGTACGGGTAGGCGTGGTAGCTCGCGAAGAAGCCGCCCGGCCACTCGGCGCTCGCGGCGATGTGGGTCGCGTCCACCGAGACCATGTCCTCCTGCGCGAGCGGCTCGGACGGGTGGTGGAGCGGGTCGGTGGTGAGCCAGTTGGTGAACGTGAGCGGGCGGCTCCAGCCGCGCTGCGCCTCGAGCGACGCGGTGTAGTCGAGCATCGAGGCGATCCAGCTCTCCATCGGCGTCGCGGACGCCGATGCCGAGAAGAAGCGGCCCGCGAACGGCGCCTGACCCGCGTGCTTGCTGTCCGTGGCCGCGGTCGCGTACGGATCCCACTCGACGCCGATCGAGTACGCGAGCGTCCAGCGCGCGACGTCGCTGCGGTAGCGGCCGCCGGCGTGGCCGGAGCGCTGCGGGAGCGTGGCGTCGCCGTGAACCACCGCGACGGCGTCGCGCAGCTCCGCGCGGAAGCCGCCGGTCACCGACGGGTCGTAGGCGTCCTGGGTCGCGAGGAACGCGTCCTCCGGGATCCAGACGCCCTGCATCAGGAAGATCGCCCGCTTCGGGTGCCTGCGGTCCCAGGCCGCGAGCGCGTCGTAGAAGGACGGCCGCAGGATCGTGTAGACGCGGACGACGCGCGCGTGGACGGCCGACATGCCGCGCAACCAGCGGTCGTAGTCCGCGCGCGTGGCCGCCACCTCGCCCGGCTGCGTGCCCGGCACCGTCGAGCCGAGGTTCACGCCGGGCCAGAACTGGGTCTTGAAGCCGCTCCCCTTCGCGACCTGGATGTCGCGCCCCGACACGCGGGCGGGGACCTTGTAGCCGGCCGCCTGCGCGCTGCCGGAGACCGCGAAGAACGCGAGCAGGACGAGGAGGACGTGGCGGCGGGTCACCCGCTTGTCCTCGGCAGCCGCCGAGGACCGCTTGAGAGCCCGCGGCCCTCTAGCTCTCGCGCGCTGCGGTCTCGGCGCTCTGCTCGGCCGAGACGCGCTTGAAGCGCGGCTCGCCCTCGGGCACGGGCTCGCCGCCCTGCCCGAGCGACGCGCGCACGAACTCGCGGAACAGCGGCTGCGGGCGCAGCGGCCGCGACTTGAACTCGGGGTGGAACTGCGATGCGACGAATTAGGGGTGATCGGGCAGCTCCACTATCTCGACCAGGCGGTCGTCCGGCGAGGTGCCGGATCAGTCGAGGCCCTGCTGCTCGAGCCGGCGGCGCAGGTGGTTGTTCACCTCGTAGCGGTGGCGATGGCGCTCGTAGACCACGTGCTCGCCGTAGATCTCCTGCGCGCGCGTGCCCTCGTGGAGCTTCACCGGGTCGGCGCCGAGCCGCATCGTGCCGCCCATGTCGCGCACCTCCTTCTGCTCCGGCAGGAGGTCGATGACCGGGTACGGCGTCTCGGGGTCGAACTCGGTCGAGTTGGCGCCGTCCATGCCGGCCACGTGGCGCGCGAACTCCGACACCGCGATCTGCATGCCGAGGCAGATGCCAAGGTACGGGATGCCGCGCTCGCGCGCGAACCTGGCCGCCCGGATCTTCCCCTCCACCCCGCGGATGCCGAAGCC
>JAICRZ010000004.1 GCA_025937135.1 Thermoleophilaceae bacterium
CTGACCGCGGCCGATAGCGTCCGCGGCATGAAAATCGCATACGTCTTCAGCACGTCGGGACACACCGCCAGCTACAAGCTCGGGAAGATGATCCTTCCCCAGCTCGAGAGCGGGACGCACGGCGTCGACGTCGTGGGGATGTTCTTCTTCGACGACAACAACTACGTCCTGCGCAAGGGCGATCCCCTCGGCGAGCGGCTCTCCAAGGTGGCCAAGCAGAACGGGATGCTGCTGATGATGTGCGACCAGTGCGCGCTCGAACGCGAGCTCGCGACCGGGGAGCCGGGCGACTGCGAGCCGAGCGGCACGGTCGAAGGCGTGAGCGTCGGCTGCTTCCCGGACCTCTACGGCGCGCTCGCGCCCGCGGCGCCGGACCACGTCATCACGCTCTGACGCCTGCGGGTTCTTCGCCCAGCCTCTATAGGCGAATCCTCAGGGTGCCGATACGCGCGTAGATGGCGGCGACGGCCGACGACACGCAAGAGAAGAAGACCACCAGCGGCCCGATCCGGCGGCGCGGCGACGCGCTGCCGCCCCAGACGCGCTCCGCCGCGAACCAGCCCACGTCCCCGCGCGTGGGCGGGCGGCTGCGCAACGAGATCCTGCTGCCGATCGTGATCGGGTCCGCGGTCCTCGTGGCGTCGACCGGCATCATCGCCTCCGGCGCCAACCAGCTCGGTCTGCCGATCATCCCCGTGGCGGCGGCCGGCGGCCTGCTTCTGACAGCGGCGCTGATCGTCTACGTGGCGTGGATCGTGGACGGCGCCGCGCTCAAGCCGCTCTCGCGCGTGCGCACTGCGCTCCAGGAGATGGAGGAGGGCAATTACGAAGCCCGCCTGCTCCCGGACGGCGCCGCCGAGCTCTGCGAGCTGGCCGAGGGCTTCAACCGGATGGCCACGATCGTCGGGCACCAGCGCGAGCGCCTGAAGATCGCCGCGGCCACGGACGGGCTCACCGGCCTCGCCAACCACCGCCACTTCCACGAGCGCCTGCGCTCCGACCTCCAGGACGCGCGCGAGCGCGACCAGCCGCTCGCCGTGGCAGCGCTCGACATCGACGGCTTCAAGAAGATCAACGACGAGCGCGGCCACGCCCGTGGCGACGAGGCGCTCAAGCTCGCCGCCGAGGCGCTCGAGAAGGCGGTCCGCGGCGACGACCTCGTGTCGCGCATGGGTGGCGACGACTTCACGATCCTCATCCACGGCGCCGACTCCGCCTACGCCCGCGACGTCACCGAGCGGGCGCGTCAGTCGATCATGCGCTCGCTGCCCGACGACATGGAGCTCACGGCGTCGGCCGGCTTCGTCTGCTTCCCCGACAACGCGACCGACGAGTCCAATCTCGCGGAGCTCGCCAACTCGGCTCTCGACGTCGCCAAGCGCCAGGGCGGCAACCAGACCCGCAAGTACGACCGCGAGTCGGTGTCGGCGATCCCGACGATGAAGCAGCAGCGCGCGGAGATCGACGAGCTGCTCGCCCAGGACGAGCCGATCACGCCGGTCTACCAGCCGCTCGTGGACCTCAACAGCGGCCGCACGATCGGCTACGAGGCGCTGTCGCGTTTCAACAGCGAGATCAAACGCTCGCCCGACGCGTGGTTCAACCAGGCGCAGGCGTGCGGGCGCGGGCTCCAGCTCGAGATCGCCGCGATCCGCGCGGCGCTGTCGGCGCCGCAGCGTCCGCCGGGCACCTACCTGTCGCTCAACTTCAGCCCGTCGGCGATCGCGTCCAACAAGATCCTGAACGTCCTGCCGCAGGACCTGTCGAGCGTCGTGATCGAGGTGACCGAGCACGAGCTGGCCGCCGAGGACGGCGCGCTCGAGGAGGGCATCGAGCGCCTCCGCGCCCGCGGCGCCCGCATCGCGGTGGACGACGCCGGCTCGGGCTACGCCGGCCTCAAGCAACTGATGCGCGTGCAGCCCGACGTGATCAAGCTCGACCGCTCGCTCGTCGAGGGCATCCACACCGACGGCGCGAAGATCGCCCTCGTCGAGTTCTTCGTCATGTTCGCCCGCCGCGTCGGCGCCGGCATCCTGACCGAGGGCATCGAGACCGTGGACGAGCTGCGCACGCTCGTGAACCTGGGCGTGAACTACGGCCAGGGCTACCTCCTCGGCCGCCCCGCCGAGCCGTGGAAGCCCGTCTCGGAGGAGATCACCCGCGCGCTCGCCACCGGCGCGCTGCGCACGCACGCCGCCCGCGGACCGGGCACGCCCGCCGCCGCCCCGGCGCCCACGCGTGCGGCCACCCCGGCGACGACCGGCACGGGCCCGCGCCGCGCGGCTCAGGAGGCGGCGGGCACCAGCGTCCGCTGGCGCTCGCCCGGCAGCGGTTCGTCGCCCCAGCCACCCGCCGGCCCGATCAACCGGCGTCTGAATCGTTACTGACGACCAGACGCTCGCCGCGCGGCGTCCTAAAATGGACGTCATGGAAGCCAGCCGCCGAGCCGATCTCCTCCGCGCCTCGCCGCGGATGTTCGACAACGAGCTGCTCGACAGGCTCTCGCGGGTCCACCCGTCCGTGCCGGTCTTCCTATTCCTGCCGGCGATCGTCGTGCTCGTGGTGCTCGCCGCCTCGCGCACCGGCGTGCTGGGCCTGATCGGCCTGTTCGTGGCCGGCTACTTCTTCTGGACGCTCGCCGAGTACTGGATCCACCGCGTGATCTTCCACTTCGAACCCGAGGACGGCTTCGGCGCGCGGCTGCACTGGATCATCCACGGCGTCCACCACGACCACCCGAACGACCCGATGCGGCTGGTCATGCCGCCGTCGGTCAGCCTCCCGCTCTCGGCACTCTTCTGCGTCGGCTTCTGGGCGGTGCTCGGCAGCAACTGGTACGCGTTCGGCGCGGGCTTCCTGGCGGGCTACCTGATCTACGACGAGATCCACTACTTCCTGCACCACCACAAGCCGAAGTCGCGCGCCGGCAAGCGCCTGCGCGAGCTCCACATGCGCCACCACTTCCAGGACGACACGACCGGCTACGGCATCAGCGCGCCGTACTGGGACTCGGTGTTCCGCACCTTCCCGAGCAAGGCGCGGCGCGAGCGGCAGTAGTTGCGGCGAGGGGCGAATCGCGCCGCCGCGGTTCTTAACGTGGCGGTATGCATTCCTACGCGGTCCGCGCCCGTGCACTGGAACTCGCTCGAGCCGGCCATCCTGACGCCGCGGTAGCGCGCGCGACGGGCCTCGCGCGAAGCACGGTCCGCGACCTACGTCGCTCGTCGCCCGCTGCGTCGTGTCCCAGATGTTGGCGGCGTTCGAGCCGCTGCGCTTGGACGGCGGAGACGTACGCCTTCCTGTTAGGGCTCTACCTCGGCGACGGCTACATCTGCAAGGCCGGCCGCACGTACCGCCTACGGGTTTCCCTCGACGCGCGCTACCCGGGCGTCATCGCCGACGCGCGTGCCTCGCTCGAGCGAACGTTCATCGAGAACGCCGTCGGAGAGGTACACGCAGACTCCGGGTCCACCGTGATCCTCTCGGTGTACAACTCGCACCTGCCGTGCCTGTTCCCTCAACACGGTGTCGGGCCGAAGCACCTGCGTCCGATTGTTCTTGAGCCGTGGCAGCAGGACGCGGTCAGGGCAAAGCCGCTGGACTTCCTGAAGGGATGCATCTGGTCCGACGGCTGCACATTCATCAATCGAACCGGCCGATACGAGTACCTGACGTACGACTTCTGCAACTCGTCCGCCGACATCCGGAACCTGTTCATGAACGCGTGCGAAATGGCAGGCGTCCAGTACCGGTCAAGTCGCGACCGTGTCCGCGTGAACAGGCGGCTGAGCGTGATCCGGCTCCAAGAGACGATCGGGACGAAGACGTGAGGCGCCGCTAGAGTGGCGGCCTCCGCGCGGATGTGGCGGAATTGGCAGACGCGCAGGCTTCAGGTGCCTGTGGGGGCAACCCCGTGGAGGTTCGAGTCCTCTCATCCGCACTGAAGCAGCTTCGAGACCGCGCGTTGGGTGAAGACATGGACGAGCTGAAGGACAGCGCCCACGACTCCGGAGGAGGCGGCGCGCGGGGACATCCCCGAGCGGTTCTTCACCGTCGTCGGTATGCGCGTAGATGGAGACACGGCGTACGTGTGGTCGCTGACGAACGACGGTCCTCCGTTCGAGCCCTATGAAGATGTGTGTGTCCGCGAGCGTGGACGATGGTTCGCGGACTCCGGCTCTGGCGGCTTCAGCACGATGGTCCCGCGGGAGGTTCTCGACGAGGCCGCTCGGCTGGGCTGGCACTGACGCTCGGGGCGCTCGTCGCCGCCGCCAGGCGCCGAGCGTCGGACGAGGCTGATCTGCGCTAAGCAGCGACGGGCAGGCCGGTTAATCCGGCCGCTCCGGGCGCAGTAGCCCGTCGAGCATCCGCGCGAGGTCGTCCAGCAGCAGGCGGCGCTCGCGCCGGGACGTGCCGTCGCGGACCGAGAACGCGTAGCCACGCATGGTCAGCAGCATCGCGTGGGTGAGCCGGGCCGGGTCGTCGTCGCGCACGGCGCCACTGGCGATCGCTGCTTCGAGGCGTGCCGTGAGCGACGTCGCGACGATCTCCTGGAAGCGGCCCGGGCGCTGGGTGATGTAGGGCAGCAGCAGCTCGGGATCGACGTCGAGCACGCGCAGGAACAGCTCGTGTGAGGACAGCAGGTCGAGCCCGCGCACGGCGCTGGCCACGATCCGCTCGCGTTCGTCCTCGACGTCCGCGGTATCGCGAGCGGCGCGCTCGACGAGCGCACTGAACTCGCGCGTCATCAGCGTGCGGATCAGGCTCGAGATGTCCGGAAAGCGCCGGTACGCGGTCATCCGGCTGATCCCGACGCGCGCCGCAACGTCGGCGAACGTCGTGCGGCGGAACCCGACGAGCTGCACCTGCACATACGCGGCGTCGAGGAGGGCGCTCTCGATCGGGTCGGACGACTCCTGTTCGAGCAAAGTGGACATTATCTGTCCAACTGTATAGTGCGGCGCAGACGCGGACGTCTGCCACCGAACCCGTCAGGAGAGGGAGAGCGACCATGCAGGACGACCTTCGGCCGGCTGGGCGCTATCCCGACATGGCGCTGTCGGCGTGGGGTGATCCAGCAGCGGCGGAGCCACTCTCGCCCGATGTAGTGAAGCTGCTGCGCGACGCGCTCGGCGTGGGTGAAGACGGGCTCGGACGCGTCGCGCCGGACGCGATTCGCCTGCCGGACCCGCGGCTCGCCGACGACGTCCGCGCCGCGCTGGCCGATGCCGTCGGCGCGGAGCACGTGCGCGGTGACGCCGAGTCCCGCCTGCTCCACACGCGCGGCAAGTCGACCCCGGACCTGCTGCGCATGAGGGCCGGGCAGGTGGAGGACGCGCCGGACGCGATCGTGCTTCCCGGCTCGCAGGACGAGGTGCTCGCGGTGCTCGCTGCCTGCGCGGATCGCCGCGTGGCGGTCGTCCCGTTCGGGGGCGGGACCTCGGTAGTCGGCGGGCTCGAGCCGGAGCGCGCGGGCTTCGACGGGGTGATCGCGCTGGACCTGCGCCGCATGAACCGCCTGCTCGACCTCGACGAGATCTCCCGCACGGCCACGCTCGAGCCAGGCCTTCGCGGACCGGAGGCCGAGGCGCTGCTGGGCGAACGCGGCTTCACGATCGGTCATCACCCCCAGTCCTTCGAGTACGCGACGATCGGCGGCTTCGCCGCGGCGCGCTCGAGCGGCCAGGCGTCGGCCGGCTACGGGCGTTTCGACGAGCGCGTCGTGCGCCTGACGCTCGCCACGCCGCGGGGCGCGATCGAGCTGGGCAGGGCGCCGAAGTCGGCGGCGGGCCCGGACCTTCGCCAGCTCGCGCTGGGGTCGGAGGGCGCTTTCGGCGTGATCACGTCCGTCACGGTCGAGGTGAGCCCGGTGCCGGCGCAGCGGGTCTACGACGGCTGGTGCCTTCCCTCGTTCGCCGACGGCGCCACGGCGCTGCGGCGCCTCGTCCAGGACGGTCCGGTGCCGACCGTGCTGCGGCTCTCCGACGAGACGGAGACGGCGCTGAACCTCGCGGCGCCCTCGGAGATCGGCCAAGGAAGCGCCGGGACCTGCCTCGCGATCGTGGGCTACGAAGGGAGCACCGAGAGCGTTGCGACGCGGCGCGACGCCGCGGGCGCGGTGCTGCGCGACTGCGGCGGCCAGCTCGACGAGGCCGCCGGCGCGAGCTGGGTCGAAGGCCGCTACAGGGGCCCCTACCTGCGCGACGCGATGCTGGACGCCGGCGCGCTGGTCGAGACCCTGGAGACGGCCACGTTCTGGTCCAACGTGCCCGCCCTCTACGCCGCGGTGGGCGACGCACTGCGCGAGTCACTCGGAGCGCAGGGGTCGCCGCCGGTCGTGCTCTGTCACATCTCGCACGTCTACCGCTCCGGTGCTTCGCTGTACTTCACGGTCGGCGCCGCCGCGCGCGACGACCCGCTGGCGCAGTGGCACGCGGCCAAGCGGACGGCGAGCGACGCGATCGCGGCCGCGGGCGGTGCGATCACCCATCATCACGGCGTCGGCATCGACCACCGCGAGCACTACGCGCGCGAGGTCGGCCCACTCGCGATCGCGGCGTTGCGTGCCGTGAAGGCGACGCTCGATCCGGAGGGGATCATGAACCCCGGCGTCCTGATCGCATGAGGAGCGGAGAGGCGCCGCGCGGCGAGCCCACGTTCCTGACGGCGGCGCGGCGCGACGCCGACCTCGAGGCGCTCGCCGGCGGGCTCGAGGTCGACGTGCTGGTGGTCGGCGGAGGGGTGACCGGCGCGGGCGCGGCGCTGGACGCGGCGACGCGCGGGCTGTCGGTGGCGCTGGTCGAGCGCGGCGACCTCGCCATGGGCACCAGCCGCTTCAGCTCGAAGCTCGCACACGGCGGCTTGCGCTACCTGACCAAGCTCCAGTTCGGCATCGCCTGGGAGTCCGCGCGCGAGCGCGCCCGGCTGTCGAACGCGATCGCGCCGCACCTGATCCGTGCGCTGCCGCAGCTCACGCCGGTATACGGCGACCACCCGCCGCCGCTCACGGTTCTGCTCGAGATCGGAATCCGAATCGGCGACGCGATGCGCGCCCTGTCGGGCACGAGCCGCAGACGCCTCCCTCCCATGCGCCGCGTGAGCGCCGCCGAGGCGCTGCTGTGGGCGCCGGGACTGCGTGCGGAGCGACTGCGCGGGGCGATCCTCGCCTGGGACGGGCAACTCGAGGACGACGCCCGGCTCGTCGTCGCGCTGGCGCGGACCGCGGCGGCGCACGGCGCGCGCGTGCTGACCTACTGCGAGGCACTGGAGTTGACCGGCGACGGCGCTCGCGTGCGCGACGCCCGCAGCGACACCACCTTCGATCTGCGCGCGCGAGCCGTGATCAACGCGACCGGCGTCTGGGCGGATCGCCTCGTCGACGACGTTCACGTGCGCGCGAGCCGGGGCTCGCACCTGCTGGTCCCCGCCGCGAGCGTGGCCACCCCCCGGGCGATGATCAACCTGGCCGTGCCGGGCAGCTTCGGCCGCTTCGTCTTCGCCGTCCCGCGCAGCGACGGCCTCGTGATGATCGGGCTCACCGACGACCTCCATGTCGGCGCCGACCTGGACGCGCCAGCGGTCACCGTCGAGGACGAGCGGTTCCTGCTCGAGACCGTCTCCACCGCGCTTCAACGGCCGCTGACGGCGGACGACGTCGTCGGCCGCTTCGCCGGACTGCGGCCGCTCCTCGAGGGCTCTGCCGGGGCGACCGCGGACCTCTCGCGCAAGCACGCCGTGCTCGAGGACCGGCGCAGCGGCGCGGTGACCGTCGTCGGCGGCAAGCTCACGACGTACCGGCAGATGGCCGAGGACGCGGTCGACATGGTCGCGGCCCGGCCGGGCGTCGGCGCGGGACCGTGCCGCACGACGCAGCTTCCCCTCGTGGGCGCCACGCCGGCGCCCTACCCTTCGGCGCCCGCGCGGCTGCTGCGGCGCTTCGGGGCCGAGGCCGGGGAGATCGCCGCGCTGGCGGGCGATCGTCCGGAGCTCCTCGAGCCCGTCGCCGAGGGCGTGCCGATCCTCGGCGTCGAGCTGCTCGCCGCCGTGCAGCGCGAGGGCGCGCTCACGCTCGACGACGTGCTCGACCGGCGCACCCGCAGCGGCTTCGTTGCCGACTGGCGCGAGGCCGTGGCCGAAGCCGCGGACCGCCTCATCCCCACGCTGGTCCCGGGGTGAATCAGTCGCCCTCCGCTCAGCCTGAACACGAACATGCCCACCAGGTTCAGCCAGAGGAGTAGTGTCGGGCCGATGCGCGAATGAGTCCGGTCCGCCCGACGGTCCAGCTCGTCGGAACGCAGCTCGACCCCGCCGCACACCGGATCCGCGACTTCCTCACGCGCATCGCCCAGCCTCACGAGCTCGTGGAGGAAGGCTCACCCGAGGCCGACGCCCTCCTCAGCGCTCACGGAGCCGTCGGCGCCCAGACGCCGGCCCTTGTGGACGGCGACCGGGTGCTGGCGGGCGTCACGGTGGCCTCGCTCGCCGACGCCTGGCGCCTCTCCGCCCCGCCGTCGCGCACCCATTACGACCTGGCGATCGTGGGCGCCGGACCCGCCGGGCTGGCCGCGGCCGTGTACGCAGCATCCGACGGTCTCTCGACGGTGATCGTCGAGGAGGACGTGCCGGGCGGCCAGGCGTCGCACACGTCGCTGATCGAGAACTTCTTCGGGTTCGTCGACGGCATCGGCGGGGCCGAGCTCGCGCGGCTCGCCGGCCGCCAGGCGGAACGCTTCGGCGCGGAGCTCGTTCTGCAGCGCGGCGTCGTGGGCAGCTCGGTCACCTCCGCCGGGCAGGAGCAGCTCGAGCTCGCCGGCGGCCACACGCTCACCGCGGACGTGCTGCTCGCGACCACGGGGATGGTGTGGCGCAGGCTCGAGCTCCCGGGCGTCGAGGAGCTGCTCGAGCGCGGCGTCTACTACGGCGCTGGCCGCAGCGAGGCGGCACAGTGCGGCGGCGACGAGGTGGTCGTGATCGGCGCGGGCAACTCGGCCGGGCAGGCGGTCATGAACCTGGCGGGCGCCGGCGCCCGCGTGACGATGGTGGTCCGCGGCGAGCGGCTCGGACGAACGATGTCCGCCTATCTCGTCGGGAGGGTCGAGCGCCATCCGCTCATCGACGTGCGCCTGCGCAGCCAGGTGACCGAGGTGCATGCCGCGGGTGGCTGCCTCGCCGCCGTGACCGTCACCGACGCCGGCGGCGCGAGCGAGCGCCGCAGCGCGCGTGCGCTCTTCGTCTGCATCGGGGGCGAGCCGCGCACCGCCTGGGCCGCGGCCACCGGCGTGCGAACCAATGGCGCCGGCTACATCCTCACCGGGCCCGACCTGCTGACCGACGGACGGCGTCCCGAGGACTGGCCGCTCGACCGCGATCCGCTCACCCTCGAGACGAGCGTGCCCGGCCTGTTCGCGGCGGGCGACGTGCGCAGCGGGTCGGCCAAGCGGGTGGCCGGCGCCGTGGGCGAAGGGTCGATGGCCGTGGCGCTCATCCATCGCCGGCTCGAGGAACTGGCGATCGCGGCCGGGTAGGCGCAGGCGAACGCCGCCCGGCGCGGCAGAATGGCCGCACCATCGAACCCCGCCGGCCACACATCATCGACGAGGAACTGCTCGCCTCGGGCGCGCCGCGCACCGACGAGGATCGCGTCAGCAGCATGCGCGACGAGATCGCCGCTGCCTTCGAGCGGCTGGCGGACCTCGGGCCGGCGGTCTCCCTGTTCGGCTCGGCTCGCGTCCTGGAGGGCGAGCCGCAGTACGAGGTCGCGCGCACGGTGGCCCGGAAGCTCGGCGAGCGCGGCCTGGCGATCATCACGGGCGGCGGCCCCGGGCTCATGGAGGCGGCGAACCGCGGGGCCCGCGACGCGGGCGCGCACTCGGTCGGGTTGCGCATCGAGCTGCACTTCGAGCAGGGGATGAACGCGTTCGTGGACCGCGGCCTGAACTTCCACTACTTCTTCGCGCGCAAGATCATGTTCGTCCGCTACGCGAGGGCGTGGGTGGTGTTTCCGGGCGGCTTCGGCACGCTCGACGAGCTCTTCGAGCCGCTGACTCTGATGCAGACCGGCCGGATCCGGAACCGGCCAGTGGTGCTGGTCGGGCGAGACTACTGGGGCGGTCTCGTCACCTGGCTCGAGCAACGGCTCGCCGCTGAGGGCAAGATCGCGCCGGACGATGTGAAGATGCTGTCGATCACCGACGACCCGGACGAGGTGGTCCGCCTGGTCGAGGCGAGCCCCTCCCCGTGACGCGGCGTTTACCCTCGCATCCATGACTCCAGCCCCGGACGCCGCCGTCGTCGTAGCCCACGACGGATCTCAGCAGGCCCACGGTGCGGTCGACGCAGTCGCGAACCTCTTCCCGGGGCGCCGCGTCGTGGTCCTGACGGTCTGGGAGTCGGCGACCACCCAGGCGCCCGCGCACGCGCTGGTCACTGAGACCGGCGTCGAGGCGTTCGCTCAGGTGGACAGGGCCGAGCAAGAGCTGGCGGCCGCGCTCGCAGGCGACGCCGCGGCGCGCCTCCGCGACGCGGGATGCGACGCATCGGTGGTCACTCTCGGCAGTCACGGCAACATCGCCGCGGCGATCGTGAGCTACGCGGAACGCGACGACGTGGCCGTGGTCGCACTCGGGCGGCGCGGCCAGTCGCAGGTCAAGTCGGTGCTGCTCGGCAGCGTCTCCGACGCCGTCGTACGCCGCTCCACCAAGCCGGTGCTCGTGGTCGGCGACGCTGGGGACGCTTAGCTCAGGCGTTCGCGGTCGCGGGGGCCCCGGTCCGCGCCCCCGCCTCGAACAGCATCGTCACGAGTCCGACCTGCCGGTCGCCGACCGAGCCGTCGAGGCGCTCGGCGCTGCGCTCCTGGATGGCCGCGAGCTGTTCGTGGAGCTTCGCGAGGGCGTCGCAGGCTTCGCGCACGCCCTCCTCGTCGAGGGTCAGCGAGTGGCGGGTCACGCTCGTGTCGTCGCTCTCGAAGCCGCCGTCGGCCGCAGCGGACACGGCCTGTTCCAGCGCCACGCCCACCATCGACCGGCGCACCACGCTCGGGACCTGCGACCACGCCTCGTCGCTCACCGTCGCGCGTCCGCGCGCCTGGTAGTAGTGCTCCACCGCGCCGCGCCGGGTGCGCCGCCGGACCAGCTTGAGCAGGCCGAGCTCCGCGAGCGTGCGCACGTGGTAGCTCACGTTGCCGAGCGGCGCGCCCAGTTCCTCCGCAAGGTCGCTGGGGCTCGCGACGCGCTCCTCCAGCACGCCCAGGATCTGGACCCGCAGAGGGTGCGCCAGCGCCTTGACCAGGCGCGGATCCCCGATGTCGCTGATCGCCCTCAATGCCCCCTCCGGCGGAGGTCCCCCTGTCCCGCCGCGCGCATCTTTGCACACGGAAGAGCTTCAGTGCTCACACACCCTTGCGTGTGCCCGCACCCCCCATTCGGGGGTCAGGCGGCGCCGGCCTCCTCGAGTTCGCGGACTTCGTCATCGGACAACTCGATCGCGGCCGCCGCGACGTTGTCCTCGAGGTGGTCGACCGACTTGGTGCCCGGGATCGGCAGCATCACCTTCGAGCGGTGCAGGAGCCACGCGAGCGCGAGCTGCGCCGGCGAGCTGCCATGGCGCTCGGCGATCTCCGCGAGCGGGCCGCCGTCGCCGGCCAGCTTGCCGGTGTTGAGCGGGAACCAGGGGATGAAGCCGATGCCGTCGCGCTCGCAGGCGTCGAGCACGTCCTCGGCGTCGCGGTCGGCCACGTTGTAGCGGTTCTGAACGGTCGCGACCGCGGTCATCGAGCGCACCTGGTCGAGCTGCTCGACGCTCACCTCGGACAGCCCGATGTGGCGGATCTTGCCCTGGTCGCGCAGCTCCATCAGCGCGCCGATCTGATCCTCCACGGGGTACTTCCTGTCGATTCGGTGCAGCTGATAGAGGTCGATCGTGTCGAGCTTGAGGCGCCGCAGGCTGCCCTCGCACGCCGCGCGCAGATGGTCAGGGTCGCCGTTGACGGGCCACTGGCCGGGACCCGTGCGCTCGAGCCCCGCCTTCGTCGCGATCACCAGGCCGTCGGGATACGGATGCAGCGCCTCCGCGATCAGCCGTTCCGAGACCTCGGGGCCGTAGGAGTCGGCGGTGTCGATGAAGTTGACTCCGAGCTCGACAGCGCGCTTGAGCACGCGGCGGCACTCACCGGGGTCGTCGGGCTCGCCCCAGATCCCTTCGCCGGTGAGCTGCATGGCGCCGAACCCGAGGCGGTGGACCGGCAGCTCGCCGGCGATCTCGAACGTCCCGGATTCCGCGGCCGTGGATGTCTCTCGTGTCTCAGTCATTAGCTGAGAGCTTCCGCGGGATCCGCGTTCCGAAACACGAGGCTCGGACATCCGTCTGTTTCGCCCCCGACAGGCGCGACGAAACGCCACCGCGCGACGTTGGTGATTGCATGAACCACTCCCCCAAGACCATCGCCGTCGCGGCCGCCGCGGCGGCCGCCCTGTGCGCGCCACCGCGGCGCAGGCCCATGGCAACCCCTTCGGCCACGGTCACGGTCACGGCCCAGCCGCGCTCAAGGCGCCAAGGACCGCCAACGTCATCGTCAAGGGCACGGTCGCGTCCGTGGACGGCAGCGTCGTCACGGTCGACGTCCTCCGCGCCGACCATCACGGCCGCGCGCTCCGTGGCCAGCAGGTTCAGCTCGACGTCGCCGCCGCGCGCGTCTTCGTGCGCGACGTGAACGCCGACGGCACCCGCGACCTCGGCGACGTCGCCGCCGGTGACCGCGTGCTCGCGCAGCTGCGGGTGCCGCGTGGGGCGGCGCTCGACCTCACCCAGCCGTTCGCCGCTCGTCGCCTGCTCGACGTGGGCCCCGCGCCCGCGCCCGCGCCGGCGAACGACGACAACTAGCGCTTCAACAGCTCCAGGATGTGACCGGCGATCTGCTCGCCGCGATCCTCCTGGAGGAAGTGCGCCGCGCCCTCGATCTTCACCTGGTCGCCCGCGCCGGGGATCATCTCCACGAACGTCTCCCCCGACTTCGGGTACGGGAACACCGGGTCGCTGTCGGAGAACGCGACGAGCGCCGGCTTCTCCCAGCGCGACAGCTCGTCCGCCACGGCGCGCATCTCAGCCGCACCGGGCTGGCCCTCCTCGATCGGCACGAGCACCGGGAACTCCGCGGCGCCGGCCTTCGACTCGGGCGTCGGGAACGGCGCCTCGTACGCCGCCTTCACCGCGGGGTCGAGGTCGGAGGCAGTAGCGCCGTCCACGATGAAGCCGATCGGCAGGTCCGGGTTGTTCACGGCGAACTCGCGCCACGCCATGAAGCCCTTGCTCACCCGGCCGGTGAACAGGCCGGTGTTGAGGATCGCCAGCCGCGCGACGCGATCGGCATTCTCGACCGCCCAGCGCAGCCCGATCGGGCCGCCCCAGTCCTGCACCACCACCGTCGCGTCGTGCAGGTCGAGGCCGGCGAGCACTCCGCCGACGTGCTCGAGGTGGCGGTCGTAGGTGTACCAGCCGCGGTCGGTGGGCTTGTCGGAGCGACCGAAGCCGGGCATGTCGACCGCGATGAAGCGATGGCCGGCGTCGAGCAGCGGCCGCGCGACCTTGCGGTAGAGGTACGCCCACGTCGGCTCGCCGTGGAAGCAGACGACGGGGCTCCCGTCCCCCTCGTCGACGTAATGCATCCGCAGCCCGTCGATGTCCGCGTAGCGCGGCTCGAAGTCGTAGCCGGGCAGGTCCGTGAAGCGCTCGTCGGGAGTCCGGAAGATGTCCATGGCCGCGGATTATGCTCGGGTCGTGATCTTCAGGCAGTTCACGCACGACGACCTCGGCTGCGCCTCCTACCTCGTCGGCGACGACGACGCGGGCGTCGCGGCCGTGATCGACCCGCGCCTGGAGATCGATGAGTACCTCGCGTACGCGCGCTACGTCAGCGTGGACATCGAACACGTGCTGGAGACGCACAACCATGCCGACCACGTGTCCGGACACGGCCGGCTTGCGGCCGCCACGGGCGCCACGATCCACATCCACCGCGAGGCCGGCGCCGGATATGAGCACGAGCCGTTCGAGGACGGCTGGGAGCTCGAGCTCGGCTGCGTCCGGATCCGCGCGCTGCACACGCCGGGCCACCGCCCCGAGCACACGGCGTTCGCGCTCGTCGATCGGGCGCGCGGCGACGAGCCGTGGGCGGTCCTCACCGGCGACTCGCTGTTCGTGGGCGACATCGCGCGGCCCGACCTGGCCGTGGACCGCGACGAGGGCGCGCGCGGGATCTTCCGGTCGCTGCACGGCAAGCTGCTCGGCCTGGCACCCGAGACCGAGGTCTGGCCGGGCCACCTCGGCGGCTCGCTGTGCGGCGGCCCCGGCATGGACATGAAGGTGTCGTCCACGATCGGCTTCGAGGCGCGCCACAACGAGCTGCTCGCCGAGGACGACGAGGATCGCTTCGTGAAGCGCGCCACCGAGGCGCTCGCGCCGCAGCCGCCGAACTTCCAGGCGATCGTGGACATCAACCGCGGCGAGCTCGAGACCGGCACGGTGGAGCCGCTGCCGCTCGCGCCGCGTCAGGTCGAGCAGCGCCGCCGCGACGGCGCTCTGATCGTGGACGTGCGCACCGCGCTCCAGTTCGACGAGGCGCACATCCCCGGCGCCGTGGCCATCACGGCGCTGCACGCGGGCTTCGGAACCAAGCTGGCGTGGGTGGCCGATCGCGACCAGGAGATCGTGCTCGTGGGCCGCGACGACGAGGAGGCACGGCGCGCCGCGCGACTGGCCACGGCGGTCGGCGTCCGCAAGATCGCGGGCTTCCTGGCCGGCGGCATGACCGTGTGGCGCACCGAGAGCCGTGAGACCGCGTCCATCGAGCGCCTCGACGTTCACGCGCTGTACGAGCGCACCCACAACGACGGCAACGTGCAGATCCTCGACGTCCGGGAGCAGGACGAGTGGGACGAGCAGCACATCCCGGGCTCGGTGCACGTCCCCTACCACGACATCCACTCCCTGCCGGAGCAGATCGACCCTCAGCGGCCGGTGGCGGCGATCTGCGCGTCAGGACAGCGCAGCGCCGTGGCTGCCTCGCTGCTGGCGCGCTACGGCGCCGAGGAGGTCCTGCACGTGGTGGGCGGTGGCGTCGGCACCTGGGCGCGCGCCGGCCACCCGGTGCAGGACGGCCACTAGCTCGACTTCTTGCCGCCCTTGCGGCCGGCGGCTGCCTTCTGGGCCTTGTTGCCGCCGCTCCCGCTGCCGCTGCTCTTCCTGCTCTGGCTGCTGCCGGAGCTCTTGCCGCCGCGGCTCGAGCTTCCCTCGGAGTTGGAGATCGCCGCTGCGCGCGACTTGCTCATCCCCTTCTTGCGAAGGCCCTCGTACTGCTTGTCGTTCTTGACGCTCGGTCCGTGGTCCTTGGCCATCGTGGTCCTCCTCCGGCTGTCGGGTCTCTCCGCGATCTACCCGGCTTGCGGCGAAAAAATCACCCGCTAAGCGCCCGCGGCTTCGGCGCTGCGCAGGCTCCGCAGCGCCCAGGCCGCGAACGCCGCGATCAGCCCGGCGGAGATCGCGATCGCAACGCCCACCGTGCTCGCGTCGCCGGCGATCAGGTCGCGCGCGGCGCCCAGCAGAGCGGTGAACGGGTTCACCGTGGCCACGGCGTGGATCCAGCCGGTAAGCAGGTCGAGCGGCACGTACACCGGCGCCAGGAACAGCAGGAGGAACACCGGCATCTGCATCAGCGGTCCGCCCTGGATCGAGCGCACGCGCAGCGCGACCCCGCCGGCCCACAGCCCGGCCGCCAGGTTCACCAGGACCGCGACGCCATAGAGCCCGAAGAGGTCGAGCCCGCCGGCGTTCAGGTTGGTGCCGGCGAGCAGCGCCACAACCGTGACCACGAGCATCGTGAACGCGGCTCGCACGACGGCCGCGACCATGTAGCCGACCAGGATGGCCTCGCGCCGCGGCGCCGCCAGCAGCAGCCGCCGCCCGAAGCCCATCTCGAAGTCGCGCGCGATCCCGAAGCCGGTGAACACGCCGCCGAACGCGCTCGACTGGATCAGGACGAACGCGAACTGGAACGCGGTGTAGCCGGGGCGGTAGTCGAAGCCGGGGATGTCGCCCACGCGCGCGAGGCCACCCGCGAACGCGGTGAAGAAGAACAGCGGGAAGATGACCGACGGCAGGATCAGCGCCGGGTTGGTGAAGACGTTGTGGATGCTGCGCCACGCGACGGCGCGCGCGACCGAGCGAAAGCGCGGGCTCATGTCCGCGCCATCCGCATGCGGAGCGCGCGCGAGCACAGGTACACGCCGGCCACCGCGATCGCGGCCGCGCAGCCGAACCCGAGCGCCAGCGCCTCGCCGTCCCAGCCCGTGATCAGCAGGCTGCGGATGGCCTCGAGCAGGTAGGAGACCGGGTTGTAGGTGGCGACCGTGTGGAACCAGTCGACCGACAGCAGGTTGCGCGGCAGCGAGCTCGACGACAGGAACAGCAGCACGAAGAACAGCGGGAAGAGGCCCTGCACCGCCTCGCCCGACCCCGTCCGCAGCGCGGCCAGCGCGCCGAGTGTGCCGAATCCGAGGGTGATGAGAATCGAGAGCGCGAACAGCACCGGCAGGCCCGCGATGCCCGCCTGGAAGCCGGCGCCGGCCGCCTCGCCGACCGCGAGGAAGACAGCGGCCTGGAGCAGCCCGAGAGCCACCACCCCGGCGAGCTGGCCGCCGAGCAGCGCGCTGCGGGTGAGCGGAGTGAGCGACAGCCGCGAGAGGAAGCCGCTCTCGATGTCCTCGGCGAAGTTGGTGCCGGCACTGTTGGCAGCGAAGAGCGCGCCCTGGATGAACGGGACCGCGAGCGCGAACGTGAGGTACGAGTTCCCGGGGAAACCGGGGATCCGCGTGGCGGCATTGAGCCCACCGGCACTCACCGCGAGCAGCATCAGCGGGAACACGAACGAGAAGACGAGGTTCGCCGGCTGGCGAAGCGTGCGGACCACCGACCTGCGCACGAGCAGCCCTGCATGCGCGAAGGAGCTCAAGCCGCCGCTTCCTCCAGCACTTCCTCCTCACCCTCCCCGGCTCCCTCGAGCGAGCGACCCGTCTTCGCCAGGAAGACGTCGTCGAGCGACGGCTCGTGCACGGTCAGCTTGGCCACGCGGATGCCGTCGGCGTCGAGCGCGCGCACGATCGCCGTGAGGTCGCCGTCGCAGCGGTCGAGGATCGCGTCGAGCCGGCCGCGGTCGGCCTCGTCCGCGGGCTCGGCCTCCACATGCGCACGGCCGATCTCGGCCTTCAGCGCGGCCGGCGTGCCCTCCGCGACGATGCGGCCGTGGTCGATGATCCCGACGCGATCGGCCAGCACGTCGGCCTCCTCGAGGTACTGCGTGGTGAGGAAGACGGTGACGCCGTCGTCCTTCGAGAGCCGTGAGACCTCGTCCCACAGCGCCGTCCGACTCTGAATGTCGAGGCCCGTGGTGGGCTCGTCGAGGAACAGGATCCGCGGCCGGTGGACGAGCGCGAGCCCCAGGTCGAGGCGGCGCTTCATGCCGCCCGAGTAGCCGCCGACCTTGCGGTCGGCCGCCTCGCTGAGGCCCACGCGCTCGAGCAATTCGGCGCTGCGCCGGTCGCGCTCGGATCGCCCGAGGCCGTGCAGTCCGGCCTGAAGGCGCATGTGCTCGCGGCCGGTCAGGAACGGGTCGAGCGCCGCCTCCTGGAGTGCGGCGCCGATCGATTCGCGCACGGCCGGGCCGTCGCGCACGATGTCGTGTCCCGCCACCCGGGCGGTGCCGCCCGTGGGCGGCAGCAGCGTGGTGAGCATCAGGACCGTGGTCGATTTGCCCGCGCCGTTGGGGCCGAGGAAGCCGTAGATCTCGCCGGGCGCGACCTCGAGGTCGATGCCGTCGACCGCGCGCGGCCCCTTCTTGAAGACTCGTACGAGGCGCTCGACCTCGATGCCGTTCGGTTGGGTCATGCGCGCAGAGTACCACGATCATTGAAGAATTCAACGGTTGGCTTATTTGCATAACCAACTATGCTTTGTGCAACATGGCCGGGACAACTACGCGAGCCGATCCGGCAACGGAGGCGTGGGAGCTCTTCATGGAGATCTTCGGCGCCGTACGGCCGCGGATGCTCGACGTCCAGTCGGAGTTCGGCCTGAAGCCGCCGCAGTTCTTCGCCCTGGACGCGCTCGACGAACCGGTGCCGATGAGCCGTGTCGCCGATGTCCTGCGCTGCGACCGTTCGGCGGTCACGTGGATCACCGACCGCCTCGAGGAGCGCGGCTACGTGGAGCGGCGCGCCGACGAGCGCGACCGCCGCGTCAAGCTGCTCGCGCTCACCGACGAGGGGCGCCGCGTGCGCCAGGAGATCCGCGACCGCCTCGCGCTGCCGCCCGAGCCGCTGACCCGGCTGACACGTGCCGAGCAGCGCGAGCTGCGCGACCTGCTGCGCAAGGCGCTGGCGGCCTGATCGAGCCCGCCGACATCCAGAAGGCGCTGGCCGGCAGCTTCCCGGGCGACCTCGGGATCGAGGTGCTCCACGTGGACAAGGAGGGCGCGAGCGGCCGGCTCGCCGCCGAGGATCGCCACCTCCATCCCGGCGGTTACGTGCACGGCGGCGTGTGGGCCTCGCTCGCCGATACGGTCGCGGCATGGGCGACGATCGCCAACCTCGACGGCGGCTTCGACTTCTCGACCGCCGAGATGAAGATGAACGTCTTCGGCACCGCCCGCGCCGGCGACGTCCTGCACGCCGAGGCGATTCCGCTGCACGTCGGCAGGCGCACGCACGTCTGGGAGGTCCGGGTGTCCGCCGGCGAGCGCCTCGGCGCGCTGTTCGTGTGCACGCAGGTGCTCGTGGCTACGCCGGCTGGCTGACCGGCTCGCTCTCGAGCTCCCCCGCCTCGAGGCGCTTGCGCAGCACCTTCTTGTCGAACTTGCCCACGCTCGTCTTCGGCACCTCGTCGATGAACGAGATCTCGTCGGGCAGCCACCACTTGGCCACGCGCGGGCGCAGGTGCTCGATCAGGTCCTCGGCGCTCAGGCTCGCGCCCTCCCTGCACACGACGCAGGCGAGCGGCCGCTCCTGCCAGCGCTCGTCGGGCTTGGCGATGACCGCGGCCTCCGCCACGTCGGGGTGGGCCATCAGCTCACCCTCCAGCTCCACCGAGGAGATCCACTCGCCGCCGGACTTGATCACGTCCTTGGCGCGGTCGGTGATCTTCACGAAGCCCTGTGAGTCGATCGACGCGATGTCGCCCGTGCGCAGCCAGCCGTCGTGGAACTTGTCGCGGCCCGTCGGGTCCTCGTAGTAGCCGGAGGCGATCCACGGTCCGCGAACCTCGAGCTCACCGGTCGACGTGCCGTCCCACGGCGCCTCCTCGCCGTCGCCCGTGATCAGCCGCGCCTCGACAAGCGGCATGATCCGCCCGGCGCTGTCGCGGTAGCGCCAGTGCTCGTCCTCCTCGAGGCCGGCCGGCGGCCGGGCGACGGTGCCGAGGGGGCTCATCTCGGTCATGCCCCAGGCCTGCGTGATCGTGATCCCGTGGCGCTCCTGGAACGCCTGCATCAGCGCCAGCGGCACCGCGGAGCCGCCGCCGATCACCGTGCGGATCGACGACAGGTCCGGCTTGTGCTCGTCGGCGTAGTTCAGGAGGTCGAGCCAGACGGTCGGCACGCCGGCCGCGATCGTCACCCTCTCCTCCTCGATCAGCTTCGCGAGCGGCTCTGCCTGGAGGAACTGCATCGGCATGACGAGGTCGGACCCGATCAGGCCGGCCGCGTACGGGATCCCCCACGCGTTCACGTGGAACATCGGCACGACGGGCAGCACGCGGTCGAACGCCTGGAGCCCCATCGCGTCGGCCAGGCACGTGCCGAAGGCGTGCAGCAGCTGTGAGCGGTGCGAGTAGAGGACGCCCTTCGGGTTGCCGGTCGTGCCGCTCGTGTAGGCGAGCCCGGCGGCCTGGTTGTCCTGGAGCTCGGGCCAGTCGAAGGTCGACGGCTGGTCGGCGATCAGCTCCTCGTAGCGGATGACGTTCGGGAGGCTGCCGCAGTCGCCGTCGCCCATCACCACGAAGTGCTCGACGGTCTCGAACTCGCCCGCCATCTTCTCCAGCACCGGCACGAGCACGTCGTCGACGAAGACGATCCTGTCCTCGGCGTGGTTGGCGATGTAGATGAGCTGGTCGGGGAACAGGCGGATGTTGAGCGTGTGCAGCACGGCGCCCATGCACGGGATGGCGAGGTAGGCCTCGAGATGGCGCTGCGAGTTCCAGCCGAAGGTCGCGACACGGTCGCCCTCCTTCACGCCGAGCGAGTCGAGCGCGTTCGCCAGCCGGTCGACCCGCTGGCAGACCTCGGAGTACTTCGCGCGCGTGGTGCCGTCGCCGTTGAGCGTGACCACCTCGCTGTCGCCGAAGACGCCGCGCATCCGCCCCAGCACGTGCTGGAGGTTCAGCGGAAAGTCGTGCTGGACCAGCCCTTCGAGCATCTCACCCTCCCCTTACGAAATGGAGATCCCGGTCCCTCGGCAGTCGCGCGACCGCCGCAGGCCGCCGGGATCGAACATTTCGTCTTGCGTTCCCCGGAGGCGGATGGTACGGGAGCGTCACCTCCCGACGGTCAGCTTCACCTTGGTGCCGCTCTTGACCACGCGCCGAGGCTTGATGCTCTGCTTGAGGACGCGGCCGCGCTTGCGCCGCGAGGCGTGCTTCTTCTTGATCCGGCCGACGCGGCAGTGGGCGTGACGGATCGCCCTGCGTGCTCGCGCGAGCTTCTTGCCGACGACCTTCGGCACCTTGCAATGGCCTGCGGACCCGCCCGGGCCGGTTGTCGTGGTGATGGCCGAGCCCCCGCCGCCCGCGAGGGTGTACGGGCTCCACGCCGGATAGGTGCCGTTGTCGGCGATCTTCGCGACGCTGCCGCCGGCGGCCGGAACCGTGTAGATGCCGTCGGGGCCGGAGAAGGCGATCATCCCGCCGTCCGGGGAGAAGTCGGGCTCCGTCGCGTCCAGGCCGTCGGGCGTCAGGAAGGTGAGCGGCGACGGGCTCGCGCCGGCCGCGCCGCCGATCGGCAGCACCACGATCCGCGGCTTGCCGGATGCGAGGTTGGGATCGCCGGGGTGGTCCGGGTCATTCTCCGCCTCGGCCGCGATCAGCTGGCCGTCCGGCCGCAGCGCCGGCCGGAACAGGTTCACGCCACTCTCGCCGCAGTAGAAGGCGACGGGGTTGGTGTCGGGGTCGCTCGACCCGGTCGGCTGCGGCACCTGCCGCACGAGCAGATGGCCGGAGTTCGCGCAGCCGGCGGGCGCCTCGCCGCCATAGTCGCCGGTCTCGGAGTCGAAGAGCAGCGAGTCGCCGGCCGGATCGCCGAAGTTCACGCCCACCGAGCTGCTGCTGGCGCCGTACCCGTCGGTGGCGATCGCGCGCGGCTCGGCTCCGTCCGTGCGTATCGAGCGCGGCCCGTACACGCTGCTCCCGTTGAAAGCGTTGTGGCCGAGCGCGTACGACATGCGATCCCCGGCCGCGTCGAGCCCGACGGTTGCCGTCGGCAGCGTGCCGTGCATGGAGTCGCTGTACGGGTTGAGCGCGTATCCGCTTCCGTCCGGCTGCATCGTCCCGAACGAGTTCGGGAACGACCGCTGCCAGGCGATGATCGGCGCGCCGGCTCCCTTGCTGGCGGCGATGGCGCGGAACGGCGGGTCGCCTGCCGATCCACCGGTCGGCAACTGGCGCTGGCCGCTGCCGTCGGGGTTCGCGACCCAGACCTGGCCGTCACGGATGAAGAAGATGCTGCTGGCCTGCGCGGCGGCGCACAGCCCGAGCAGGAGGGCGGCGGTCAGGACCGATGCTGCAAGTCCCCTCATCGCTTCGACCGTAAAACGAGCGACGGCGGTATTGCAATTAGCAGTTGCTTATGCGGCCGGATCGTCCGGCCAGCGGCCGTGCTCGTCGAAATATCGCCGCGCCTCTTCCTCCTGGTCACGCTCGCGGTCGCCGGTGACGCCCATGCGGAAGAAGAAGTTCAGGAGGAACACGGCGATGGCCGCGCCCAGGAGCATCGCGCCGATCTCGATGCCGACCTCGCGATCCGACGCGACGCCCATCACCACGAACCCCGAGATCGCGATCAGCACCGGGACGCCGTAGCGCACGAACAGCAGCCAGCGCTCCGTTCGCCGCCTGCGCCGCTCGGCCTCCGGATCCGGCTTGGGCGCCCATGGAGACAGCCCGTGTCCGTGCTGAACCATCCGGACGAGGAAAGCAGAAAAAGGACGGCGGACGGCGGAGGGCGGACGGCGGGGGCGGTGTCTCAGCACCGCTTTCCGCCGTCCGCCTTTCCGCCGTCTCCTTTACTCGTACTGCAACGCGCTGAGCACGTTGAGCTTGCCGGCCCGCCGCGCCGGCCCGATCGCCGCCAGCACGCCGGCCACGATCGCCACGATCAGGAACGCGACCAGCGTCCCGACCGGCAGGTGCAGCGAGACGTCGTACTGCGACAGCGCCTGCGTCACGAGCGCCGACAGGAACACGCCGACGGCCATGCCGAGCAGCGCGCCGATCAGGGCGGTGATGATCGACTCGTGGCGGATCATCCGGCGCACCTGCCGCCGCGTCATGCCCACGGCGCGCAGCATGCCGAGCTCGCGGGTCCGCTCGAACACCGACAGCACCAGTGTGTTGACGATGCCGAACAGGCTCACGATCACCGACAGGGCCAGCAGCGCGTACAAAATGTTCAGGAACGAGCTGAACTGCTTGTCCTGATCCTTCTGGTACGCCGCGAGCGTCCACACCTTCGCGTCGGGGAAGTGCGCCAGCGACGCCTTCAGCGACGACTCCGGCACGTCCGCGTTCACGAACACGTAGCGGAGCTTCGGCTGCTGGAACGTCTTGTCGAAGACCTGACGCGAGATCGTGATGTCCGCCAGCCCGAGCGGGTTGAACTCGGGCGGATCCTGGATCCCGCGAACGGTCAGCGCAAGGCGATCGTCCGCCGCGGTGACGGCGGTGAACGAGCTGCCGACATGCAGCTTGTGATCGTCGGCGTACTTCTTCGTCACCACCGCGCCGCCTGTGCCGAGCTGCGCGAGCGTCGCATCCGAGCCGTCCTTCCAGGTGAAATGCAGCACCTTGGACGCGGACCCGTCGACTCCGTCGATCGAGCTCTTCTTCCCGAACGCCTTGACCTGGTCCTCGCGGATGCTGGCCGAGGTGACTCCCTGCTGCTTCGCAAGCGCATCCGCGGTGCCCGCCGAGAACGGAGCGAAGCCGTCCGGAGCGGTCACGACGTAGTCCGATGCGACCTGCTTGTGCAGCGCGTCGTCGAACGAGTTGCGCAGACCGGAACCGAGCACCGCCACGAACGTGACGAGCGCGATGCCGATCATGAGCGCCGCGGCCGTGGTCGCGGTGCGGTGCGGGTTGCGCATGGCGTTGTCGCGGGCCAGCCGGCCGGCCGGCCCGCCGAGCCGCTCGGACGCGCGCCCGATGAACGAGGCCATGGGCCGCGCGATCTGCGGCGCCACGAGCGCCACGCCGATGAACAGGAGCAGCGAGCCCACGCCCATCGAGGTGAGCACCTGCGTCGCGTCGAGGCCGGATCCGAACACGCCGTAGCTCACGAGCGCGATGCCGAGCACCGACGCGAGGATCGTCAGCGTCCAGCCGAGCCGGCCGCGCTTGCGAGCCGGGTCGACGCCGCCCTCGCGGAGCGCGGCGACCGGTGCGATCCGCGTGGCACGCAACGCCGGGCCGAGGCCCGCGAGCGTGGTCACGCCGACGCCCACGAGCAGCGCCACGATCACCGTGCGCGCGGCGAACACCGTGCCCGCCGTCGGCAGGTCGATGCCGCTCGAGCTGAACAGCGCGTCGATCGCCTTCGACAGCCCGAACCCGGCGGCGATGCCGACGATCGAGGCCACGAGGCCGATCACGATGGCCTCGAGCACCACCGACCCGAGCACCTGCCGGCGCGACGCGCCGATCATCCTCAGCAGGCCGAACTCCTTGGTGCGCTGGGCGACCGTGATGGAGAGCGTGTTGAAGATGATGAACGCGCCCACGAACAGCGAGATGAACCCGAACACGAGCAGCGCCGTGCGCAGGATCTTCAGGAACTGGTCGAGGCCGGAGAGGTCGAAGCGGTCCTGGGACTGTGCCGTCTGCACCTGAGCGGTCGGCGGGAGCACGCTGCCGACCGCCTGCCGCACCTGGGCGGCGGAGACGCCCGGCTTGCCCTTGACGAGGATCGAGTCGACCTTGCCGGTCTCCCCGAAGAGCTGCTGCGCGCCGGCGACGGAGAACACCGCCGCGCTCGCGGAGCCGATCGAGTTGACGTCGCCGAACGTGACGATGCCGCTGAGGATGTAGGTGTGCGTGCCGTCCTCGGCCACCACGCCGACGGAGTCGCCGAGCTTGTAGTGCTTCTTGTCGGCGGTCGACTTGTCGATGGCCACCTGATTGGGCTGTGACGGGAAGTTGCCCGCCTTGACCTTGAACGGGCTGAGGGCGCGCGCGCCCGGCGAGCTGGCGTCGACGCCGACGGCGAACGACGGGCTGCCGTTCGTGTCGACGACCTTGCCCTTCTTGTCGGTGAGCTTGGCGTCGCCGTTCACCTCGCCCGAGACATAGGCCACCTGAGGAACGGCCTTCACCTGGTCGACCAGCGACTGCGGGATCGACTTGCGTTGCGAGGCCGGCCCGTTGTTGTCGTCGGCCTTGAATGCCGTACGGCCCGAAACGACCGCGTCGGCGCTGCCGTATGACGCCTGCTTGAGGTCGTCGGACGCCTTCAGCATCGTGTCGGTGGTGATGAACGCGCCCGCGATCATCGCCACGCCGAGCACGATGGCGAGCGCCGTCAGCGCGGTGCGCAGCTTGCGCCCGAGCAGTCCCTTGACTGTGGCGGATCTCATCGAGCGGCCGCCGTCTGGATGTCGGCCATCGCGTCGAGCACCTGGCTCGAGGTCGAGCGGCCGAGGTCCTTCACGAGGCTGCCGTCGGCAAGGAACATCGTGCGGTCGGCGACGGCGGAGGCGCCGGCGTCATGGGTGACCATCACGATCGTCTGGCCGTAGTCGTCCACCGACCCGCGCAGGAGCTGGAGGATCTCGTCGCTCGTGGTGGAGTCGAGGTTGCCGGTCGGCTCGTCCGCGAACAGCACGGTCGGGCGCGTGACCAGCGAGCGCGCGATCGCGACTCGCTGCTGCTGCCCGCCCGAGAGCTCGCTCGGCCGGTGAGCGCGGCGATCGGCTAGGCCGACCTTGCCGATCAGCTCGTCGACCCACTCGCGGTCGGGCTTCTCGCCGGCGAGCGAGAGCGGCAGGAGGATGTTCTCCTCGGCCGACAGCATCGGAAGCAGGTTGAAGAACTGGAAGATGAAGCCGATGTGCTCGCGCCGCAGGAGCGTGAGCTCGTTGTCGTTCATGTCGGTGATCTCCTCACCCGAGATCTCGACGGTGCCCGCGGTCGGGCGATCGAGGCCGGCGAGGATGTGCATCAGCGTCGACTTGCCGGAGCCCGAGGGCCCCATGACGGCGGTGAGCTCGCCACTCATGATCTGGAGCGAGACCCCGCGAAGCGCGTCGACCGCGGACTCGCCTTCGCCATAGCGGCGGGTGATCGAGTCGGCGGACACGACCGCGCGCGTGGCGACGGACGGCTCGGCGGTGGACGTGGTCATATGTCCTCCTTCTGAGGATGCGAATCCAAGGTCGGGCACAGCTAGGGGCGACCGTACGCCCAATGGCCCTCTCATGCATCGGCCTTTGTGCCGACTTTCGGGTCCGCCCTGAGGAGGATTCAGCGCGCTCTGGCCAGATACAGCGTCTGGCCGGGAATCCGCCGGATCCGCACGCCCTTCGGCTTCGTGAAGCCCGCTTCGGTCAGCCACGCGGCCAGATCGTCCGGCGAGTAGGTGGCGGCGCCAGAGGTGAGGTGGAAGAAGAGGCCGAGGAAGGCGGCCGCGTCGGGCGCCCTGCCGCTCTTCGGCAGGAACAGGTCGAGGACCGCGACCGTGCCGCCCGGCTTCAGCGACTCGCGGATCCGCGTCAGCAGCCGCACGCAGGTGGGTGGATCGAAGTGGTGGATGATGTTGAACGCGAGGGCGCCGTCGTGAGGGCCGCCGAGGTCTGCCTCGAACATGTCGCCCTCGCGGTGACGTACGCGCTCGGACATCCCGTTGTCGGCGATGATCTCGCGCCCGATCGCGGCGCTGCCCGGGAGGTCGACGACCGTGGAGCTGAGCGTCGGGTGGCGCTTGCACAGCGCGGCCGAGAACCAGCCGTGGCCGCCCGCCACGTCGAGCAGGCTGCGCGGGTCCTTCGGCAGCTCGACCGCCCTGGCCACCTCCGGCGCCGACAGCCGTGCCAGCTCGAACTGCCCGACGATGTAGCGGCGCCAGTGCGGGTCGTCGGGGTCGTCGCCGTGGATCGCGACCGACTCGCCCGTCTCGAGCAGCCGCTCGAAGCGCTGCCACCACTCCCAGTAGTCGTAGGAGTGTTCGATGAACGTGCCCACGTAGGTGTCCGAGGCCGGATCCAGCCAGCGCCGCGAGTTCTTCGTGAGCGACCAGCGGCCGCCCGACTCGTTCACGTGGTCGATCGAAGCGAGCGCCTGGAGCAGCAGCCGCGCGCCCTCGGGGCGCAGGCCGAGCTCACCGGCGAGCTCCTCGAGCGAGGCGTCTTTCTCGGCGAGCCGCTTGAAGACCCCCAGCCGGACACCGGCCATCACGGCGCGCGCGAGCGGCAGCGAGAACATGACCTCGCCCACCGGCACCGGCGCGAGGTTGAGATGGAGCGCCGCGAACTCCGTCACGTTCGACGGCTTGAGGAAGAGGCGCATGCGCTGGCGACCCTAACCCGGCGCGCGCAGGACCGCCAGCAGCGAGAGGCCGGCCGGGAGCGACCAGCCGCGCGCGATCAGCGCAGCCTCCGCGCGCAGCGGCAGCTCGAGCATCCCGTTGAGCGCGGGCGGAGTGAGCGCGAGCTCCGACGACCCCGCGCCGTCGCTGCCGCGGCGCGCGATCCTGACGATGGCCGCCGGCAGCAGGTACGCGCTGTTGAACGAGGTCATCCGCTCGACGCGCCAGCCCGCGGACTCGGCGGCCCGGCGCAGGGCGCGCCGCGTGTAGCGGCGGTGGTGGCGGTTGACCACGTCGTGCTGCGACCAGAGCCGCGGGTAGGCGGGCACGGTCACCACGAGCGCGCCGCCGGGCCGCGTCACCCGGCGCAGCTCGCGCAGGCTGCGCACGTCATCCGGGGTGTGCTCGATCACGTCGAGGCAGGTCACGGCGTCGAAGGCGCCATCGGGGTGCGGGACTGCCTCGATCGGCGCGCGCGTCACGTCATGGTGACCGCGCGTCCGGGCCGCCTCGACGCCGGCCGGGTTCAGCTCGATCCCCGTCACGCCGCCGTACGCGGCCAGCTCGTCGAGCGTCCGGCCGGAGCCCGAGCCCGCGTCGAGCAGGCGCGCGCCGTCGCGCAGATCGAGCGAGTCGAGCACCGCGCGCAGCACCCGGCGCCGCCCGCGGTACCACCAGTGGCGGTCGTCGAGGTCGAGCATCGTCTGGAATTCGGCCCGGTCCACGCGCGAAGTGTCGCGTAGGTTTCCCCGCCCGCGATGACCGCCATCGACATAGCCGAGACGTTCGTCCTGCTGCTCGCCGTCGCGCTGGCCCTCACGTGGCTCTCGCGGCGGATCGGCATCCCCTACCCCGTGGCGCTCGTCCTCGGCGGCGTCGGGCTGGCGTTCGTGCCCGGGCTCCCGCAGGTCCGGCCGGACCCAGAGCTCGTACTGCTGCTGTTCGTGACGCCCCTGCTGTTCGCCGACGCGTTCTTCGCCCCGGTCGCGGAGCTGGCCCGCAACGCGCGCTCGATCGCGCTGCTGGCGTCGGTGCTCGTGGGCGTGACGGCCGGGGTCGTGGCCGTGGCGGCGCACTTCGTGCTCGACGTGGGCTGGGGACCTGCGTTCGCGCTCGGCGCGGCCCTGGCGGCCACCGACGCGGTCGCTCCCGTCCAGGTGCTCGGCCGGGAGGGCGCCGACCCGCGCCTCGTGGCGGTGATCCAGGGCGAGAGCCTGCTCAACGACGGCGTCGCGTTCGCGCTGGTGAAGGTGGCCTCGAGCGCCGTGGTCACGGGCTCGTTCTCGATCGCGTCCGCGGGCGGCAAGCTCGCGCTGTCGGTGCTCGGCGGGATCGCGATCGGCTTCGCCGTGGCAGCGGTGATCGTGGAGGCGCGCAAGCGCACGAACGACACGATCGTGGAGGCCGCGCTGTCGCTCGTCACGCCGCTCGCGGCGTTCATCGCCGCGGATCGCATCGGCGCGTCCGGGATCCTCGCGGCGGTGGCGGCGGGCCTGTGGATGGGACCGCGCTCGCGCTCGCTCGTGGAGCCGCTCACGCGCGTGGAGATCCAGGCCGCGTGGCAGATCATCGGCTACCTGCTCAACTCGCTGCTGTTCCTGATCGTCGGCCTCCAGATGCGCGAGGTGGTGCACGCCGTGGATCTGCCCGCCGGGCGCATCGCGATCGCCTCCGCGGTGATACTCGTGGCCCTGATCGGCTTCCGCGTGCTGTGGGCGCTCACCGTGCCCTCCGCCTGGCAGGGCGTGCGCAACCTGGTGGGGCGCGGTGGCGAGGTATCCACGCGTGGCTGGCGCCTGGCGCTCGCCTGGAGCGGCGTGCGCGGCGCGCTGGCGCTGGCGGCGGTGCTCACGCTGCCGGCGAAGACCGACACCGGCGCGCCGTTTCCCGGCCGCGACGTGGTCGTGCTCGTCACGCTGATCATCATCGTCGCCACGCTCGTGATCCAGGGGCTGACGCTCCAGCCGCTGATGCGGGCCCTCGGGCTCACCGACCCCGAGCGCGCGCAGCACGAGGAGGCACACGCGCGCGCGCGAGCGGCCGAGGCGGCGCTCGAGCGGCTCGAGGAGGTGGCGCGCGAGCAGGACCTCCCCGAGCGCACGCGCAGCTGGCTCGAGCGCGAGTACGCGTTCCGGCGCGACCGCTACACCGCCCGCGCGGGCGACGGCGCCGATCGCGACCTCGAGGAGCGCCACAGGCGCCTGGTCGCCGCGGACGAGCAGCTGCTCGCGGCCGCCCGCGACGCCGTCATGGAGCTGGAGGCGAGCGGCGACGTGCGCAGCGACGTGGCGCAGCGCGTGCTGCGCGACCTGGACCTCGACAGCGCACGCGTGGGCGAACGCGATTAGACAGAGCGAAATGTTCGATCCCGGCGGCCTGCCTTGGCGACGCGAGCGCCGTGGCACCGGGATCTCCATCTCGCTAATGGATGGCGGACGCTCTTTTCTCGGCGACCGCCAGGTCGAAGACCCAGAAGTCGCGCTTGATCACCGGCACCGACACGTTGTGCACGGGCACGTCACCGAGGTTGCCCGCGAATGTGCCGGCGTGCGCGTGGCCGTGCAGCACGAGGTCGGGGCTGTGGTGCACGATCGGGCCGGCCAGGCGGTCGGTGCCGAGGAACGCCCAGATCGGCTCAGGCTCGCCGATCAGCGTGTCGGTCGTGGGCGCGTAGTGCAGCAACACGATTCTGAGTGGGCAGGTCTCGACCGCGCTCAGCCCCTCCTCGATCGCCTCCACCTCACGCGTCGCATTCGCGTACACCGCGCGCAGGTCGGGCTCGCCGAAGTCGGGCAGGTACGAGCCGGGGAAGCCACCGACGTGCCCCTTCACGCCCACGATCCCGACCTGCACGCCCTTGATCCCGAGGATCGCGTGCGAGCGGTCGAGCAGCTCGATGCCGGCGTCCTCGACCACTGCGCGCAGCTCGTCGACGCGGTTCACGTGCCAGTCGTGGTTGCCGAGTACCGCGACGACGGGCGTCTTCAGGCCGCGGCAGGCGTCGGCCAGCACGCGCGCCTGCTCCGGCTCGCCGTGCGTGGTGAGGTCGCCGGCCAGGAGGATCAGGTCGACCGTGCCGTCGATCGCCGCGAACGCGGCCGCGGTCTCCTCGCGGTTGGCGTCCGAGCAGTGGATGTCGCCCACCGTGGCGACCTTGATGACCACCCCCTCGTGTTCGGGCACGGGGCGACCGTTGCTGTCGGCAACCATGTCTCTCCCCTACCCACGTCGCGCCGGTTCGAAATCAGGCGACGGGGTATGACGGCGACCGATGGCCGACGACGGATTCGAGGCGTTCGAGGCGACGCTGAAGAAGGCCGTGGCCGCGTTCCGCGAGGCGGAGGTGCCCACCCTGCTCGGCGGATCGCTCGCGATCTGGGCGCGCGGCGGCCCCGAGTCGCGCCACGACCTCGACTTCATGGTCAAGCCGGAGGACGCGGAACGGGCGCTCCAGGTGCTCGTGGATGCCGGGATGAAGCCCGAGCGACCCCCCGAGGGCTGGCTCTACAAGGCATGGGACGGCGACGTGCTCGTGGACGTCATCTTCCAGCCGCGCGGCCTCACGATGAGCGACGAGGTGTTCGAGCGGGCCGAGACGCGTGAGGTGATGGCGATCAGCGTGAGCCTGATGGCGCTCGACGACGTCTTCGCCACCAAGCTGCTCGCGCTCGACGAGCACAACTGCAATTACGCTGGCGTGCTGCTCGGGGCCCGCGCGCTACGTGAGCAGATCGATTGGGACGACCTACGCGACCGCACAGAGGACTGGCCCTTCGCCCGCGCGTTCTTCGTGCTCGCGGAGGGGCTGGGGATCGTGCAGAGCCAGACGGTCTCCGTCGAGTCCGACGAGCGCGGCCGCCGGCACATCCAGATCTCCGACTCGTAGTGACGCGTCGCGAGCTGGCGCTGGCCGCCCTCGTGGCAGTGGCCGTCGCGCTGCTCATGCACTGGCCGCTGCCGCTGCACATCGGCAGCGACGTGCCGCGCGACATCGGCGACCCGCTGCCGCAGTCGTGGCAGGTTGCCTGGGACGGCCACGCGCTGCTGCACCAGCCGCTCGACTGGTTCCAGGCGAACATCTTCTGGCCGCTGCCGAACTCGCTCGCGTTCTCCGACGCGCTCGTGGGCTACGCGCCGTTCGGGGCGATCGGCAGCGGCGTGCACGCCGCGGTCGTGCGCTACGACCTGCTGTTCCTGTTCGCCTACGCGTTCGCGTTCTTCGGCGCGTACGTGCTGGCGCGCGAGCTCGGCGCGGGCCGCGCGGGCGCGTTCGTGGCCGGCGCCGCGTTCGCCTACGCGCCGTGGCGGCTCGAGCAGGACGGTCACCTGCACGTGCTCTCGAGCGGCGGCATCCCGCTGGCGCTCGCGCTGCTCGTGCGCGGCTACCGGCGTGACAGCGTCCCGTGGGTCGCTGCGGGCTGGCTCGTGGCCGCCTGGCAGGTCTCGCTCGGCTTCACGCTCGGCCTCCAGATCGCGTACCTGCTGGCGCTGCTCTGCGCGGGCGTCGCGGTCTGGGGGCTGCGGAGCTCGTGGCTGCCGTCGCGGCGCGTGCTGGTGGCCACCGTGGCCGGCGTGGCCGTCCTCGGCCTGACCGCGCTCGCTCTCTCGCGGCCGTACCTGGAGGTCGCTCGCGACCATCCCGAGGCCAAGCGGAGCGAGCACACGGTGGCGCTCTACTCCGGCGGCTTCGACCAGTACCTGTCGGCGCCGGGTGCGAACACGTTCTGGGGACCGGTCACGCACGGCATCCGCAAGGGACTCGCGTTCAACCCCGAGCAGACGCTGTTCCCCGGCCTGCTCGTGGTGCTGCTGGGACTCGCGTGCCTCGCGCTGGGCGGGTACTCGCGGCGGCTGCGAATCGGGCTGCTGATCGCGGTGCTCGTGTGCGGCTGGCTGGCGATGGGGTTCCACGACGACGGCTGGCCGTGGCCCTACAAGCTGCTCTACGAGCACGCGCCCGGGTGGGAGTCGAGCCGCACGCCGGGCCGGCTCAACACGCTCACGTCGCTGGCGCTGGCGCTGCTGGCGGCCGGCGGCGCGACGGCGCTGCTCGCGCGCGTGCGGCGGCCACGCGCGCGCACGGCGCTGGCGGTCGCGTTCGTGGCCGTGATCCTGTTCGAGGGGGCCGGCTTCGAGGGTCTCGACGGTCCGGCGCACCCGGCCGTGCCAAAGCCGCCGCTGGCGCTCGGGTCGCTGCCCGATCCGCAGCTCCATCTGCCGATGTCGCGCGTGGGCAACCGCCGCTACGTGCTCTGGTCGACCGACGGGTTCCCGCAGATCGTGAACGGGCGCGCGTCGTTCGGGCCGCGGCTCACGAGCGAGATCGCCTACCGCGTCCGCAACTTCCCCGACCGCGAGTCGGCCGCCTACCTGCGGCGGATCGGCGTGCGCACCGTCGTGCTCTACACGCAGCTCGCGCCGGGCACCTCGTGGGCGCGCGCGGCGGAGCGGCCGGTCTCGGGCCTAGGCCTCGGCCGCGAGCGGCGCGGCGCGGCGATCGTCTACCGGGTGGTGGCGGCGGGCTGACACGACCCCGGTGGCCACCAGTCCCGCGCCCGCGAAGATCAGGATCAGCCACAGCGCGCCGGCGTCTCCGCCGAGCACCGACTCCTCGGCGCCCAGCAGCCACGGCACGGTGGCTGCCAGCAGCGCCCAGGCGGACACCGCCAGCGCGGCGCGCAGCGCATCCGCGCGCGCCACCGCCACGTGCGTCGTCGCCGCTGCCGCCAGGCCGACCGCGAGCGCCGCGGCCAGGAGCACCGGCGCGACCCCGCCCCAGTGGTGGCCGGCGCCGAGCGGCGTGGCCACGGTCTGGACGTAGTTCGAGGCCTCGACGAGCTTCCACCAGAAGCCGACGTTGTCGTTGCCGATCAGCGGGAAAGTGAGCGTGGCCGTGAGCATGAACAGCACCGACGGCACGGCGAGCGCGAGGGTCGTGGCCGGGAAGCGCCGCCACGCGAGCGCGATCGGCAGCGCCAGGAACGCGACAATCGGCATCAGGAAGCGCGGCCCGGGCGTGCCGCCGCCGAACGGCAGCCAGTAGCCCGAGTTGTAGAGCAGGTATGCGGCCGCAAGTCCGGCGAGCGTCCACGCCTCGGCGCGGCGGCCGCGGCGGTGCAGCAGCACCATCCCGACCACCCCCATGGCGAGCACGGGCGCGAGCGTGAATAGCCCCTTCGACGAGAACAGCAGGTCCAGCGCCACCTTCGGCTTCGGCACGTTGATCCCGAAGAAGCCCGAGTCGTTCGCGCCGAGCACGTCGTGGCCGGTCACGCCCTGGCGGCTGACGGCGTCCGCGTAGGAGAAGTGCGTGACCGAGCCGAACGCCGCCAGGTTGTAGGCGAACAGCGGCAGCGCGCCGGCGATGCAGCCGCCCGCGTACGCGAGTCCGCGCTTGACGCGCTCTGCGGCGCCGCGGCTGAGCGCGTACAACCCGAGGATCGCGCCCGCGAGCGCGAGCGGGTACTCCGAGGCGAACGCGAGCCCCGACAGCCCGCCCGCGAGGCCGAGAAACAGCAGTCGCTGCGGCCCCGCGCGCTCGCGGAACAGGAGCGCGAATGCCGCGAACGCCAGCATCGCCGCGAGCACGTGCGAGAAGTACAGCGTGGAGAACGGCAGCACCATCGTTCCCAGCCCGAGCGTGACCGCCGTCGCGGTTCCGTAGCCCGGCTCGAGCCGCTCGGCCACCCAGCGCACCAGCAGCATGAGAACCAGCGCCGGGAGCACGTTGCCGAACAGGCCCAGCACCCAGATGATCGGCGTCGACTGCTCGATCCGGCCGCGCACGTGGTAGGTGCGGATCCGCTTGCTGCCGTAGAGGCCCTGCGGCGTCGAGGTCGGCCGCCAGCGCCAGGCGTGGTTGAGGCGCGCGTTCTTGGCGGTCGCATACGCCCACCTCTCCGCGTGGAGGCGGTGCAGCACCTCGTAGACCGGGAGCGTGAGCGCCGGCAGAACGGGCGCCTTGACCGAGTAGTAGTGGCCCTTGTACCAGGAGATGTCGCGCGTCTCCCAGTGCCATGGGTCGATCGTCGCCGTGCCGCCGTGGAGGGCACGCACGAGGGAGTAGTTCGAGCTCTGCGCCCAGCCCGAGGCCTGCATCACGAGCCCGGAGGCAACAGCCACGCAGACGATCGCGATCAGCCCAAGGCGGCGGCGCCACGGGTTGTGCGCTGCGCCGTCCATCCGCGCCGCCGATGCTAGCGAGCGCCTAGGAACCGAGCTCGATGACGACCTTCACGTCGTCCGGCTGACGCTCCAGCGCCTCCTGGAAGCGGTCGAGCGGCACGCGCCGCGTGACGAGCCGCTCGAGCCATGAGCGGTCGGCCTTGGCCAGCGCCTCGGCGGCGGCCTTGTAGTGGCGCAGGTTCGCGTTCACCGAGCCGAACACGACGTCGTTCTCGAGCACAAGCTCGCGGTTGATCGAGCCGGCGTCGACCTTCAGCTCGCGGCCGGTCGGCGAGACGCCGGTCAGGCACGTGATGCCGCCGGCGTTCGTCTCCTGCATGGCGTCGAACACGAGCTGGCCTACGCCGGTGGCCTCGATGATGATGTCGGGCTTGCAGTGGCCGACCGCGCTGGCCATGTCGCCCGAGTGGTAGGTGCCGCCCAGGTCCTCGACGAGCTTCGGCTTGGGTCCGTCGGTCACCCGGTCGAGCACGTGCACGTCCAGGCCGCGCTGCTTGCCGAGCATCGCGCCCAGCAGCCCGATGGGCCCCGCGCCGGTGATGAGCACGCGCTCGGGCTCGAACGGGGAGCGGGAGCCGATCCTGGTGATGTGGTCCCACGCCTTGGCGAGGATCGTGGTCGGCTCCATCAGCATCCCGACCGACTCGAGCGAGGCGTCGAGCTTCACGGCGTAGTCGGCCTCGACGGTCCACTTCTCCGAGCCGTAGCCGTGGATCTCCTTGATGCCGCGCTCCGTGTAGCGGCCGTTGCGGCACATGTCGAACTCGCCGCGGCTGCACGGCAGGCACGGCACCGGATCGGGCCGGCGCACGACGCCGACCACGAGGTCGCCTTCGCTGAAGTCGCTGCCCGCGGGCGCCTCGCGCACGCGCCCGAGTGACTCGTGGCCGAGCACCAGCCGCTCCTCGCCGGGCGGCGCCCAGCCGTACTCGCCGCCGACGATCTCGATGTCGGTGCCGCAGACGCCGATGGCGATGCCGTCGACCAGCAGCTCGCCGTCGCGCGGCTGCGGGTCGGGCATCTCCGTGACCTCGGCGGAGTTCGCCTTCAGCGGAACGACGGTGAGCGCGCGCACCTTCGGGAGACTACCCCGGCATCGTCTCGCCGCCGATTGGGGCCAGCACCTCGCCCGTGTAGTAGCTCGAGAGCTGCTCGGAGGCGAAGAACACGTACGACGGTGCGATCTCGTCCGGCTGGCCCGCGCGTCCCATCGGCACCTGCGTGCCGAACTCCTTGACCTTCTCCTCCGGGAACGTGGCCACGATCAGCGGCGACCAGACCGGGCCCGGCGCCACGCAGTTCACGCGGATGCCGCGGTCCACGAGCGCCTGCGCCAGCGAGAAGGTGAGCACGTGGATCGCACCCTTCGTCGCGGAGTAGTCGATCAGCTCCTTGTTGCCGCGCAGCCCGTTCACCGACCCGGTGTTGATGATCGACGCGCCCTCCCCCATGTGCTTGAGAGCCTCGTGCGTGCTCCACCACGGGCCGTAGACGTTCGTCCTGAACGTGCCCTCCCACTGCTCGGTCGTGATCTCGCCGGGATCGTCGACCGGCGTCTGGGTGCCGGCGTGGTTCACGAGGATGTCGATCCTGCCGAGCCTGTCGACCGTGTCGCGAACAATTCCGCGCGCCTCGTCCTCCCTCTGCACGTCGCAGCGCAGCGTGATCGCGCGCCGCCCCTCGGCCTCGACGAGCGACCTGGTGTGCTCGGCGTCCGCGTCCTCCGACAGGTAGGCGATCGCCACGTCGGCGCCCTCCTTGGCGAACGCCGCGCACACCGCGCGCCCGATGCCCGAGTCGCCGCCCGTGACCAGCGCGACCTTGCCGTCGAGCTTGCCCGAGCCGGTGTAGCCGCGCATCTCGTCCTGCGGCTCCGGATCCATCTCGCCCTCGTGGCCGGGGCGCCCCTGTTGCTGCGGTGGGAATTCCTGTTCGTCTGACATGCCGGGCGGACTACCCGGTTTCCGGCCCCGCGATCCCGAGCCGCGGCATCTCGATCGCGGGGCAGCGGTCCATGACCACATCGAGCCCGGCCGTGCGCGCCCGCTCGGCCGCCGCCTCGTCCACCACGCCGAGCTGCATCCAGACGGCGCGCGCGCCGATGGCGATCGCCTCGTCCACGTGCGCGCCGGACTGGTCCGACCGGCGGAAGATGTCGACCACGTCGACCGGCTCGCCGACCTCGGCGAGTGAAGGCACCGCTGAATCCCACTTCGGGTTCACGCGGATCACGCGGTAGCCGCGCGACTCCAGCATCGCCGCGATCCGGTGGCTGTCGCGGAACGCCTCCGGGGAGGCGCCCACGACAGCCCAGGTGCGCATCGCGAGCGCCCTGCGGATCGCGTCTTCCACTACTTGACGATGATCGTCTGGTGCATCTGCGTGGGGTGCAGAGTGCAGATGACCTTGTACTTGCCGCGCTTGCGCAGCTTGCGCGCGAACCTGTAATCGGTCGACGCGTAGTCGGAATGGAAGTGCTTCACGCCCTTCGGCGCGCGCTTGAGCTTCACGTCGTGCGTGTCGCCGTTGCTCGCGAGCCACTTCCAGGTGATCTTCGTCCCGCGCGACACGGTCAGCTTGCCCGGCGACAGGAAGTAGTCGCCCACCTTGACCGTGCGCCCGTGGCCGGCGGCCGACGCCGTGGCCGCCACCACACGCCGCGCCGTCTTCACCGCGCTGCCCGGGTCGAAGCCCTTCGTCCAGTGCTCGAGCGCGTTGTAGCCCGGCTTGGCCGCGTGCGGGTTGCGGATCCAGTTCTGCTCCGGCGGGTCGGTCGCCCACTTGATGGTGAGGTCCCGCTCGTCCTGGCGGAAGTGGTTGGGAGTCGGGCCGGGGCACGGTGCGAACACCGAGTTGTCCTGCGGCTCGTTCACCGTCGTCGTGGCGTTGTCCTGGAAGCAGTTGCCGTTGCCGGAGCCGTCGTAGAACAGGTCACGCCCGTTCTTGTCGGTTCCGCCGAGGCCCAGCTGGTTCCCGATCACCTGGTTGCTCTCGAGCGACGCTGCGTCCTTCTGCTGGAGCACGAACTGCTCGATCGCGCCGATGCCGACCAGGTAGTTGCCGTACACGCGGTTGTTCTGCACAACGTTGCGGTGGCCACCGAACAGCAGGATCCCGACACCCGTCGGGTACGGGAAGCTGGTGGCCGAAGCGCGCAGCTTGAACGGCGCGCCCGCGTGGTAGTTGAAGTTGTTCCAGAACACGTCGTTGTCGGCGATCACGTTGTCCTCGGCCGGCGGGTACTTCTCCGAGTCGAGCGCGTTCGGGACGATGCCCGTGCCGTTGTCGAAGAACTTGCTCTTCGTGATCGTCACGTAGCGCATGTTGGTGCCGGACCAGCCGATCACGTTGCCCCACGAGGTGACGTTCTTGACGATCGAGCGCTTCGGCTTCACCTGCTTCGGCGTCTGCCCGATGTAGAAGCCGCCGTCGTTGTTGTAGTACGCCTCCGAGTCGGTGATCCGGCCGCCCTTCGAGTTGAAGGCGTAGATGCCGTAGACGCCGCCGTCGTGGGCGAGCAGGTGGTTGAAGTCGTACCCGTCGACGTTCAGCGCGAAGAAGCCGTTGCCCTTGTACCTGCGCGCCGACAGGCCGCTCAGCGTGACGTTGTTGGCGCCGTTGACGAAGACGGTGTTCTGCTTCTTCTTGCGGCCGTCGATCACGACCTTCTCGGGGTGGCGCTTGTCGCCGACGAGCCGCAGCCACGCCTTCTTCCGGCCGCTGATCAGCACGCTCTCGCGGTAGGTGCCGTGGCCGATCTTGATCGTGTCGCCGGCCTTGGCCTTGTTCACGGCCTTCTGGATCGACTTGATGCAGTGCTTGCCGTGCTTGCACACCTTGAGCGTCTTCGTGTGCTTCGGGCGCTTGCTGGGGCCACCCGGGTTGGACGGCGCGGGGTAATCCACGGCCATCGCGGTCGCGGGCACGAGCAGCGCTATCGCGAGCGCGGCCGTCCCTCCAATGCGAGTCCTCAACTTCTCCTCCTCATGGTTCGACGATGTACCAGCCGGCCATCCCCATCGTCATGTGTGGTGACACGTGACAGTGATAGAGCCAGCGACCAGGGTTGTCCTCTTTCCAGCGTGCGGTGATCGACTCGTTCGGTCCCACGGTGGGGCAGTCGACCGACACGCCGGAGGCGTCCTTCCAGCGGTGCCCGTGGATGTGGAAGGTGTGGAAAGCGGAGTCAGCGGCGTAGACGTGGAACGCCACGTCCTGCCCCACCTTCGCCCGCACGGTTGGCGTGTTGCCCGCGTAGCTGCGACCGTTGAAGCACTGGAGCATGCTGTCGATGCCGGTGACCTGCGGCGGCAGGCTGTGCATCACGAGCGGCTGTTCGACGTCGGGCTTGCGGGCGCCCTTCTCGCGCACGACGACGAGTCCGAAGAGACCGCGCAGCGAATTGATCACGTGGTTGGGACCATGGTCGTGGTAGGGCCAGGCGCCCACGGAGTCGGGCGTGCACTCGTACGTGTAGGTGAACTCCTCGCCGGGCGCGACGAAGCCGCCGGCGCGCGTGAAGTCGCCGAGGTAGGCGCCGTCGTACTCGGGGTTGTATCGGACGCCGTGCGGATGGACGGTCAGCGGCTGCTCGAAGTGGTCGTCGCCGTTGCGGAAGTGCACGACGATCGTGTCGCCGACCTCGCCCTCGAGCGTCGGGCCCGGCATCGAGGCTGCGCCGATCGGCTCGGCGAAGCCGTCGCTGTAGCGCTGGTAGACGAGCGCGCGGAAGGTGCGGCGACCGCGGATCGGGTGGTTCATCCACTCGTCGCGACCGCTGGGCGCCACGTTCCACTTCGCCGGGCGCGCCTGGAGCCAGTACTCGCGCTTCTGCCCGCCCGGCTGCGGCTGCGGCGTCTGGAAGGTGAGCTCGTCGACGGGGTCGCGCGCCGCCTTCGGCTTGGGCAGGCGACGCGCGAACGCATCGGCCTGCGCGACCTCGGCGGGCGTCGAGACCGCGAGCTTGTGGCCGCCGATGCCGCAGATCAGCGCGGCGCCGCCGAGGCCGAGAAAGCCGCGGCGGTCGAAGCCGGCAGGGGTGTGCGGGGGAAGCCCAGGCATGCGGTGGCGCCGCGCGCACACTCGCCCCCCGCGTTAGCGTGCGCGCGCCAGATCACTGTAACCCACGAACGCGCGAATCGGAGCGCGTTTTGGGCAACAGGATCACTGCGATGAGGATCGGCAGCGCAAGCCCGATGAGGCTGAGGATGTTGTCGGCCGTCGACAGCGGCGCGGTCGCTGTCAGGTGGTAGATCAGGTGCGGCAGGCCCGAGACGATCGCCGCCACGAGCGCCGCCTGCACGACGCGCCGGTCGAGCGTGACGAGCGCGAACAGCACCACCACGAGCAGGCCGAGGTCGAAGGCGCCCACGTCGCGCACGAGGTGCTCGTCATAGGGGCCGAGCGGCGACACCCACGAGCTCGTGCCCGGGAAGTCGTCGTAGAACGAGCGCGGCGCGGCCGTGGCCCAGATGCCCACCCAGGCGGGCGGGATCGCGAGGATCGCCAGGCCCGGCCGCATGACGCGTCTCGTTGTGGGGTCCATCGGCTTGGTCAGGCGGTGACTGTCACCTTCGCCGTAGCGTAGGCCGAAGCCATCACCAGCGCCGCCATCGTCATCGTCGTGATCCTGTTCATCTCGCACCTCCGTTGGGTTGGTCAACGGTGCGAGTGTCGGCCGCGCGCGTTGCGTGGTGGTTGCGGCGACGTTGCACGCGGGTGCGCGGGCGCCCCTTGTGGCAGCCGACATAGCGCCGCACGCTGACCGTGCGCGGGCCGCGCGCCCAGCGCGCGACGATCCGGACGGTGAAGCGCCCGCGCGGCAGGCGCCGGAGCGTCACCCGCCTCACGCGGTGCCCTCGCACCACGTGCCGCCGCTTGCCGTTCACGAAGATCGTCACGCGCACGATGCGGCCGCGGCGCGGCTGGTGGATGCGGAACGAGAACTTGCGCCGGTCGACGCACGCCCGTCGTGACGGCCCGAACGGCTGCGTGCCGCAGCGGAAGAAGTACGGCAGCCGCGCGAGCGGCGCCGCAACGGTTGCGTGGCGCGGGCCGCTGTAGCGCTCGCCCGTGTCACCCGCCTCCCAACAGCCCTTCGGGAAGTAGACGTCGCGCGACGACGCCCCCTCGGTGACCACCGGCGCCGACAGCACGTCGGGGCCCAGCAGCCACTCCTGGTCCTGCCTGGCGGCCTCGGGGTCATTCGGATAGGCGAGCCAGAGCGGACGCGTGAGCGGCACGCCGGTGCGCGCGGCGGACTTCCACCAGCGCAGGATGTACGGCGCGGCGCGGTCGTGCAGCGCGGAGATGCGCTTGTACAGCGCGACCGTCTCGACATCGTATGACCACGGCGTGTGCGTGCCCGCGGAGATCGAGCCGTGCAGCCGGAAGATCGGCGACAGCGCCGACCACTCCGCCCAGCGGATCAGCAGCTCCTTCGTGGTCGGCTGGTAGGGGCCGATGTCAAAGTAGCCGCCGATGTCGGCGTTGAAGCCGTAGGCGCCGCCCACAGCACGGTTGAGCATGTCGGTGGTGAGCGAGGCGAGGCCCGATGAGCGGCTCCAGTCGGTCGTCTCGTCGCCGGGGAAGTTCGACGTCTCCGACGCCGGCGAGCCGGGCGTGCCGCTGTAGCCGGCGCGGGTGTACCAGAAGAAGGTGCGGCCGGGATGCTCGCGGCGGTAGCGGTCGAGGATGCCGCGCGTGAGCGCGTGGTAGAGCACGGGATAGCGGTTGTGCATCTCCGCGCCGGTCGAGCCGTCGGCAAAGCGCATGTCCACCTGCACCTGCTCGCCGAAGTCCTGCATGAAGCCGTCGGCGCCGAGGTCGAGCGCGCGCCGGATGCGCGATTCCCACCAGCGCCGCGCGTCCGGGTTGGTCACGTCGAGCAGGACCGCCGGCTGGTTGAAGTTGTCGACGAACTCGTACGGCTGCCCCGTCGGCGTCTTCGCCGCCCAGCCGTTGCTCGTGAGCGTCGCGTAGCCGTCGGGGTCGTTGGTGCCGCTCTTCTGCTGGTCGAAGAAGGGCCGGTAGTAGACGAGCGCCTTGATGCCGAGCGCGTGAAGCTGCTCGATCATGTGCCGCAGCGTCGCGTCGTCGTAGTACCACCAGCCTTCGATCCGGTACGCGCCGATCTGGATGTCGCCCGCGCGGATGTGCTTCAGGTCGTCCTCGAAGTGCGCCTGGTAGCCGGCGGCGCTGTCGCTCGGATAGCCCACCTCGCGGTCGAGCTGGCCGCGCAGGGCCCACGCCGGCGGCGGGCGGTGGCGGCCACCCGCGGCCGTGAGGCTCGCCATCGCCTTCGGCCCGGGCGCGACGAGGTACGAGAGCTCCCGGGCGCCGGCGGACACCTGCCACGCATCCGGCCTGTCGGAAGCCATGCGCCAGCGCGAGATCTCGTCGCGCGTGAGCATGAACCCGTACGGCCGTGAGGAGACGAACTGCGACTGGATCCAGTAGGCCGCCGTGGCGCCGTTCGGGAACAGATAGCCCTGGCCGCCGGTTCCGGGCGTCGCGCTGATGCCCGGCTGGAGGGCGCCCGCCCCCACGTTCTCCTGCTCGATCCAGTTGTAGAAGTCCGCGCCGCGCTGGTCGATCGAGTTGTGGCGTCCGCCGAAGCCGTGGAACGCCTCGTCGGGGCCCGACGCGAACGAGTCGCCGATCGTCACCACGCCGTCGCTCGGCGTCGGCTTCACGTCCACCACCAGCGTCCCGCTCGGACCCGGGTGGATTCCGACGATCAGGCGCCGGCCGCTCGGGTCGCTGGTCGAGACCGTGAGCTGGACGCCCTGCCCGTCCGGCTGCGCAGCCACGACGTCCCGCGCCGAGTAGATGACGCCCGCCTCCGTGCCGGACAGCGCGTTGCCGTTCCACTGCGTGCCCGGATACTGGAACTCGCGCGACGCCCCGACCGTGAACTGGAGCGGCGCGTAGAGGGCCGGCCGCGTCTGCGTGTCGTTGCCGAGCGGGATCGGCTGCGGCGTCGGCGCTATCGGCTGCGGCTGCTGGCCGCTGTTCGCGACCTCCTGGAGGTCGGTCGCGCCGGCGTGTGTGAAGGCCATCCGGAACGGGTGGCGATCGATGACGGCGCTCGCGTCGCCCGCACCCACCACCACGCGCTGATCGCCGATGCTGACCGCAGCGTGCGCGGCACATGGTGCGGCCAGCAGGGCGCCCGTGATGCACGCGAGGAGCAGTCGCACGCGCCCGCAAGCTACGCGCCGCGAGCGGCGCCCGCGCCGCTTATGCAGGCGCGGCGGGCTGCGTCGTGGGCTCGGCGGTCGTCTGCGGCCGGGCGAAAAGGCGCGCCGGCGTCGCGGACAGGTAGACCTTCGACTGCACGCCGTGCTTGGCCGCGCAGCGTGGGCAGTACTCCGGCGTAAGCGCGTCGTCACGGAGCCGGACCGTCAGCCGGCAGCGCGGACAGTTCACATACGACATCTCTTCTCCCTGTGACCCAGCGGGGACCACATGTCCCGCAACAAGTCCCCCGCCCCTCACGTAGGGGGACACGGATAGTAGCCGAGCGCACAAGGTCTGAAAACCCCCCGGTTGTGGGAGAGTGCCGACTTCGCGTGCTGCTGCTCTTCGACATCGACGGCACCCTCGTGCGCACGCGTCCGCTGACCCACCAGCAGGCGATGGCGCGCGCGGCGGTGGAGGTGTTCGGCCTCCCGCCGGAGACCGACGAGGCTTCGGTGCGCGCTGTCGAGCCGTGGGGCAAGACCGACCGCTGGATCCTCCGCGAGCTGCTCGAGGCGAACGGCGTGGGCGCGCCGGGCGAGGACGAGCTCGCGCGCTGGGAGCGGGCGGCGTGCGCGGCCTACGACGAGCTCGAGGACGGCTCGCCCACCGACGGCGACCGCCGCACCGCAGAGGTGCTCGAGCGCCTGCGCGGCGCCGGCCACCGGCTCGCGCTCGTGACCGGCAATCTCGAGCCGATCGCGCGTCGCAAGCTCGCGCGCCGCGGCCTGGGCGACGCGTTCCCCTCCGGGCAGGGCGGGTTCGGCTCGGACGCCGAGGACCGCGCCGAGCTGGTCCGGCTCGCGCGCGAGCGCGCCGGCTCGCCGCCGCTCGCCGAGGTGGTCCTGATCGGTGACACCCCGAACGACGTCGCCGCCGGGCTGACGGCCGGCGTGCGGACGATCGGCGTGGCGAACGAGCGCTACGACAGGGCCGCGCTGCTCGCCGCAGGCGCGGACGCCGTGGTCGACGAGCTGGACGAGCTCGAACCGCTGCTCTGACGCCCGAATCGCAGCTACGGCTATTGAACGGACATCGCGGTCAAGCGCGGGGGGCGGTGCGCCGATAGCCCATCCGAGGGGTGCACACCGTGTCTGAGGTATACGTCGCGCGACAGCCGATCTTCGACGGCCAGCTCGAGCTCTGGGGCTACGAGCTGCTGTTCCGTCGCGCGAACGAGAGCACGGCGATCGTCGGCGACCACGACGCGGCCACCTCCACCGTCGTCATCAACGCCTTCACCGAGATCGGGCTCGAGAACCTGGTGGGCGACAACGCCGCCTGGCTGAACGTCTCGCGCGACTTCGTGGTGAGCAAGCTGCCGCTCACGCTGCCGCCGAAGCGGATCGTGCTGGAGCTCCTCGAGGACCAGCCGGTCGACGACGAGCTGCTCGGGGCGCTCACCCAGCTCCGCGCGCTCGGCTACACGATCGCGCTCGACGACTTCATCTGGGACGAGGAACACGCGCCGCTGGTCGAGCAGGTCGGGATCGTGAAGATCGATTTCCTCGCGCGCACGGACGAGCAGATCGCGACCGACGCCGAGCGGCTGCGGCGCCACGGCGTGATGCTGCTCGCCGAGAAGGTCGAGACACGCGCCGACTACCGCCGCGCGCTCGACCTCGGCTTCGACCTCGCGCAGGGCTACTTCTTCTGCCAGCCGGAGACCGTCTCCGCGCGCGGCGTCGCGCCGAACCGGATCTCGGTGGTGCAGCTCGTGGGCGCGCTCCAGGACCCCCAGATCAACCTCGGCACCATCGAGCAGCTGATCTCGCGCGACGTCGCCCTGTCGGACCGGCTGCTGCGCTACATCACCTCAGCCTTCTTCGGCCTGCGCCGCGAGGTCGACTCGATCGGGCGCGCCGTCGCGCTGCTCGGGCTCGAGAACATCAAGCGCTGGTCCACGCTGACGGCCTTTGCCGGCATCGACGACA
>JAICRZ010000264.1 GCA_025937135.1 Thermoleophilaceae bacterium
ACACCGCGAGGCACCAGGCCCGACCACCTGGGACTGGCTTTCGCTCGCCCAGCACCACGGCCTGCCGACGCGGCTGCTCGACTGGACCTTCTCGCCCTACGTGGCGTTGCACTTCGCGACCGCATCGTGGGCGGACGAGGAGGGCCTGCTGCTCGCGCTCGACGCCGACGGCGCGCATGACCTGCTCCCGGAGGCCCTGCGGGAATCGCTCGGCCGCGAGAGCGCGCTCGTGTTCACCACCGGCATGCTCGCCGCGCACGCGACCGACCTCGACGAGTTCAACGAGATGGGCCGCGACGAGGATCCGTTCGTCCTGTTCTTCGAGCCGCCGTCGCTCGACGAGCGCATCGTCAACCAGGCCGCCGTGCTCTCGGCGATGTCGAATCCGACCTACCAGATGGAGGAGTGGCTCGAGGCGCATCCGGAGCTGTGGTGCGCCTGGCGGCTCCCGCCCGACGTGAAGGCCGAGGTTCGCGAGCGGCTCGACCAGGCGAACATCAACGAGCGCGTCCTGCTGCCCGACCTCGACGGGCTGGCGGCGTGGCTGCGTCGCTACTACTCGCCTGGCGTGATCGGTGACCCGGTCCGTGGCGGTGCGTCCATGGACGGCGCCGGCGAGGCCGTGCAGCAGGAGGGCTCGATGAGCGGCGCCGCGCCCGACGGCGGGTAATCTGCGCGACATGGGACTGATCGAAGGAGAACGCACAGTCGAGATCGAGGCGCCGATCGACCGCTGCTTCGACATCGCCGCCGACATCGAGGGCGCGCCCGAGTGGCAGGGGTCGTTGCGCGAGGTCGAGGTGCTCGAGGAGGACGCCGACGGCCGTGCCGAGCTCGTCGAGACCGAGTCCGACGCGAAGGTGAAGACCGTCAAGGCGCGGCTGCGGTTTAGCTACTTCCCGGACGAGCGGATCGAGTGGGTGCAGGAGAAGGGCGACACCAAGTCGCTCAAGGGCTGGTGGAACTTCGAGGACCTCGGCGGCGGCCGAACGCGCGCGACGTACGGCCTGGCCGTGGACCCAGGGCGGATGCTCGGAATGCTGGTGCGCGGACCGGTCGTGGACCAGGTCCGCAGCTTCCTGCTCGGCGGCGCCGCCGAGGGGCTGAAGCAAGAGGCCGAGTCGCAGTAGTGCCGGCGCCGTTCACCTCGCAGCTCGCCGAGGAGCTCGCGGGCGACGTGCTGGAGCGCTTCCTGCGCTACGTCCGGATCGACACCCAGGCGGCGCGCGGGCGCACCGGCAGCCCGAGCACGCCGGGCCAGCTCGAGCTGTCGGCGCTGCTGGTGGACGAGCTCAAGGCGATCGGGCTCCGGGACGCCGCACTCGACGAGAACGGCTACGTGATGGCGACATTACCGGCCCACCCACCCAACGGCCCGACGATCGGGCTGATCGCGCACGTGGACACGAGCCCCGACGCTCCCGGCGCGGGCGTCGAGCCGATCGTGCATCGCGACCACCCCGGCGGCCCGATCGAGCTGCCGCGCAACGGAACCGTCGTGGAGCCCGACGACCACGCGGGCCACGACATCGTCACCTCGAGCGGCGACACGTTGCTCGGGGCCGACGACAAGGCCGGCGTGGCGGAGATCATGGCCGCGGTCGCGCACCTGGCCGCGCACCCGGACATGCCGCGGCCGACGCTGCGGATCGGCTTCACGCCCGACGAGGAAGTGGGGGAGGGCGCGACGCTCTTCGACATCGACCGCTTCGGCGCGGAGGCCGCGTACACGATCGACGGATCGACGCTCGGCGAGATCCAGGACGAGACCTTTTCCGGCATGGCGGCCGTCGTGAAGATCACGGGCGTCGACATCCATCCGGGCTTCGCGACGGGCCGCATGGTGAACGCGACGCGCCTGGCGGGGCGCATCCTTGCCGAGCTGCCGCCCGAGCTGACCCCCGAGCAGACCTCCGGGCGCGATGGCTTCATTCACGTGTACGAGGTGCGCGGCAACTCCGGCGAGGCGACGATCGAGACGATCGTGCGCGACTTCGACGACGCCAAGCTGGCCGCGCACGTGGAGGTGCTGCGCGAGACCGCCGAGCGCGTGGTGGCCGACGAGCCGCGCGCGCAGCTCGAGTTCCACGCGGAGCCGCAGTACCCGAACATGCGCAACTACCTGGAGGCACATCCCAAGGTGTCCGCCGCCGCCGAGCGGGCGATTCGCGCGGAGGGCATCGAGCCGATCAAGGAGCCGATCCGCGGCGGCACCGACGGGTCGATGCTGAGCGCGCGCGGCCTCCCGACACCGAACATCTTCGCCGGCGGGCACGCGTTCCACTCGGTGCGCGAGTGGGTGTCGGTGCAGGACATGGCCGCCGCCGCTGCCGTGATCGT
>JAICRZ010000031.1 GCA_025937135.1 Thermoleophilaceae bacterium
GCTGCTGCTCGGTGTCATGGAGGACTGCGACGAGGCGGCGCTGGGCCGGTTCGTCATGCGCGCGAAGGAGCACCTGGCGATCGTGCGGGCGCGTGATGGGGCCTTGACGCTGACCACGATGCGGTTCGCGGACGAGGTGCGGCCGGTCGGTGATGTTCCGTCGGCGTCGGGGAAATCTGTCAAGCCGGCGAAGAAGGAGCTCGACGCGGCTGTTTCCTTGATCGAGGCGCTTGGCGGCGACTGGGATCCGGAGAAGTACAAGGATCGGTACCGCGCGCGGCTGCAGAAGGTCGTCAACAAGAAGCGCAAGGGGCAGAAGATCGAGGCGCCCTCGGGCGACGGCGGCGCTCCGGATGCGGTGCCGGATTTGATGGCGGCGTTGGAGGAGTCGTTGAAGGAGGCGCGGAAGGGCGCGAAGAGCAATGCCTGACTGGTACTACGCCGCGACGCTCCTGGCGACTTCGAAGAGCGCCTCCGGCATCGGCGTCTTGAGCCTCCACGTGAAGGCCACCGGTCGCTCACCTTGATGAGTGACGTAGTCCACGGGTCCGAGAAACGTGAACGGCTGCGTCCCCAGCTCGAAATTCTTTCGCTCCCGTACGAAGAGCAGGACGCGCGTGCCAAGTTTGCGGTGGTTGATGTAGCGCTGGACCGTCGGTTGCGCCGGCGTCTGGCGTGACTGCGATTCCCAGTGGAACAGCTCGGTGTTGATTGCGTAGTCGCGATACATCGTGGTAGGCGAGTAGTCGCGCTCCGCCTTCTTGAGATCGACGAAAAAGACGTCGCTGGCCGCTTCTTCAACCCATAGGATTCCGCCCTGCGTGACCTTTGGCTTTGGCCCAGCACCTGCACCGAGCGCCGCGACTATCTCAGCGCGCGTGTACCGGGCGTGCAGGCGCAACGGAATCTCAGGCGGGAGTTCAGAAGGAGCCGTACGTGTCGTCGCACGCGCATCCGCGGCGTCCAGAATCTGACACAGCTCCTCGCGAACGGCGCGCTCGGGCCAGACCATCTGGAAGAAGTCGTCGATGGAGGCATGGGACGCGTCAGACCCAAGGTCCCACGCGAGCATCGTGAGTAGCCGCCCGGTGCGTGGCTCTAGCCGATCCGCGGTCGGCGGCTCGCGCTTGTCGAGCAGGTCGCGGTAGAAGTCGACGCGTTCGCGGTCGTCAACGTGGGTCATGCGACCGAGCGCGCGCAGGAATCGCGTTTCCAGGCTAGGCTCTCGTGCTTGCGGCCAGCTCGCTCCCGCCTCGCGGCGCAGTTGCGTCCAACTGCGACCACCTCGATAAATATCTGCGAGCGCGTAGTCGTTGCGCGTAAGGAAGTCGTCGAGGGCTACGTCGTCGTCGTGCCGGAGCGCTGACACGAGCACCTTCCACCTAGAACGACGAACTCCGGCGCGCAAGTTCTCGAGAATCAGCTCCTGAGACTGACGGTCTAGATCGACCGTGCACCCAGCTGGCAGGAACGGGAACTCAGCTTCGACCTGCTCTCGCACGCTGCCGCGGCGCCGATCGATGATGGCGCCGAAGCGGTCTTCAAAGCGGAACTCCCGCCTGTGCTGCCCGATCAGGTCGATGACGGTCAGATGGCTCTTGCCGCGCGCCCTGCGAAGTCCACGTCCGAGCTGCTGCGAGAAAACAGTCGCCGATTGCGTTGGTCGAAGCAATAGAAGACAGTCGGCGTCGGGCACGTCAACGCCTTCGCCAAGGACCTCCACCGAGAACAGACAGCGCAGCTCTCCGGCCTTGAACTTCTTGAGGTATTCGGCGCGCGCGTCGGGAGAATCGTCACCAGTTACCGCAACGCTGGCGATTCCAGCTTCGTTGAACTTGCGCGCCATGTAGCGAGCGTGCTCCTTAGAAACACAGAAGCCGAGCGCCCGCATCGAGTGCGTGTTGAGCACAATGTGCTGGAGAGCCTGGAGCAACTTCGTCACGCGCTGGTCGTCGTTGCTAAGGACGTTGCTCAGCTCGTCCGTCACGTATCCACCACGCCGCCACGTGACGTGACTGAGGTCTGTGCCATCGGCCACCCCGAAGTACTGGAACGGAACCAAGAAGCCGTAATCGATGGCCTCCCAAAGCCGCAGCTCGACCGCTATCCGGTGATCGAACCATGCGGTCACGTCCTCCCCGTCGAGGCGCTCGGGCGTAGCGGTCAAACCGAGTAGCTCGCGGGGCTCGAGATGTTTCAGAAGGCGGTCGTAGGTCGCTGCGGCGGCGTGGTGAAATTCATCGACGACCACGATGTCGAAGGCATCGCGTGGTATCGCCTCTAGACGAGCACCGCCAAGCGACTGGACCATGGCGAAGACGTGCTTTCCGGAAGCAACCCGGCCACCGCCGTGAATCTCGCCAAAGCTCCCGTCACGTAGGACGGCGCGATACGTCGCGAGTGACTGGCGCAGAATCTCTTCGCGGTGGGCCACGAAGAGCAACGACAGGTCGCGACCGCTTCTTTCGAGTAGCTGCTGGTAGTCGAGAGCTGCGACTACCGTCTTGCCGGTTCCAGTCGCGGCAACAACGAGGTTCCGGTGACGATCATGCCGCTCCCGCTCGGTCATGAGCGTCTCGAGCATCCGCTGCTGATGCGGATAGGGCCGAACGTCGAGATTGGCGAACGTAATCGTGGAGGCCTCGCCGAGCGATCGGCGGTCGTGCTGACGCAGGGCCTCTGCGAGCTCGGCGCCGTTGACGGCCGGGTCGTAATGCTCGAAGTGTTCGGACGCCCAATGACTTTCGAACGTCATCCGCACCCGATCGATCACATGCCGCGCATCCATCGCCGAGAGGCGGACGTTCCATTCGAGACCGTCAAATAGCGCCGTGTGGGAAAGGTTCGACGAGCCGACGAATGCCGTTGTCAGCCCGGACCCACGCTCAAGGAGCCAGGCTTTCGCGTGGAGTTTCGTGGTGCGCGCGTCGAACGCCACGCGGACATCGGCGCCGATCCTGACGAGTTCGTCAACGGCCGCCTTCTCGGTCGCCCCCATATAGGTCGTGGTGATTACGCGGACACGGCCACCGCGCTCGATGACCGCCTCCAGCGTGTCGCGCACGTGGCGGACCCCTGACCAGATCACGAATGCGCAGATCAGATCTACGGAGTCAGCAGTCGCCAACTCGGCTCGAAGTTCCGAGCCGACATTCGGCTGGCCCTCGGCGTTCACAAGCAGATCGCTCTGGCTGAACGGGATCGCCGGAGCGGGCGGCAAGTCGGCGGGAGCACCCAAAGCGGTCCTCGCCTTGATGCCCCGTAGCACCCGCGCCGGCAGTGCGATCGCGACGTCATCGAACGCCGAACCCGCAATGTCTCGCAGCATGCGGTTAACACCGTCCGCCTGGTTGTCAGCGGCTTGGTCCGGATCAAGCCCGCGGCGGATCTCGTCCATCGCATGTCGCGCCAGTCGGTCAGGCGCTTCCGCAGCGTGCAGCGGCTCCTCCACACGCAGCTCGTCAGGGACCCCGTCGAGGGCGCGTTCTAGCGAACCGGTGACAAGGTGGTCGCGCGGTCCGGGGTCGATCTCTCCCATTAGGAGATGTTTCTACACCGGAGAGCGCGCATTCGCGCAGACGTCAGTGGGAAGCCCTCTGTCGGACTCGAACCGACGACCCCCTCCTTACCATGGAGGTGCTCTACCAACTGAGCTAAGAGGGCGCTCGACCCGGCAGTCTAGGCGCGGAGCGCCCAAGTGCCCAACGGCACACACCGGACCCTGAAACCGGCGTAGAACAACAGCAGGGCGAACGCAGGGGAGGAGAGCCGCATGCAGCCGTCACTGCCACCGGGGCCGCGAGCGCCGAGCGTCATTCAGGGGCTCGGTTGGTGGACGCGCCCGATCGCGTACATGGAGCGGTGCCGCGCGCAGTACGGCAAGCGCTTCACGATCCGGCTGCCGCTCCTGCCGCCGTCGATCATGCTCTCCGACCCGGCCGACATCAAGGAGGTCTTCCAGGCGCCGCCGGAGGTGCTCCACCCGGGCGAGGGGGCGAAGGTGCTCGAGCCGGTCGTGGGCCCGCACTCGGTGATCCTGCTCGACGAGAAGCCGCACCTCGAGCAGCGCAAGCTGATGCTGCCCGCCTTCCACGGCGAGAAGATGCAGGAGCTCGAGGGCCTGGTCACCCAGATCGCGGAGCGCGAGGTGGACTCGTGGCCGCGCGATCGCGCATTCCCGGTCCACGAGAAGATGCAGAAGCTCACCCTTGAGGTGGTCCTGCGCGCGATCTTCGGCGTCGACGAGGGCGAGCGGCTCGACACGATGCGCGACCAGCTCACGCAGCTCGCGGCGTTCGCCACCCGACCCGAGGGAATGCTGCCCGGCCCGGTGCAGGACCAGATCAGGCGGCTCGGCGGGAAGTGGGCCTACTACGGCGAGCTGTCGGACCGCTTCAACGAGTCGCTGTACGAGCTGATCCGCGAGCGCCGCACGACCGACGGCGAGGACCGCCCCGACGTCATGGCGATGTTCCTCGCCGCACGCCACGAGGACGGCTCCCCCATGTCCGACGACGAGCTCCGCGACGAGCTGATGACGATGATGGTGGCGGGCCACGAGACCACGGCGTCGCAGCTCGCCTGGATCTTCGCGATCCTGCCGCGCGAACCGCGTGTCCTGGCCACCCTCACACAAGAGCTCGACGCAGGCGACGGCGACGACTACCTGACCGCCGTCATCAACGAGACGATGCGCCGCCGGCCGGTGCTGCAGAACGCCGAGCCGCGCCTGACGAAACAAGAGGTGACGATCGGCGGCTGGACCTACCCGGAGAACGTCTCGCTGGTGGCGAGCGCCTACCTCGTGCATCACGACCCGGGCATCTACCGCGACCCGTACTCGTTCCGCCCGGAGCGCTTCCTCGAGGAGCCGCCGGGCACCTACACCCTCATCCCGTTCGGTGGCGGCCGGCGCCGTTGCATCGGCGCGAGCTTCGCGATCATGGAGATGAAGGTCGTGCTGCGCGCCGTGCTGTCGCGGGTGGAGCTGCACGCCGGCGCGGAACGGGGCGAAGTGGCGAAGCGACGCAACATCACGATGAGCCCGCGTCGTGGGTCGCCGCTGCGAGTGACCGAGCGCGTGCGCGAGCCGCTGGCCGCCTAGAACGACCGAGGGCGGGAGCCGAAGCCCCCGCCCTCTGCCGTGTGGTCCTCGCGAGAACGACTCGCTACATCATGATGACGCCACCGGAGTCGCCCCCGGTATCGCCACCCGTGCCGGTACCGGGATCGGTAACGGTCTGCGTCGGGTCGTCGGTCGGGCAGACATAGCCCTTGTGCTTCCCGGCGTTGTCGTTCTTGCAGTCGCCGTGAGTTGCGCTCACCGGCTTCTGGGCGCCGCCCGACGAGGCCGAAGCCAGTGCAGCGGGCGATCCCACGACGAGGCAGGTGGTGGCCAGCAGAGACAGAAGAACCCGCTTGCCGTGACCTGCGTTGTATCGGTGATTCATTTCAGGGGACTCCTTATCTCGACCCGAACACCACTGCTGAGTCGACGGTATGGAGAGCCGGCAGCCGGGCTGTCTCGCTGACGAGACCCCTTGCTTTGCGTCCCCGCCTCGCGACGGGTTTGCCCTGAACGAACAGCTCGGTCCGGCGATGATCGTCCGGCCCCGGTGCGTTCTTGAGGCCGCTGGACGGACGTCCGATTCCGAGCGGCTACTGTCATCTGCTTGCTTCGCCGCGCAACCAGCCCAGGTCCCCGCAGCGTGCTCGCCGTCCTCTCCCTTGGCGGCGTCGCGTATTCGCTCCTGCAGTCGCTCGTCGTGCCCGCGCTGCCGGAGATCCAGCGGTCGCTGCACACGACTCAGAGCGCCGTCGGCTGGGTGCTCACGGCGTTCCTGCTGAGCGCGTCGGTGGCCACGCCGCTGATCGGCCGCCTCGGCGACATGTACGGCAAGGAGCGGCTGCTGATGATGGTGCTGCTGATGCTCGCGGCCGGGACGCTGATCTCGGCGTGCGCTTCGTCGCTCTGGCTGATGGTCCTGGGGCGCGTGATCCAGGGCGCCGGCGGGGGCATCTTCCCGCTCGCGTTCTCGATCATCCGCGACGAACTGCCGAACGAGCGCGTGCCGGGCGCGATCGGCCTGGTCTCGTCGCTGCTGGGAATCGGCGGCGGCGCCGGCGTCGTGTTCGCGGGGATCGTGACCGACCACCTCTCCTACCACTGGCTGTTCTGGTTCCCGCTCGTGGCAATCCTCGCCACCGCGTACCTCACCTGGCGCTACATCCCGGAGTCGCCGGTCAAGACGCCCGCCGACATCAACTACCGCGCGGCAGCGCTCATGACGGCCGGCATCTCGGGCGTGCTGCTGGCGATCACGCAGACGAGCACCTGGGGCTGGGGCTCGCCGAAGACGCTCGGGCTGCTCGCGCTCGGGGTGCTGCTCATCCTCGCGTGGGTGCGCGAGGAGCTGCGCTCGCGCGAACCGCTCGTGGACATGCGGATGATGGCGATCCGGGGCGTCTGGACCACCAACGCCGTCGCGTTCCTGATCGGCGTGGGCATGTACTCGTCGTTCATCCTCCTCCCGGAGCTGGTCCAGGAGCCGACGAGCACGGGCTACGGCTTCGGCGCGTCGGTGACCGCGGCCGGGCTCTTCCTGCTGCCGTCGACCATCGCGATCGTGATCCTCGGGCAGATGGCCGGCGTCCTCGAGCGGCGAATCGGCTCGCGCGGCTCGCTGATCGCGGGCGCTGCGTTCGCGCTCGCTTGCTACGTCCTGCTGGTGGCCGACCGCTCCGGCGAGCTGGAGATCTACATCGCGGCCGGGCTGCTCGGCGTGGGGATCGGACTCTCCTTCTCCGCGATGGCGAACCTGATCGTGCAGAACGTGTGCCGCGAGCAGACGGGCGTGGCCACCGGGATGAACGCGGTCACGCGAACCCTGGGCGGCGCCTTCGGCGGCCAGCTTGCCGCCACCCTGCTGGCGGGCCAGCTCGCCGCAGGCGGCATTCCGACGTCGACCGGCTTCACGCTGTCGTTTCTGATGTGTGCGATCGCGCTGGCGGGAGCTCTCGTGTTCGCGTTCGTCGTGCCGCGGCGCGGCGCAGGCGACCTCACGCCGCAGCTCGCCACGCTCTCGGGACGGCAGCGTGGCGAGCCGGAGCGCAGCGCAGCCTAGGTCATCGTTCGCGCGCGAGCCGCGGCGATCAGGACGCGGTAGTCGTCCACGAAGTCGGGCCAGCGCGGGAACGAGCGGTCGAGCACCTTGCGCAGGAGCGCGCCCGCGACGGGGGTGTCGAGCGATTCGGGCTCGCCCGGGTAGTCGAGCTCGCTCATCGGGTCGATCAGCCCGATGTGCTTGATGACGCCGCCGTGCCGCGGCTCGACGAACAGCGCCAGCGCGTGGCGCCTGCCGAGCGGGTGCTCGAAGTCGACGAACAGCGAGTACTCGTCCTCCCAGCCGCCGCTGCTGTCGCGCCAGGCGCCGGTCGCTTCGGCTAGCCCGACGTCCGCGAACTTCTCCTCAACGGCGACGCCGCGTTCCGACAGACGCGCCACCGCGTCGGCGCTGCGCTGCGCGGTGTCGCCGCTGCCGAGGTGCTCGAGACCGCGCAGGATCGCGTGTGAGAGCGGGTCTTTGTGCCGCTCGAGCTCCGTGACCACGGCGGCGCTGATGGCCTCGCCCACCGGAATCCCCTCGGGGGAATGCACGTCGCGCAGCCGCAGGGCGTACTGCGCCACCACCATCTCGAGTTGAAGTGAGTCGCGCAGCGTGCGGCAGTCGTCACGGAAGTAGCCGGCGACCTGCGTCGCGTTGCGGATCGGCGCGTCGGGATCCGCGTCTAGGACCTGCTGTTGTTCGCTCATGCGCGCGTAAGGGGCGCGCCCGGAGAACTTCGCCCCCTTCGTGCCGGAGCAGCAGGCTGCGTAGTGGGGGGAGCAGGATTCGAACCTGCGTAGGCATAGCCAATGGGTTTACAGCCCATCTCCTTTAACCACTCGGACATCCCCCCGAGCGACGGCGATTCTAGAGAGCGGCGACTGAAGCGTCCGCTGCGAAGTCGGGTAGCGGTAGGCCGGGCTCGACCTCGAACCTCGCGTACTTGGGGCCACCAAGCAGCAGCTTGCTACCGCCACCGACGTCGACAGCCGGGATGAACCAGCGGCGCCCGTCGGCGACGTGTGCGTAGAGGTGGTCGAAACGCGAAGGGTCGAGACGCTTCACGAGTCCGTTCCAGCTCTGGTTCCCGCCCCGCGTGCACAGCGTCACCTCCCAACGTCCGTCGCGGCGGAACGAAGATGTCTTCACCTGGATGCGCAGGATCTGGCCGCCGAGGTCCGCGATCAGGTCCCAGTCCGGGCTGCGTCCCACCGGTACCGCGACCACGGCCCCGCGTCCCGCGAGCCACTGCATCGCGGCGAATTCACCGAAGTCACCTTGGTCGGCGCGTTTTACCGATTGCACGAACACATGTTCGTGTATGCGCCGGACGCTTGCACAAGGCCTGCCCGCGGACGTAGGGTCGCCCCCGAAGGACAACGTGCTCAGCCGCAACGCAATCCCGGCATGGATCGCCGCGCTCGCGGCGGTGCTCGCGTTCCCGGGCGGCGCGCTGGCGGCGCAGCGCCTGGCAAGCCCGACGGGGGTGGTCAGCCTCACCTGCGCGAGCGCGTGCCCGCTCGCCGTCGCGGTCAACGCGGCCGGGCCCGGGGACGAGGTCATCGTGCTGCCGGGCGACTACGACCTCGGGGCCACCGGCCTCGCGGCTCCGGCCGGCGTGGCCATCCACGGCGCCGACGGCCAGCCGCGCCCGGTCATCCACGGGGCCACGGACTTCATCGCGGGGTCACTCGTGAAGATGCCGCTCGGCGGCTCGCTGCGGCACGTGGTGCTGAGGCAGGACGGCGTGGGCGGCGCGGCGATCGATGCGACCGGCGCGAACCTCAGCGACCTTGCGCTTCAGAACACGCATCCCGACCCCGAGGGCTCCCAGGCCGCGCGGCTCGGCTCCGGCACGAGCATGAGCGGGAGCACGGCGCTCGACAGTACCGATCATGGCGTCGCGATCATGGCGACGGGGGCGGGTGCGACGCTGCACAACGTGACCGCGTGGGGAGGCGCATCGGGCTACGGGATCTTCGCCGACGTCGGCAACAGCGCCATCGGCACGAACGTGATCGCGCGAGCGCCTGGAGGGACCGGCACCAGCGGCCTCGTCACGCTTGCCGCTTCCAACACCGACGGCAATCCCGCCCCGCTGCTGGCGAACCCCACCGGCGGCGACTTCCACGAGCTCACCGGCTCGCCCACGATCGACGCGGGGATCCCGGACCCGCTTGCCGGGCTGACCGACATGGACGGCGACGCGCGCATCCTGGGCGCGACTCAGGACATCGGGGCCGACGAATACATCTCGCACCGCCCGGCGGCCACGACCGGAGCGGCGAGCGGCACGACCGTCACGGGCAGCGTGATGCCGAACGGCCTGCCGACGAGCTACCGCTTCGACTACGGCACCACCCCGCTCTACGGCAGCTCGACCCCGCCGGGCGACGCGGGCGCGGGCAACAGCCCGACCTCCGTGAGCGCCCAGCTCAACGGCTTGAGCCCGGGGTCGATCGTCCACTACCGCGTCGTGGCCACGAACGCCGACGGCGAGACCGCGGGCCTCGACCGCATCCTGGTGGCGCCGGGCACGCTGACCGGGACGACGCCGCTGAACACACCGCACTTCACGACTCTGAGCGCGCCGCTGTCCGCGACGGTCGGGCAGCCGATCACGATCAAGGCGTCGGGGAGCGACCGCAACGACCCCGTCAACTCGATCGCGATCGACTTCGACGACGGTCCGGGCTTCTTCGCCGAGTCCGCCTGCCGCCTGCGCCCGAAGGACCGTGCATTCCGCGACGGCCGCCGATCGCGGTTCTCGGTGCCGTACACGTTCTCGACTCCGGGCGTGCACACGATCAGCGTCACGCTCGGCTCCAGCACCTGCGGCAAGCAGCGCCAGCACACGACGCAGACCACGCAGATCACCGTGCTGCCGGCGCAGAAGCGCCTCGCACGCGTGCGCGCGCGCGTGATCACCGGCGCCGCCGGCTGTGCGAACGCCGACCTGCTCCCGGCCGCCGGGAACACGAAGAAGATCGAGAAAGCGACCCTCTGCCTGCTCAACCAGCAGCGGCGCGCGAACGGGCTGAAGCCGTTCCGGCGCAACAAGAAGCTGCGCCGCGCCGCCAGGCTGCACAACGGCTACATGCTGCGCGAGCACTTCCTCGCCCACCAGGGTCCCGGCGAGCCGCCGCTCGGCGCGCGCTTCCACAAGGTCAGGTATCGCGGCGGGGGCGGAGAGAACATCGGCGTGGGCTCCGGCCTGCCGTATGCCACGCCGCGCAGCATGGTCGTCGCGTGGATGAACAGCCCGGTGCATCGGGCCAACATCCTCGAGCGCTCGTTCCGCACGATCGGCATCAGCGTGGTCGCGCAGAAGCCCGTGCCGCCCCCACCCGTGCCGGGCGCGAGCTACGTGACCGAGTTCGGGACGACGCGCCGCTGAGGCTCAGGCGCCGTCGCGGAGGCGCTGCGCCTCCGGGAGCATCTCGAGCTTCTTCAGGGTGTTGTTCTCGATCTGGCGGATGCGCTCGCGCGTGACGCCGAACGCGCGCCCGACCTCCTCGAGCGTGCGCGCCTCCGAGCCCTTCAGGCCGAAGCGCATCTCGATGACCTCGCGCTCGCGGTCGGGCAGCGCGTCGAGCGCCCTGCGCACGTTCTCCTTGCGCAGGCTCTCGAGCGCGAGCTCGTACGGCGACTCGGCGGTCTCGTCCTCGACGAAATCGCCCAGCTCGGAGTCGTCCTCCTCGCCGATCGGCTTCTCGAGCGAGACCGGCATCTGCGCCATCCGCTGGATCTCCTTGACCTCGCGCGGAGTGATCTCGAGCTCGAGGGCGACCTCGACGGGCGTCGGCTCGCGGCCGAGCTGCTGGACGAGCTGGCGCTCCACGTGCACGACCTTGTTCAGCTTCTCGACCATGTGGACGGGAATGCGGATCGTGCGCGCCTTGTCGGCGATCGCGCGGGTCACGGCCTGGCGAATCCACCACGTCGCGTAGGTCGAGAACTTGTAGCCGCGCCGGTAGTCGAACTTCTCGACGGCGCGGATGAGGCCCAGCGATCCCTCCTGGATGAGGTCCAGGAACGTGAGCCCGCGGCCGAGGTAGCCCTTCGCGATAGACACGACGAGGCGCAGGTTGGCCTCGATCATGTGCTGCTTGGCCGCCATGTCGCCGCGCTCGATGCGCTTGGCGAGCCCGACCTCCTCGTCGGCGGTGAGCAGCTCGACGCGGCCGATCGAGCGCAGGTACAGGCGCAGCGAGTCGAGGCTCGGCTCGACGGTCAGGTCGATCTCGGGCTTCTTGGGGAGGGTCGGGTCCTTGGTGGCGTCGCCCTCGTCGGCCTTCGGCTCGCCGACCAGCGCCGTGGGCCTGCCGTCGGCGCCGACGACGTCGATCCCGTTGTCGATCAGGTAGCCGTGCAGCTCCTGCACCTGCTCCTTGGTGACCTCGACCTCCTCGAGCGTCGCGGCCACCTCGTCGAACGAGACGAACCCACGCTCGCGCGCGTCGGACAACAGCGAGCGCAGCTCGTCGACCTCCGAGAAGGGAGCGTCGGCGTGCTGGCCGGCCAGAAGCGCGGCGCCTTCTTCCTTGCTACTCAACGTCGCTCCCCCATCTGACGGTGCGCACCCCCTGGGCCAGCGGGGGCCGCGCTTGACGGCCACCATACACCCGATCCGGCGATATCGCACTAGCGCCGGCGCGCTATCTTCGGACCTCCTGATGACCGACTCGATCCCGCTTCTCGGGGCCCCCTCCGACGACGTCCAGGCCCGGCGGCCGACCGCGCATCTGAGCCTCTCGCGCGTCGGCGTGACGAACGTGCAGAAGATGATCCGCATCCGCGCGGGCTCCGAGGCGGAGCAGCTCTTCTACGCCGATCTCGACTGCTTCGTGGACCTCAATCCGCGGCAGAAGGGCGCGCACATGTCGCGCTTCGAGGAGGTCGTGGAGGAGGCGATCGACGAGGTCGTGCTCGGCGAGGCGTTCAAGGCCGAGACGCTCGCCTCGCACATCGCCGAGCGCGTGCGCGAGCGCCAGCAGGGACTGCGCGCGGAGGTCACGATCGCGGCGCGCTACCCGGAGGACAAGAACGCGCCCGTCTCGGGCATCCGCACGCAGGCGCTGTACACGATGTTCGGGTCCGCCGTGGCGTCCGAGCGCGGCACGCGCCGGCTCGTCGGCGTGCAGGCGCAGGGCATGACGGCGTGCCCGTGCGCGCAGGAGATGATCGCCGGCCGCGCGCGCGAGCGGCTGGCCGCCGACGGCTTCAGCGACGACGAGATCGAGCGCGTCTTCGCCGCCGTCCCGGTGGCCACGCACAACCAGCGCGGGCTCGGCACGCTCTACATCGGCTGCCCCGAGTCCTGCACGGACACGATCGAGGCGACGCGGCTGCTGCGCATCGTCGAGGAGTCGATGAGCTCCGAGGTGTACGAGCTGATGAAGCGCAGCGACGAGGCCGAGGTCGTCGAGAAGGCGCACCGCCGGCCGCGCTTCGTGGAGGACTGCGTGCGCGAGATGGTGCGCATGGCCGTCGACGAGTACGAGGCGCTCGGCGACGACGTGTTCGTGATGTCGCGCCAGGAGAACCTCGAGACGATCCACCACCACAACGTCGTCGCGGAGCGCCACGGGCTGATCGGCGAGCTGGCGCGCGAACTGCGCGAGGGCGAGCACCAGCTCGGCCACGTGACGATGCGAGACTGGCTCGAGGGCGTAGGGACCGCGCCCACTCGTCCAGCCTGAATCACCGCGAGTGAAGCCGGCGCCCGCGCGCGCCGATCACGCTCGTGCATGACCGGGGAACAGCCGAAGATTGGCCTCTCACAGGACGCGGCAATCGTCCTGGCTCTCGCGGAGACAGCCATTCCGTTCGCGGCCACGCGTGAGGACGAGGCCGAGCGCTGGGTTCGCGTCCTGCGCATGCACGGCCACGTCGGCGGCGTGCTCCAGGGCATGGGCGTGGGCGAGGCGCCACTCGAGACGCTCGCCGACGTTCCGGCATCGCGCACGCCGCGGCGCCCGGGACAGAACGTCGTGCGCGACGTGGCGCAGGCCGCAGCGCGCTATGCGATCGGACGCCACGCCAAGATCGTCGGCACGGTCGACGTGCTGTTCGGGGTGCTCGAGGTCTACGGCAAGGCGTTTGACCGCGCGCTCTACATCCGAGGCGCCACGCGCGAGGAGCTCATGGAGCGCCTCGCGGCACCGACCCTCGCTCGCTAGCAATCCGCTCGCGCGCCTCCTCGATGCGGCGGCGGAAGTTCAGGAAGTAATCGGCGCCGCTCACGAGCGTGACCACGACGGCCACGTAGAGCAGGATCTGCGCCCACAGGTCGTGCGTGGCGATCACCGCGAGGATCGCGGCCACCTGCACGACCGTCTTCAGCTTGCCGAGCGGGCTGGCCGGGATGACCACGCCCTGCTGGCCTGCCGCCACGCGCAGCCCACTGACGGCGAACTCGCGCGCAATGATCACCATCGCGGCCCACGGCGCCACGCGGTGCAGCGAGACGAGCGTGATCAGCGCCGCGGCGATCAGCAGCTTGTCGGCGATCGGGTCCATCACCTTGCCGAACGTGGTGATCGAGCGGCGCGAGCGCGCGATGTAGCCGTCGAGCCCGTCTGTGAGGGCGGCCGCGGCGAAGACGATGGCGGCGACGGTCGACCCGTTAGGGGTCGCGTCGAGCAGCGCCACCACCAGCACCGGCACGAGCAGGATGCGCACCAGCGTCAGGACGTTCGGGACGTTCAGCGGAAACATCGCTCCGAGCGTACCCAGGTCCACCCCGCCTCCGAACCAGGACCTCGAAGCCGATCAGCGCGCCGAGCGGGCCCGCCGGCGACACGGTGGCGGCCAGCAGCGGTCCCGGGAAGATGCGCCTGATCCAGCCCCAGAGCACGAGAATCGACAGCAGGATCCAGCCGAAGCCGTGGATCCAGCCGAGCACCATCTGGACGTGCTCGTCGAGCCCGCCGATCCACGTGACCAGCAGCGCGCTGAACACGATCGACTCGAGCCCCGCGTAGAGCCGGACGCCCTGGAAGTAGCTCATCCGGCGACAGTCGACTGGATGAGGAACAGGTTGAGCCCGATGATCAGCCCGGCAACGAGGGTGGCGAGCGCGGTGGTCCAGCGCGCGTTGACGAACTCGCCCATCACGGACCGGCGGCTCGTGAGCAGGATCAGCGGCACGAGCGCAAACGGTATTCCGAAAGAGAGCACGACCTGCGAGATCACGAGCGTCTGGGTGGGCTCGACCCCGGCGGCGAGCACGATCAGCGCGGGCGTCATCGTGGCGGCGCGGCGCACGAAGATCGGGATCCGGCGCGCGATGAAGCCCTGCATCACGATCTGTCCGGCGAAGGTGCCGACGCTGGAGCTCGACAGGCCGGAGGCGAGCAGCGCGACCGCGAACGCGAGCGCGGCGCCGCCGCCGAGCAGGCGCTCGAAGCCGTCGTGCGCGCCGACCAGCGTGTCGACGCCGGTGCGGCCGCTGTCGTGGAAGAGCGCCGCGGCCACGACGAGCATGGTCAGGTTGATCACGCCCGCCACGCCGAGCGCGGTGATCACGTCGAAGCGCTGGAAGCGAACGAGCATCCGGCGCTCATCGTTGTCCTGCGCCTTCAGGCGGTGCTGGGTGAGCGCGGAGTGGAGGTAGACCACGTGCGGCATGACGGTGGCGCCGAGGATGCCCACCGCCAGCACCACGCTGTCGGTCCCGTCGAACCCGGGCAGGAGCCCCGCCGTGAACTCGCCGCCCACCACGTGCACCTGCGAGAGGTCGTAGAGGAAGCCGAGCAGGACGATCCCGAGCAGGCCCGCGATCGCCAGCTCGAACTTGCGGTAGCCGCGCGCCTGGAGCGCCAGCAGCGCGAAGGCGACCACCGCGGTGATCAGGCCGGACGCGAACGGCGGCACGCCGAAGAGGAGCTGGAGCGCAACCGCGGCGCCGACGAACTCCGCGAGGTCGGTCGCGATCGCCACGATCTCGGCCTGGATCCACAGGAGCAGCGACGCCTGGCGCGGGAAGTGCGCCCGGCAGAGCTCGGGGAGGTTCATCCCGGTCGCGATGCCCACCTTCGCCGAGAGGTACTGGACGAGCATCGCCATCAGGTTGGCCATGATCAGCACCCAGACGAGCAGGAAGCCGTACTTGGCGCCGCCCGCGACGTTGGTGGCGAAGTTGCCCGGGTCGACGTACGCGACCGCGGCGACGAAGGCCGGGCCGAAGAGCGCGAGCCGGCCGCGCAGGCGGCCGCGGGCGCGCACGTTGCGCAGCTCGCTGGCGTGGCCGAGCGGCCCTGGGGCCGGAAGCGTGGCGGCGTCGGCTGCCGACGGCGGTGCCGTCATGCCGTCAACTCCACCCGCATCGCGTGCGCGAGCTCGCCGCCGAGCGGATGCACGTCGCGGCCGAAGCGCACGAACAGCGGGCCGCCGAACGGCTGGCGGTCGATCACCTCGAACGACGCGCCGACGGTGACGCCGCGCTCACCGAGGTAGCGCAGCATCTCGGGATCGGAGTCGGACACCCGGACGAAGACGCCGGTCGTGCCCGGCTGGAGGTCGGCCAGGCTGGCGGTCTCGATCTCCTCGATGACGAAGTCGGCCGTCGGGATCGGGTCGCCGTGCGGGTCGCGCGTCGGGTTGCCGAGCTTCTCCGCGATCACCTCCTCGAGCTCCGCCGAGAGCACGTGCTCGAGCACCTCGGCCTCCTGGTGAACGCGGTCCCACGGGACGTCGAGCACCTCGGCGAGGAACAGCTCGAGCAGGCGGTGGTGGCGGATGACCTCGAGCGCGACGCGGCGGCCGGCGGCGGTGAGCCGGACGCCCTTGTAGCGCTGGTGCGCGACCAGCCCGAGCTCGTCGAGCTTGCGCAGCATCGCCGACACCGATCCGGGCGTGACGTCGAGCCGCTCGGCGAGCGCGTTGGTCGACACGGGCTCCCCCGCGCGCGACTCGAGGACGTAGATCGCCTTGGCGTAGTCCTCGACGGCGTGCGAGTGTGGATGCGTTTCTGCGTAGGCCACGGATGAAGTTTAGACGCTCCAAAATTCATTGTCGGCCGCGGCTCACAGGAACTTGACACCTATCTCACCGGTCCTTAACCCGAGCGTGAGGGTGGGCTGCGAGCTTGCCGACATGGCATCACTCCTCACCACCCTCCTCGGACCGTTTACGTGGCGCCGGCGCTCACCGGATCGCTGCCTCGTGTGCCGCGAGACAGTCGCCGCCGAGGACCCGCGCGTGCGGCTCCCCGGCGGTGGCTACGTGCACCGCGGCTGCTCGACGTACTCGATGCGCGCTCGCCCGCTGACGCCGGCTACAGATTGACCGTCTGCATGCCCGCGGACGGGTAGCGCTCGCCCTCGGCGGCGCCGACCGGGAACGCCTCGTCGAGCTTCTCCAGGTCGTCTTCGCCGAGCGTGAGCTCGGACGCCGCAACGTTCTCCTCGAGGTACCTCACGCGCTTGGTGCCGGGGATGGGCACGACGTCCTCGCCGCGGCTCAGCACCCACGCGATGGCGATCTGGCTCGGCTTGGCGCCGTGCTCGTCGGCGATCGCCTCGACGGTGCGGACGAGCTCCATGTTGCGCTCGAACGCCTCCTCCTTGAAGCGCGGGTTGAAGCGCCTGAAGTCGCCCTCGTCGAGATCCTCGGGACTCTTGATCGCACCCGTGAGGAAGCCCCGGCCGAGCGGCGAGTAGGCCACGAAGCCGATGCCGAGCTCGCGCGTGGTCTCGAGGATTCCCTGCTCCGGGTCGCGCGTCCAGAGCGAGTACTCGGTCTGGAGGGCGCTGATCGGATGCACCTCGTGCGCGCGTCTGATGGTGTCGGGGCCGGCCTCGGACAGCCCGAGGTAGCGGACCTTGCCGGCGTCGACGAGCTCCTTCATCGCACCGACCGTCTCCTCGATCTCGGTGTTCGGGTCCACGCGGTGCTGGTAGTAGAGGTCGATGTGGTCGACGCCCAGGCGCTTCAGCGACGCGTCGCAGGCCTCGCGCACGTACTCGGCGTCGCCGCGGATGCCGAGGCGCTCGCCGTCCTCACCGCGGACGTTGCCGAACTTCGTGGCGAGCACGACCTGGTCGCGGCGGTCGGTGATCGCCTTGCCGACGAGCTTCTCGTTCGTGAACGGCCCGTACATGTCGGCCGTGTCGAGCAGCGTGACGCCCAGCTCGAGCGCCCGGTGGATGGTGCGGATGGCCTCGCCCTCGTCGGACTCGCCGTAGAACTCCGACATCCCCATGCAGCCGAGGCCCTGCTCCGAGACCTCGAGTCCCTGTTGTCCAAGCTTTTTGTTGTTCATACAACGAGGTCTACCAGGGGTGGCGGGTCGTCCAAACGCGTGCGTAGGATGCTGGCGTCATGCGTCGCGTGTGGATTCCCATGGTCGCCCTGCTCGTGTTCGCCGTCCCGGCGTTCGCCGCGTCCTCTGCCAGCGTGCCCTCGAAGCTTCATTCGGTGCTGCCGAAGGTGCGGTCGAAGAGCGGGATCGCCGTTCGGTTGCCGTCGCGGGTGCCGGTGGACCCGGGGACGCCGGCGGTCCACGGCGCGATCGAGCAGGTCTCGAAGGGGCAGTACCACCTGTCGCTCGGCTACGGCCGGGGCTGCCACGAGGCCACCGCGTGCTTCCTCGCGGCGTTCTTCGGGAAGCGCGGCGCGGCGCTCGACATCAAGCGCAAGGTGTCGCTCGCGCGCGGGATCAGCGGGCGCTTCCGGCCGATCACCTGCGGCGCGTCCTGCTCGGCCGCCGAGATCCAGTGGAAGCAGGGGCGCGTGGCCTACGCGATCCAGTACAAGGGCAGCAAGAAGCAGATGGTCGCGCTGGCGAACTCCGCCATCCGCGGCGGCGCGCGCTAGCTTCGGCGCCGATGTCTCGCCGCCTGCTCGCCTTCCTGGGGCTTGCCGGGTTCGCGGTCTCGCTCGCGGTGACGCTCGCGAGCGGGAGTGCGGAGCCCGGGCCCACCGCTCCGGCCGCGCCCGCCTTCGCCGGCGGCGACATCGGCGCCGTCAGTCACGCGCCGCCTCTGCGGCCGCAGGCCGACCTGCTGCCGGAGTCGCCGTACACGGGCGCCGGCGCGTGGGTCGATCAGTACGACGCGGATGTGCTCGACGACCCGTATCCCGCGCTGCTCGAGATGAAGCAGCAGGGTGTCCGGACGGTGTACCTCGAAACCGGCAGCTGGAAGTTGCCGCGGCGGCTCGACTTCCGCGACGAGCTGGCCGTGCGGCTGGCGATCGACCAGGCGCACGGCCTCGGGATGAAGGTCGTCGGCTGGTATCTGCCGGGACTCGACGACATCCGTCTGGACATGCGCCGCACGCGCGCTGCCCTCGGCCTGCGGACCGACCGCGGCGGTGCGTTCGACGCGTTCGCGATCGACATCGAGTCGCAGCGGGTGCGGCCGATCGCGCGCCGGAACACCGCGTTGATGCGCTACTCGCGAGCGGTCCGGCGGCTGACGGGAGCGCGCTACGGGCTCGGCGCGATCGTGCCCGACGAACGCTCGTCGACTGTCTCGCCGGGGCTGTGGCCCGGCCTGCCGTACGGCGCGCTCGCGTCCGTCTACGACGCCTTCCTGCCGATGGCATATTCGAGCTACCGCGGGCGCGGCCCGGCCTTCGCCTACTCGTACACCCGCTCGAACGTCCAGTTCCTGCGAGCGGCGACGCGGCGGCCCGTGCACCTCATCGGCGGACTGGAGCCATTGACGGGGAGCGAGGCCGAAGCGGTGGTGCGCGGAGCGCTCGATGCAGGTGCTGTCGGCGTGAGCTTCTACGACTTCGCCGGGGCGACGGATGCGAGTTGGCGTGCGCTCAAGCGGTTCTGAATGTCGGCGGCAACCCGCTCGCGGTTCTTGAGCATGTTCCAGGTGAGCCGGATGACGAGGTAGTCGGCGAGCTGGAGGTCGAGCTGCTTGACGCGGTCGCGCTCGTGCTGGGCGCGGGACTTGCCGTGGAACTCGAAGCTGTCGAGCTCGATGGCGATCTTCTCCTCCGCGTACAGGGCGTCGATCTCGTAGCCGAGCACCGTCGCGTTGTAGATCGGCCGCTTGAGCTTGAAGTCGCGCACGATGTCCGCGAGTCGCGCCTCCATCTCGAGCTTGGTGGCCGGCGCGTCGAGCTGCTCGGCGACGAGCTTGCGCAGCGGCTTGAGGCCGTGGCGGCCGTGGCTTCTGGCCATGAGCTCCTGTATCGCTCCGAGGTCGAACAGGCTGAGCCGCTGCGCCTCCTCCCACGCACGGCGGAGCTGGTGCGGGCGGAGGACCTCGGCGAGGTCGAGGAGCGTGCGGGCGACGGTCGTGACCGGGATCCCGTCCCTGACGGTGACGTCGTCGGGGTGCAGCGACCGGGGGCGATGAACGGTGATCAGCTCACTACGGTGGCGCCTGCGCCCGGGCGCGGTCACGTCGATCGCCCGCCGCCGACTGCGGTAGAAGCCATCGAGCTCGCCGGCGTCGCGGTGGCTGAGGGCGGCGCCCGGCCCGCAGGCGAGAACGGCGGCACGCCAGCGGCCGTGGAGGCTGACGTCCGGGTGACCCACGGCGTAGACGCCAGGGTGAAGCAGGTACAGCCGGCCCGTCGCGAGCCGCTTGCGTATGGAGCCGCGCGGGATGCCGACCGCCTCGAGCTCGCCCAGCGACACGACCCGGTACAGCGCGAGGTCCGCGATCAACCGATCACGTGGGACCTTTCCGGGCTCTATATGGGGCTGAAGAGGTCCCACGCCCGGCTAAGGAGCGCCGCTGCAAGTCTCTCCCCCCACGTGGGACCTTTTCGGGCGCTATATGGAGTCGGAAGAGGTCCCACGTCCCGGAGCGGCGCGGATCGGCGCCACGAGGCCGCTAGACAGGCGCCGTCAGGCGACCGTCGGCACGGGCGCGCGCCGCGGCACCGGCAGCGTGAAGCCGCGCTCGCGCGCACGCGCCTGGCCGCGCTCGCGCTCGCGCGCGAGGTCCAGCAGGTAGTCGTCGTAGTCGACCTGCATCGTGTGCCGGGGCGAGGCGACGTAGCGCTTGAACATCCGCCGGCGCTCGCGCTCCATGTCGTGGCGCATCGCGCGCGGGTCGGGCAGCGCGTACTCGCCGCGCAGGTACTCGCCGACCCACTGCCCCTGCGCCTCGGCCAGCGGCATGATCGCCCCGAGCGGCTGGAGCAGGCCGATGAAGAACACGTTCGGCACGCGCGGGTGGAAGACGCGCCGGAACAGCGGCAGGTCGTTGCCCGGCGCGGAGATGAACGACGGGTCGAAGAACGGGAAGGTGACCTTGTAGCCGGTGCAGTACACGACCACGTCGGCCTCGACGGTCGAACCGTCGGTGAAGCGCACCGAGTCGGAGCCGAGGGACGCGATGTTCGGCTTCGGCGTGATCGTCCCGTGCGTGAGGCAGGACAGGATCTCGTCGGAGATCGTCGGGTGCGCGGAGCCGATCGGGTGGTCCGGCTCGGGCAGGCCGTAGCGCGTGAGCGACCCCGTCGTGGAGCGGATGATCGTCTCGAGGATCTTGCGCCGGACGGCCCACGGGATCCGCGGCGAGAGCCCCATCTGGTCGAGCGGCCGGCCCCACAGGTACTTGGGGATGATGTGCACGCCGCGGCGCGCTGCGAGGTACACGTTCGACGCCACCTGCGACGCCTCGACCGCGATGTCCATCGCGCTGTTGCCCATCCCGAGCACGACGACGTTCTTGTCGCGGAGATCGGTGTTGTCGACGTAGGAGTGCGAGTGCATCTGGACGCCCTCGAAGCCGTCGGCGCCGGGGAACGCCGGCTCGGGCCAGCGCGGGTCCCAGTGGTGGCCGTTGGCCACGAGCAGAGCGTCATACCGACGCGTCTCGCCGTGCTCGGTCGTGACCTCCCACACACCGTCCGGCCGCCGCGACGCATCCGCGACCCCGGTCTCGAACTCGATCCGCTCGCGCAGCCCGAAGTGGTCCACGTAGGAGTCGAAGTAGCGCGCGATCTGCGAGTGGTGGGGGAAGTCCGGCAGCGACGCCGGCATCGGGAACGACGCGTACTCCATGCGATCGCGCGAGGTGTTGATGTGCAGCGACCGGTACGCCGCCGACATGCCGTTGCGGTTGCCGAAGACCCAGTTGCCGCCGACGCGATCGGACTTCTCGAAGCAGTCGAACTCGATGCCCGCGTCCTGCAGCTGCTTCGCGGCCGCGATCCCGGAGGAGCCGGCGCCGATCAGGCAGGCGGTCGGCAGCTGCGGCGCGCGCGTGCGGCTGAATCGTGACACTCGCGTCACTTTTATCACGGCAGTTACGATCTTCGCAATGCCCGATCCCACACGCAGCGCGATAGGCACCTGGAGCGGCGGCCGCTTCATGCACTTCGGCGAGGATCTCGACGACGATCGTCTGACCGCGCTGCTGCGGCCCGGCGACGGGATCGGCACCGTCATGACCGCCGACACCTACGGCCAGGGTGAGGCGGATCGCGTGCTGGGCAGGGCGCTCGCAGGCGTGCCGCGCGAGGACTACTGCCTGATCGGCGCGATCGGCCACGACTTCTACGAGGGCGAGCGCGACGGCGCGAAGGGCTTCCCGCGCTTCACCGACCCGCGGCTGCGCGGCCCCGACGAGTACGCCGACTACATCCGCGTCGCGACGGAGAA
>JAICRZ010000080.1 GCA_025937135.1 Thermoleophilaceae bacterium
AGACGAGCTGCTCGTCGTGTCCGACCACCACGATCTCGGCGCGCGACGCCAGGTCGGTCTCGTTCAGGATCTTGCAGCCGGCGTCGGCCACGTGGCGGTGGAGCGACTCGGCCCCGATCACGAACGCGGTCCGCCCGCGGCGCGTCTCGGCCAGCAGGTGCTGCATCGCGGCGCCGGCCGACACGACGTCGGCGAGCGACGCCTGAAGCCCCAGGCCCCAGAGCTTGCGCACGTGGTCCTCGAGCGCGTGGCGCGAATCGTTGGTTGCGAACAGGACGCGCTTGCCGGCAGCCCGCAGCGCCTCGATGGCGTCGACCGCGCCGGGAATCGGGTCGGGTCCGACCCAGACGCATCCGTCGAGGTCGAGGATTAGCTGGTCGTAGCGGGCGACGGCGGGGGAGATGGGCATTCCGGAGGCGAATCGTATGATCGGCGGCTTGCGCCGCCTGGTTCCCCTCCTGCTCGTGCTGCTCGCCGTCGCCGGATGCGGCAGCGAGAAGAAGACGCAGACTCAGGCCGCGGCGGCCGCCACCACGCCCGGCGGCTGCAAGCAGGTCGCCGCGCCCGCCGCGCGCAAGCCGCCGCACGAGAAGAAGCCGGGACAGCCGCTGCCCGCCGGCAACTGGTCGCTCAGCTTCGACACGAACTGCGGCCCGTTCACGATCGGCCTCGACCTCGAGACGGCGCCGAACGCGGCCGCGTCGATGGTCGCGCTCGCGCGCGCCGGCTATTTCGACAACACGGTCTTCCACCGGATCGTGCCCGGCTTCGTGATCCAGGGCGGCGACCCGAGCGCCAGCGGCAGCGGTGGGCCCGGCTACAAGACGGTCGACCCGCCGCCGAGCGGCGCGCGCTACGTCCACGGGGTCGTGGCGATGGCCAAGACCGGCAGCGAGAGGCCGGGAACCGCCGGCAGCCAGTTCTTCGTGGTGACCGGCGCGGACGTGGGCCTGCCGCCCGACTACGCCGTGCTCGGGAAGGTGACGAAGGGGCTCGACGTGGTCGACCGGATCGGCCGCCTCGGCGACGAGTCGACCGAGCAGCCGACCGAGCCGGTCGTGATCACGAGCGTGAAGGTCTCGCGCGGTTGATGCGCGCTCTACCGTTGAGGTAGATGGCGGTCTACGACGTAACCGAGCAGGACTTCGACAAGCGCGTGATCGAGCGCTCGCTCGAGGTGCCCGTCGTGGTCGACTTCTGGGCCGAGTGGTGCGGGCCGTGCCGCGCGCTCACGCCGGCGCTCGAGAAGGCCGCCGCCGCGCGCGACGGGCGCGTCGAGCTGGCGAAGGTCGACACCGACCGCAACCAGGGGCTCTCACAGGCGTTCGGCATCCGCGGCATCCCGGCGGTCAAGGCGTTCAAGGACCGCAAGATCGCGGCCGAGTTCACCGGCGCGATCCCGCCCGCCCAGGTCGAGGAGTTCTTCGACGGCCTCGTGCCCTCCGACGCCGAGCTGGCGGCCGCGGCAGCCGCCGAGTCCGGCGACGAGGACGCGCTGCGCGCTGCGCTCGCGGCGAATCCGCGGCAGGCGGCCGCAGCCACGGCGCTGGCCCGGCTGCTGCTGGCGCGCGGCGACAGCGACGAGGCGCTCGGCGTGCTCGACCCGCTGGTCGGCGACTTCCTGGCCGAGGGCCTGCGCGCCCGCGCGCAGCTCGGCGACGGGCTCACGCCCGCCTTCGACGCCTGGGACCAGGGCGATCACTCCGCCGCGCTGGAAGGGCTCCAGGAGGCGTTCGCCGCCGCGAGCGACGGCGACGAACGCAACCGCATCCGCCAGGTGATGGTCGCGATTTTCACCGAGCTCGGCGCCGAGGACCCGCTGGCGCGCGAGCACCGCCGCCGGCTGTCGGCCGCCCTCTACTAGCGCCGCTGGAGGCGCGCCTGCTCGCGCGCCGATTCTCGTGCGCGCGATTGGCGGCGGCGCCCGAACAGGGTCAGCGCGCCGAGCACCAGCACGATGATCAGCACGCCGATCAGGACGGCGCCGAGGGAGCTGACGCCGCCGAACGGCAGCGCGATCAGCTTGGCGAGCCCGAAGCCGATCGCCATCAGCACGAAGACGAGCAGCAGCAGTAGCGCGAAGCCGCGGGCGCGCACGAGCGTGGACGCGCTCTCCGGCGGCGCGACCAGTCCCATGAGCCGCAGCACGAACAGCTGCCGTGACGACGGCGGCGCCTGGCCCAGCTTCTCCATCGCCTCCTTGAGCTCGTCCGGCTTGCGCTCCGCCTGCGCGAGCGACGCCTTCATGAGCTGGCGCAGAGCGGGCCGCTCGCGCGGGTTGCACGCGGCGAGCGCCTCGTTGAAGAACGCGCGCGCCTGCTTCACGTCGTAGCGCTCGGCGGCGCGGGCCCCGAGGATCGCGCGGGCGGCGGCGCGGTGCTTCGACTCGCTCCGCAGCTGCTCGTCGGTGCGGTCCTCGAGCTGCTGGATCGCGCCGAGCGATCCCACCTGGTACTGCATCTTCTGCTGCCGCTGCTTCGCCACGGCGGATGAGTCTACGGCGAAATGCCCAACCTTCGGGAGAGCGGCGCGTTAGTGGTCATGACGTGCATCGAAGGAGGCGTGGGGAGCATGGAAGCTGTCGAACGCATCGCCGACGCGCTCGTGCGCGCCGTCGATCTGAGGGATTCCTATACGGGTTGCCACTCCGAGTCGGTGGCGGAGCTCGCGCGCCGCGTGGGCTCGCGCCTCGGGCTGCGCGGGATGCAGCTCCGGGCGCTCGAGCTGGCCGCGCGGCTGCACGACCTGGGCAAGCTGGGGGTGCCGGACGCGATCCTGCACAAGCCCGGCCCGCTCGACGAGCAGGAGTGGAAGCACATGCGCGGGCATTCGGCGATCGGCGCCGAGATGCTGGCCGGCCTGGAGGGGCTCGAGCCGATAGCGCCGCTCGTGCGCTGGCACCACGAGCGCTGGGACGGCCGCGGCTACCCCGACGGGCTCGCGGGGGAGGACATCCCGATCGAGTGCCGCGTGGTCTGCGCGTGCGACGCCTTCCATGCGATGAGCGCAGAGCGTCCCTATCGCGCGGCGCTCGACGTGGACACCGCCCTGGCCGAGCTCGCCGCGGGCGCGGGCGCACAGTTCGATCCGACCGTGGTCGAGGCGGTGAGAGCCGAGGCCGGTGGCGGCGAGCGTGTGATCGGTCACCTGGCGGTTGCACGAAGGAGCCGTTCCGTCTAACGTCGAACAACGGGGTCGGCGGGAGCCGGCCCTTTCGCTGCATCACCACCACGAAGGCGTGTGGACAGCACGCCGGAGGCCGCTATCCTTGCTATTCGAAGTTTCGGCAGCAGTCGAACCAACACGACGTGATCTAGTGCGCAATCTCCATCACCCGCGCGTAGACGAGGTAACGCTTCCCGACCTCCTGCACGCGCTCAGCGATCCAGTTCGCCTGAAGATCGTTCGTGCGCTGGCAGAACGGGAAGAACAGTCGTGTAGCGCTGTCGAGGCATCGGTATCGAAGTCGACCCTCTCGCACCACTTCAAGGTGCTGAGGGAGGCGGGTCTCACGCACACGCGTGTGAACGGGACCCACCGGTACGTCTCGCTGCGTAGAGACGAGCTCGAGGAGCGCTTTCCCGGCGTACTGCACTCCGTCCTCGAGGCGTCGCGCAACGAGTCACAGCGTGCGGCTGCGGCCTAGCGCCTAAAACTTGCGCAAAGCCGCAACTGGGGTCCGGAACCCGCGTTTAAGCCCTGGCTGCCCGGCAAGCAACAAGTACGGGCAAAATTCTGATAAACTTCTACAGGAATCGAACTTTCGAATTCTACCCACCTCGAGGAGTGAGCTAGAAACGGAACGGAAGAAGTCACCCGCCGCGGCCACGCGTGCCGCACATTCGAAGAAGAACGACCGCCGCCCGACGGTGGCGGCTTCGTCGCGCCGCAGGCGTGGCGCCGAGCAGACTGAGGCCGCGCCGAAGACGCGCGCGCCCAAGGCGCCGGCGACCACGGGCAAGAAGCGCGTCGTCAAGAAGGCCGAGCTGGAGCGTCCGGAGCTGACCGAGCACGAGGCGGCCATGGCTGCGCATGCCCAGGCCGAGGACGTCACGACCGACTCCCTCCAGCTGTTCTTCAACGCAGCGCGCAAGTACCCGCTGCTGACCGCGGTCGAGGAGATCGAGCTCGCCAAGCGCATCGAGAAGGGCGACATGGCGGCCAAGGACCGGATGATCAACTCGAACCTCCGCCTGGTCGTGTCGGTGGCCCGCAAGTACCAGGGCCACGGCCTTTCGCTGGGCGACCTCGTCCAGGAGGGCATGCTCGGCCTGATCCGCGCGGCCGAGAAGTTCGACTGGCGCAAGGGGTTCAAGTTCTCCACCTACGCGACGCTGTGGATCCGGCAGTCGATCCAGCGCGGGCTGGAGAACAGCTCCCGCACGATCCGCCTGCCCGTCCACATCGCGCAGCGCGAGCGCAAGATCAACCGCACCGAGCGCGAGCTCGCCACGCGGCTCGGTCGCGAGCCGACCGAGGAGGAGATCGCCGAGGCGGTCGAGCTTCCGGTCGACCAGGTGATCGAGATCCGCAAGGCCGCGCGCCCGCTCACGAGCCTGGACCAGCCGATCGGCGAGGACGGCGAGACGTCCTTCGGCGAGCTGATCACGGCCGAGCAGCCGCTGGTCGAGGACGAGGTCGTCCAGGACGCCGGCACCACGGCGATCCAGCAGGCCGTCATGAGCCTCCCGGAGCGCGAGCGTGACGTCGTCCGGCTGCGCTTCGGCCTCGGCGGCGAGGAGCCCACTCCTCTCCGCGAGACCGGTCGCCGGCTGGGCATCAGCGCCGAGCGCGTTCGCCAGATCGAGGAGGACGCCCTCGGGCGGCTTGCCGAGTCCGGTGAGCTGGCGGCGCTGCACGAAGCGGCTTAATCCGCAGTCCGCAGTCGGCAGTCGGCAGTTTCAGAGAGGGCGCCATCCGGCGCCCTCTCTTCTTTTCTGCTCGAGCTCGATGACCGCGGCCGCTGTTTCGGGCCTGTTCAGCTCGAGGTACGCCTCAGCCACTTCGGCGGCGCGCTCGGGGTCCTGGGGGAAGTGGAGGTCCGGATCGTCCGGGCGCTTCAGGAGTTTCTGCTGGAGGTCCAGTCGCCGTCGCTCCTCGCGCACCCCGGCGCGGAAGTCCCTGAAGCCACGAATCAGCCCGACCACCGTATAAAGGGTAGGGATGCTCGCCACGCCACTGACAGAGCGCTTCGGGCTGCGCCACCCGATCGTGCAGGCGCCGATGGGGGGCGTCGCCGGGCCCGAGCTGGCGACCGCGGTGTCCGCCGCCGGTGCGCTCGGGATGCTCACAGCGGGGCCGAACGACGAGCCCGGGAAGGTCGAGCGCGATGCCGCGCGGATGACCGAGCGCTTCGCCATCGGCACGCTGGCGTGGCGGCTCGACGAGGAGCCCGAGATCCTGGATGCGGCGATCGCGGCGCAACCGATCGCGATCGCGATCTCGGCCGGGCAGATCGTGCCGCACGCGGCACGCGTGGTCGAGGCGGGGATACCGCTGTTCGCGCAGGTCTCGACGGCCGACGGCGCGCGCTGCGCGGTCGCCGCCGGGGCCGACTTCGTCGTGGCCCAGGGCACCGACGCCGGCGGCCACACCGGCGCCGTGCCGACGCTGCCGCTGCTCGAGGCCGTCCTGCCGGCCGTCGACGTCCCGGTGCTTGCCGCAGGCGGCATCGCGTCCGGTCGCGGGCTCGCCGGCGTGCTCGCGATGGGCTGCGCGGGCGCCTGGATCGGCACGCGCTTCTTCGCCAGCCGCGAGGCGCTCGGCGATGACGCGCGCAAGCAGCGGATCGTGGAGGCACGCGAGAACGACACGGTCCATACGCGCGTGTTCGACATCGCCCAGGGCCTCGCGTGGCCGGCGGAGTTCCCCGGGCGCGCACTGCGTGACGACTTCACCGCCCGCTGGCACGGCCACGAGGACGAGCTCCCCGCCGAGGGCTACGCCGGCGGGCACGTCTACGCGGGCGCCGCGGCGGGCGCGATCGACGACGTGCCGCCGGCCGGCGAGCTCGTGGAGCGGATCGCCGCCGAGGCGGAGGCGTGTTTGCGCGCGACGCCGGCCTCAGGCGCCCAGACGCGCCCGTAGCGCCTCGCACTGCGCGCGCGAGACCACGCGGAACGCGCGCCGCCGCGGGACGGACACGAACCACGCCTGGCCGTAGGCCGCGCCGTGCACCGGGCCATACGTGCCGCCGACCGGGTGCAGCGTCGTCGCTTCGCAGTCGATCACGTCGAAGCCGCGGATCGGGAAGGCGCGCAGGGACTCGTCGCCATATTGCAACTTGACCGCTGCGCGCAGGTCGAAGGGCAGCGAGAACGCGGGTATGCCCGGGGCGACGAAGCCAGGCGCGTCGAAGGTGTAGATCGTGGCCCCGTGCGGCGGGCGCGGGAGGGTCGCGCGCACCGCGCCGAGGATCTGCGACTGGACCCGTGCCGACTCGCGCCAGCCGGTCTGGTCGGAGCGGACCTGCACGACGTAGCCGGCGAAGATCGCCGCCAGCAGCACGGCCGCGAATCGCGCTCCAACCGCCATCCGCACGAGCGCGCACACCAGCACCACGAAACCCACAGCCGCGAGCACGTTCATCCGGTTCGTGGTGCCGGGGGCCAGCGGCTCGTAATAGCGCGCCGCCGGCACGAACAGGACGTAGCCGGCGATCACGCCCAGCGCACCGAGCCCGGCGGCCACCAGCCGGCGGCGCGAGCGGCCGAGCACAAGCGCAAGCGCCATGAGCGCGACCGCGACGATCCCCGGCACGTCGCCTATCGGCACCAGTGCGCGGGCGAGCAGCGAGAACGCCTGGGAGGCGATCGTGCCGGCGTGCTTCACCTGCTCGCCGAGAGCGAGCGGCGTCCGCGTGGTTCCCGCGGCGACCACCGCCAGCGCGATCCCCACGACCACCACGTCGAGCGCGAAGCGCCGCAGTGCCACGCGGCGCGGTGCGACCAGCAGGTAGATCGCGACCGCCGCGAGCACCCCGATCGCCACGATCTCGTACGTCCAGGCGGCCAGCAGGTACAGCGCGAGCGAGGCGGCCGTGAGCGCACGGCTGCCGCTGCGCAGCGCGCGCACCGCCAGGGTCAGCCCGAGCAGGTAGAGCGTGACCGCGACCGTGTCGAAGCTCGCGGTGTTCCACATGCGCGTGGAGTCGCACCACGGGAACACGAGCAGCAGCGCCGCGGGCACGATCGCCTCGCGCGCACGAATGCCGAGCGTGCGCAGCAGCAGGAACAGCGCCCACGCGGTGGTGATCGAGTACAGCAGAGCCAGCGCGACCGCGAGGTGCCTGTGCGTGCCGATCGCCTCGTACTCGAGCACGAGCATCGTGGTGAGGACGGGCCGGTAGCCGAACACCGGCCGCTCCGTCGCCTGGTCGAGTGCGCCGAACAGCCCCGGCTCGCCGGTGAAGCGGACGTTGGCGGCGTTCGCCCAATCGTCCCAGTAGAAGCCACCGTGGGCGACCTGCGGGGCGTAGACGAGCGCGCCCAGCAGGGTCAGGGCCACGCCGGCGAGGGCCAGTTCGCGTCGCACGCGCGGAAGCCTGCCCTATCGGCCGGCGCGAGGACTCGCGCGTCGCCCAGAGAACACACTCCAGGCATGGACCAGGCCGCACATGAGCGCTGGTGGCGCGAGCGCGGTTCGGGCGAGCTGCGCGACCTGCTGTACAGCGAATGGGACCCGATCGGCTTGAAGGAGATCGCCGTCGGCTCCGAGGACGAGTACGACGCCTACGTCGGCCAGCTCGGGCGACGGCTGCGTGCCGGCGCCGATGAGGAGGAGGTGGCCGCCCTGCTCGAGCACTTCCGGCTCGAGATGGGTCTCGAGCCGGCGGAGCTGCCGCTCGAGACCGCCCGGCGGATCCGCGACTGGTACCGCTCCGCGGCGCCCTAACGCCGCGGCATCCGGAAGCGGATGATGTTGCGCCGCTTCGAGGGCGTCTCCTTGTTGCCGAACGTGTCGGTGCCGCGCACCACGGCGCGGTAGTTCCCGGGCGGCACCCGCAGCCGCTTCGAGAACGTCCAGCGCGTGGTGCCGTGCGCCTTGAAGAGGATCGCCCTGCGGCAGCTCCGGCGCTTGGTCAGCCGGCCGTGCCCATTCACGAACGAGCAGCGGTGGCGGCCGACCTTCGCGATCGACAGCTGCACGCGCGCGACGCGACCACCGGCGGCATTCAGCCCGTTCGCGGCCGGGCAGCCGCGATCCCGCGCCCGGCCGCGGAAGAAGACCCGCCTGCCGCGGCGCCGGAACCCGCCGTGGCGCAGCCGCAGCGTGGAAACAGGCGCGATCGTGTCGCGGCACGACGGGCTGCCCGGGTTCGCAGGCGCCTGGCGCGGCCCGCACGATCCATTGCCCACGAGCGGCTCCCCGGCGTCCTGCTTCATGAAGATCGGCAGGCTCACGGCCAGCGGTCCACCGGTGTTCGGGTCGACCTGCGTCGTGTCGCCGGATGCGATCAGCACGCAGCCGCGCGAGTCGAGCGCGTTCGTGAAGAAGTCACCTAGGCGCCGGTCCTTGCCGTTCGCCACGCAGAGCGTGCCGCCCTGGCAGATGCTGTTCTGGTGGATCGGCCGCTGTGAGGCGTTCGTCACCTCGATCGTGCGCGTGGCGGGATCGGTCGCGTTGTTCACGCGCGCCTCGTAGATGTAGGTGTCGGCGGGCTGGCAGTCGGGATCCACGAGCTTCGTGGTCTGGTACCAGACGATCGAGAGCTTGCCCGCGTCGCCCGCGACGGCCCACGGCCAGAGCACGCGGCCGTTCGACGGGCTCTGGATGTCCACCGGCGCGCCCCACGTCTTGCCGAAGTCCTTCGACACCGCCATCTTGATGTGGTTCGGCGCAGGCTCCGGCGCGTTGCCGGCGCCCGGCTGGTACTCACAGGCGCCGGTCGTGCCGGCCTTCCGCTCGTCGGTGTCCCAGATCAGGTAGAGGTTGTCGGAGTTGTCGAAGATCAGGATCGGGAAGTGGCCGAAGAGCGTGGTCTTCGCGGCCAGCGTGGGGGAGGCGAGCGGGTCGCCTGGGTTCCACACGCTCGCGCCGATCCCGTCCGCCACACCGTCGGAGTTCGTGTAGATCACAGGCTCGATGAGCTTGCCGTTGCGGTGGTCGTAGTAGAGCTTGCCGTAGCCCGTGTAGCTGCCGCCGTCGGGTGTGTCGCCGAAGTCCTTCGTGCCGGTCAGGCTGCACGAGTTGCCACCGTCGGTCGACTCGAAGATGGTGTGCCCCGAGCCGGTCAGCGAGTCCTCGTTGGCGTCGCTGGCCATGAAGACCTGGTCCTTCTTCGCGCCCGCGAGCCATGGGCGGTCGCCGTCGTGGCACTGCGCGGTGCCCTTGTCCCAGGTCAGGCCGCCGTCGTTCGACGAGAACAGCGCGTCGTTCACCAGGTTGATGCCGGTGTTGTAGATCCGGCCGCCCTCGTCCTGGGTCAGGTCGGGGTCGCTGAAGCCGCTGTTCTGCGCCGGGTTCGTGGCGAAGCCGCCCGGCACGCTCACGCGCCGCCACGCAGCGCCGGCGTCCTGCGAGGTCCAGATGTTGACCTGGTTGCGGTAGTTGAACAGCACCGGGGCTACCGACGTCGCGCCCGTGCGGTAAAGGTGCGTCGTGCCCTCATGGCTCGTGTACACGAGCGTGTGGTGCACGTTGTCCGCCATCACGAGCGGCTCGCCACCGGCAAGGGTGGTGTCGACGTAGCTCGGCAGCGTGTACCCATCCGGCTCCGCGGCGGCGTGGCTCGGCACGAGCGCGAGCACGGCGAGCGCAGCGACGACGACGATGATCCGGCGCGTCATGGCGACCTCCCAGGTGACCGGCCCGGGAAGCTACCACTCCGACGGCGGCCGTCAGTGCGGTGGGTGAGCGGCGTCCTGGTCGAGCAGGCGCGCGTACGCGAGCAGGCCGCCGAGCGCGTTGGTGAGCGCGCTGTGGAGCTGCCCGGCGCGGGTCGCGGCCAGGGCCTCGTGGTCGGTGCGATCCCAGCGGCGCCCGCGCAGTCCCGCGAGCTCGGCGTCGGCCAGGCCGCCGGCGGCTTCGATCGCGCCGCCGAGGAAGGAGGCATAGGCGCCGATCATCATCTCGGAGCGGCGTGGCGCGCTCCGCTGTGCGGCCTCGACGAGGGCGGAGTAATCGTCGGGCGTGTCGCCGCTGTCGCAGTCCGGGTGGCGCTCCACGAGCCGGCGGCGCGCCTGCTCGATCGTGGCCGCCGCGGTGCCGAGCTCGCGGGCGAGCGCCGCCAGGAGCTGCTCGCGGATCCCGGCCGCAGCCGGGCGCACGCGCGGGGCGACGTCGTCAGCCGTGTGCGCGCAGGCCGTGAGCTCCGGCATGTGCGCCACCGCGATCCCGAGCCACTCGAGCGGGCTCGCCGGCGGCTGCGCGCGGCCCTGGTAGTGCGCGATGTCTGCGGCGCCGCGCTCGACGAGCTCGGCGAGCGTCACGGACGAGGGCGATGTCACACGGAACGCTTCGGCGTGATCGTGCGCGAATTGAAGCTGCTACCGCCGGACCCCAACGGATTGTCGTCGGGCACGGTCTGGCGCTCGGGGTCGCGCACACCCGGCACGAGCAGGAACACGGCGATGCACGCCGCACCGATCGCCCCGGCGCCGACCAGCACGGCGCGCGTTCCGAACGCGGCGGCGAGCGGACCCGCGAGCGCGAACGACAGCGGCACGAGCCCGAACGAGATCGTCAGATCCACACTCGACACCCGCCCGAGCAGACGGCCGGGGACGAGCGTCTGCATCAGCGTGCCCCAGATGAGCGCGCCGATCGCCTCGAGGACGCCCGAGACGGCCGCGATCACCATCATCGTCCAGCTCGCGGTGGCGTACGCGTAGCCCGCGATGGCGGCGGTCGAGAGGGACCAGGAGAGGTACATCACCATCACCCGCCGGCGCGGCATGCCGCGCTGACCGATTGCCAGCGCCGCGACCACGCGCGCCAGGCCACCCGCCGCCAGCACCGCGCCGAACGTGCCGGCGCCCAGCCCCAGCTCGTTCTTGATGCGGTAGGGCAGCAGCACCTCGAGCGGGCCGTAGAAGGCGAAGATCCCGAGTCCCGCGGCTGCGAGCGTCGCCCACAGCCACGCGTGCGCGCGCACGTACGCGAGCCCCTCGCGCGCCTCGCGGACGCCGTCGCGCAGCGACCGGGCGGCTGCGGCCGGCGCGGGCAGGGCGGGCATCGCCGCCAGGCACGCGGCGGAGATGGCGAAGCTGACGGCGTCGAACCCGAAGCCGGACCCGGCGCCGCCGGCTCCCACGATCAGGCCGCCGATCGCCGGGCCCGCGAAGCGCAGCGCCAGCGGCCGCACGAGCTGCTCGAGTGCGTTGGCGTGCATGAGCTCCTCCGCCGGCACGAGCATCGGCACGATCGCCGTCGACGCCGGGTAGAAGAGCGCGTCGCCGACGCCGTAGACCGCCACCAGCGCGACGAGCTGCCACATCTCGAGCGCGCCGGTGAGCGACAGCGCCGCGATCGCAGCGACCACGAGCGCGCGCAGGACGTCCGCCGCGAGCATGATGCGGCGCCGTTCGCGCCGGTCGCTCACCACGCCGCCGGCCAGCAGGAACAGCACGGTCGGCAGCGTCCAGGCGAAGCCGACGGCCGACAGCGCGGCGGGAGTCCCGGACAGCTCGTACGCCTGCCAGGCGATCGCCACGAGGTAGACGCCGTCGCCGATCATCGAGGCGGACAGTCCGGCCCACATCAGGGCGAAGTCGCGGTGGCGCAGCGGCCGCAGGGCTGCGACGCGGCCGGTGAGGCTCGTCATCCGCGCAGGCGCAACCGGTGGATCATCACCGGCCCGTGGCTCGTGGTGCGCAGGTCGAATCGCTCCACGGCACGCTCGAGGAACGCCTCCGCGGTCACGCGGCCCGGGTCCGCGAGCAGGATCTCGCCGCGCGTGTCGACGAGCCGGGGGAGGAGCTGGCCGAGCATCTCGACGTTGCGGCGCTCGTAGAGCACGTCGGCGGCCAGGACGAGGTCCCACGGAGCGCGCTCGAGCAGCGGCTCGGGACGCGCCCAGTCGCAGACGAGGGTC
>JAICRZ010000203.1 GCA_025937135.1 Thermoleophilaceae bacterium
ATGCCGCCGTCGGCCAGCCGCCGGATCAGCGCGCGCATGTCGCGCATCCCGGCTGGGTCGAGGCCCGTCGCGGGCTCGTCGAGCAGCAGCAACCGCGGCTCGCGCAGGAGCGCGGCGGCGATGCCCAGCCGCTGTCGCATCCCGTGCGAGTAGCCGCCGACCTTGTCGCGCGCGCGCCCGGCGAGCTCGACGGTGTCGAGCGCCTCGTCGATCCGACCGGGCGCGTCGCCGCCGTCGAACGCGGCGAGCAGCTCGAGGTTGCGCCGGCCGTTGAGGTACGGATAGAAGCGCGGCGCCTCGACGAAGCCCGCCACTCCCGCCAGCGCCCTCACGCTCGCCTGCGGGTCGCGGCCGAACAGCCGCACGCTGCCCGCGGTCGGCCGGATCAGGCCGAGCATCATCCGCAACGACGTGGTCTTGCCCGCCCCATTCGGGCCGAGATAGCCGTAGACGTCGCCCTCGTCGATCGTGAGGTTGACGTTGTCGACCGCCACGAGGTCGCCGTAGCGCTTGACGAGGCCGCGCACCTCGACGGCGGCGTCGCCCATGCGGCTACAGCCCGCGGGCCGCGGCCTCGACGGCCGCGCGCGGCGCGGAGCCCGCCACCAGGTACATGACCTTGCCGCGCTGGAAGCGGAGCAGGGTGCCGAGCGGGGTCGTGAGCTCCTGGGCGGAGGTGCCGCCGATCGAGACGGTCGGAAGCTGCGTGCGCCCGAGCGGGCTGCCGTCCTTGGCGCCCGGCTTCACGGTCTTCTGAACGACCGCGATGGAGCTCAGGCCGTGGCCGTAGGTCACGAGCGCGCCGTCGCCGTTGCCGAGCGGCTTCACGCCGGAGCGCTGCCTTCCGGCGAGCGTGCGCGGGGCGGTCACGCGAAGGCTGAGCTTCTGTCGAGCGCGCTCGTGCGATTGCGGCGGCGCGACGTTCTGCGGCCTGGCGCCGGTGGGCGGGCTCACGTCGAACACCGACGGGTCGACGGGGCCGAAGGAGATGTCGGTGGCCTTCAGCTCCAGCACCGGGCTCGAGGACCCGCGCGCGTACACGGCTGCGCGCAGAGGCGCCCCGTTGTTCGCGTCCCACGCCAGTGCGAGCGCGCCGAGCAGGCCGCCGTTCCGCTTCGGCGAGGTGCGGACGGTGTAGGACGGCTCGCCCGCGGTGTTGCCGGGGCGCGGGCCGGAGACCGACGCGTGCTGCATGAGCTTGTCGAGCTCGCGCTGAATAGCGGCGACACTCGGCGCGGGGTCGTGGTGCTTTGAGGAGTGCTGGTCCTGCGGGACGCTGCCGCGGTAGACGGTGTGCGAGCTGCCGTCGTAGATCCACCAGCTCTTGCCGTCCGAGACGATCTGCGCGTCCCCGCCACCGCCGCTCGACTGGAGCTCGAGCCGGAAGTGGCCGTCGTTCGTGGCCCACAGCCGCCCGTCGCCGCCGGCCAGGAGCGGGTTCGAGCCGCGCAGGTCCACGCCGCTCAGCAGCCCGTTCTTGAAGCTCACACGCGCGGTCACGCCCGGCTGCGCCGGAGCGGTGATCGCGTCGTGGACCGCGTTGGCGAGCGGCTTCGGCGGCGGCACCGGGCCACCCGAGGTCGCGGCCAGCGCGAGCGCGGTCCCGCCGGCGACGAGCACGACGAGTGCCGCGCACAGGAGTGCCAGCCGCCTCGCGGAGGTCTGCCGGATGAACCGCACGACGATCCAGGTTACGCCGCGTCCATGAACGCGGGATTAGGGTGCGGCGCATGCCGCCCTCACGCTGGACCTCAAGCGACTTGCCCGACCTCGCCGGCCTCACATTCGTGGTGACCGGCTCCAACAGCGGGATCGGCCTGGTGGCCGCGCGCTACCTCGCCGGCGCCGGCGCGCGCGTCGTGCTCGCGGTGCGCGACACCGCCAAGGGCGAGCGCGCCGCCGAGTCGATCGAAGGCGCCACCGACGTGCGCCCGCTCGACCTCGCCGATCTGAGCTCGGTCCGCGACTTCGCGTCCGCGTGGGACGACGACATCGACGTGCTCGTGAACAACGCCGGCGTGATGGCGGTCCCCGAGTCGCGCACGCAGGACGGCTTCGAGATGCAGGTCGGCACCAACCATCTCGGCCACTTCGCGCTCACGAATCTGCTGCTGCCGAGGATCAGCGACCGCGTCGTAACGCTGTCATCGCTCGCCCACGGGCTCGGCGGGCTCGACCTCGACGACCTCAACTGGCAAAAACGCCGCTACTCCCGCTGGCGCGCGTACGGGCAGTCGAAGCTCTGCAACCTGCTGTTCACGGTCGAGCTGCAGCGGCGGCTCAGTGCGGCGGGCTCCGACGTGCGCGCGGTCGCGGCGCATCCCGGCTACGCGAGCACGAACCTCCAGTCGCACACCGGCAGCCGACTGCAGAACGCGGTCATGGCGATCGGCAATCGCGTGCTCGCCCAGAGCGACGAGATGGGCGCGCTGCCGACCGTCTACGCGGCAACCCAGGACATCCCTGGCGGTGCCTTCGTCGGCCCCGATGGGCTTCGGCAGCAGCGCGGCCACCCGACGCTGGTCGGCCGCAGCTCTGCCGCGAGCGACGAGGCCAGCGCGCGGCGGCTGTGGGAGCTGTCGGAGGAGCTCACCGGCGTGAGCTTCCCGGAGCTGCGCAACGCGGCGGCCTAGCCACCGATGGGCGATGAATCCGTGCGAGCCGGCGGGTCTCTACCGATATGACCGATCGAAAAGTAGTTCTCAAGATGGTGATGTCCCTCGACGGTTTCGCCACCAGCCCCGACGGGACTCACGAATGGATGTTCGAATGGTTCGGCGACGACTCGGGCGAATGGACCCGCCGCGCCCTCGACGCGGCCGGCGTTCACGCGATGGGGCGCCGCAGCTACGAGATCATGGGGCCGCACTGGGCCGCGTCCGAGGGGCCGATCGCAACCTCGATGAACGAGAAGCCCAAGGCTGTCTTCTCACGCACCCTGGACAAGGCGGAATGGGGACCGGCCGAGATCTTCAGCGGGGATCTGGGTGCAGCGATCGCAGAACTCAAGGCTCGTGGCGACGAAGGGACGGTGTTGGTCCACGGCGGCCCCGACTTAGCCAAGTCGCTGACCCGCCTGGGTCTTGTCGACGAGTATCAGCTGACCACGGTCCCGATTGCGATCGGCGCGGGCCGCAGCCCATTCGCCGAGCTGGGAGAGCACCTGAAGCTCGACGTCGTCGACGTACAACGCTTCAAAAGCGGAGCCCTCGGACAGATCCTGGTGCCCGCTTAAGCCGCTTCGCGCGCAGCAGTACGCTGCCCGAAGTACGCCGAGCCGGACAGTGCGCGGTCGAAGCGCGACCACTGCTCGCCGTCCGAGAGCGACTTCTCGAGCCGGTCGAAGCTGCCGAGCCGCCCGCCGAGGTTGTCGACGAAGTGGACCAGCGTGGCCTCGCGCGTGCACGGCGTGACGGGGGAGCCGTGCTCGAGCTGGCCGTGGTGGGCCAGGATGATGTGCAGCAGCCCCTGCGCGGTGTCGGGGGCGAAGCCGGGCATCTCCTCGATCTCGCGGCGCACGAGGTAGTAGCCGAGCGGGATCTCGCCGAGCAGCTTGCCGGCGTCGCTGAGCTCGATCGCCCCGCCGTTCATCTCGTACGCCTCGACCTTGCCGATGTCGTGCAGCAGCGCGCCGGTGACCGCGAGGTCGCGGTCGATGCCGGGGAACGTGGCCGAGATGGCGCTGACGCCCTGCGCCACCGACAGGCAGTGCTCGAGCAGGCCGTGGCGATAGGCCTGGTGATAGGTCTTCGCCGCCGGCCATTGCGACCAGCGCTCCCACAGCGCGCAGTCCTCGGACACGAGCCGGTCCAGCAGCGCGCGCAGGTCCCGATCCTGGATCGTGTCGACGAGCGCGCGCAGGTCCTCCACCATCCGGTCGAACGGCACGGGCGGCGCGTCGTGGAGGTCGGCCGGGTCGAAGCTGCCGGGCGCGGCCTCGCGCATCGACCGGACGGTGATGCACGCGCCGTAACGGTCGCGCACCTCGTAGCGGCCCGCAACGACCACGACCGTCCCCGGCGCACACGCGTCCATCGCGTCGTCGACGCCGTCCCACATCACTGCTTCGACCATCCCGGTGACGTCACCGAGCTGGAGCTTCAGGAACGGCTCGCCGTTGCGCTTCTCGCGTCGCGTGCGGTCGCGCACGAGGAACGGCGACTCGATCTGCTGCCCGTCGACGAGGTCGCGGACGAACGCTTTCGCGGGGGCCACGCTGTCGACACCGTCGAAGAGGGGTTGGCTGACCACGTCCATATGCAGGGAATATTTAGGGGATGGGTCGGACAGGTATGCGCTCTGTAAGGTCCGAGGCGTGGCTCGATCCGTGCTTGTTGCAGGGGGAACCGGCGCCCTCGGCGGCGCGGTTCTCGACGACCTCGTCGAGCACGACTACGCGGTCACGGCCACCTGGCGCAGCGAGCGCGAGCGCGACCGGATCGAGCAGTCGCTCGGCGATCGCGTGCAGCTCGTTCAGGCCGACCTGCTGGACGCCGCGCAGGTGCAGGACGCGGTCGATCGCGCCGGCGACCTGCTCGCGGTGGTGAACCTGGTCGGCGGCTTCAGCCAGGGCGGACGCGTGCACGAGACCGAACCGGACGACTACGAGCGGATGCTCCGCCTGAACCTGCGCCCGGGCTTTCTCCTCGCGCGCGCGGCGATGCCGAAGCTGATCGAGGGCGGCGGCGGCGCGTACGTGGGTGTGGCGGCGCGCGCCGCGCTGCGCCCATTCAAGGGCGCCGCGGGCTACATCACGGCGAAGGCGGGCGTGATCGCGTTCGTCCAGTCACTCGCCGTCGAGTACCGCGACGACGGGATCCGCGCCAACGTGGTCCTGCCGAGCAC
>JAICRZ010000172.1 GCA_025937135.1 Thermoleophilaceae bacterium
CGGCCAGGTGGCGTCGTTCATCGACATGGCCGGGATGCCGCCGGAGGTGAGCGACCGCTTCCAGGAGAAGCTCGCGGAGCTGCGCGACTCGGCGCCGAAGGTCCCCTTCAAGGACATGCGCAGGGTGATCGAGCAGGATCTCGAGGCGAAGCTCGGCGACGCCTTCGCCGACTTCGAGGAGCAGCCGCTCGCGGCAGCCTCGATCGGGCAGGTCTACCGCGCCGAACTGCATGACGGCAGGCGCGTGGCCGTGAAGGTCCAGTACCCCGGCGTGGCCACCGCGGTGCGCGCCGACCTCCAGAACCTCGGCCTGCTGCTGCGCGCCGCAAAGCGGATGGCGCCCGGGCTCGACACGAAGAGCGTGGGCGGCGAGATCCGCGAGCGGATCACCGAGGAGCTCGACTACGAGCACGAGGCGCAGGCCCACCGCGCGATCGCGCGCGCCTGGCGCGGCCATCCGTTCATCGTGGTTCCGGACGTGGTCACGGACATGTCGCGCGAGCGCGTCCTGGTGACCGAGTGGGTGGACGGCGCGGGCTTCGAGTCGGTCAAGAAGCTGCCGCAGCCGGAGCGCGACCGCTTCGGCGAGATCGTCTTCCGCTTCTTCTTCGGATCGTTCTACCGCAACGGCCATTTCTCGGGCGACCCGCACCCGGGCAACTACCTGTTGCTGCCCGACGGCCGGGTCGCGTTCCTCGACTTCGGATTGACGAAGAAGGTCCCGATGTCTCACGTCGAGGCGGAGATGGGCGTTATACGAGCCGGACTGGAGGGCGATGCCGAGGCCCTCTACGAGCGACTTGCCGACCTTGGCTTCTACACCCGTGAGCACAAGAACATCGAGGCCAAGCGCCTGCTCGCCCACATCCAGCTGCTCCAGGGCTGGTACGCCGAGGACGAGGAGTTCCAGCTGAGCCGCCAGTACGTGTCCGAGCTCATGCTCCAGGCCGGTGACCCGCGCTCGGACTACTGGGACCAGATGCGTGAGGGCACGATCCCCGCCGACGCCCTGTTCGCGCGCCGGATGGAGGGGCTCACGCTCGGCGTGCTCGCGCAACTCGGCGCCACGGCCAACTGGCACCGGATCATGCACGAGTGGCTCTACGACGAGCCGCCCACCACGCCGCTCGGCGAGGAGGAGGCCGAGTGGCTTCGCGGGCGCCCGGCCCGCCGCGCCGCGTGAGCCTCCGCGAGCTCGTCGGCGACGAGGGCCTCGAGCATCTGCGCGCCTCCGACGACACACTCGCGCGCGTGATCGACGAGCGCGGGCCGCTCGACCTCGAGGCGCGCGTGCGCGGCCGGCCGCAGGACGCCTACGGCGCGCTGCTGCGTGCGATCGTGGGCCAGCAGCTGTCCGTGGCGGCGGCGCGCACGATCTACAACCGGTTCACCGATCTGTTCGGCGGCAGGACGCCGACGCCCGAAGAGTTGCTCGAGGTGGACGCCGACACGTTGCGCGGCGTCGGCTTCTCACGCGCGAAGGCGGGCTACATCCGGTCGCTCGCGGAGCACATCATCTCGGGCGAGCTCGAGCTCGACCGCCTCGACGAGCTGGGCGACGAGGAGGTCGCGCGCGAGCTGATCGCGGTGAAGGGCCTCGGCCAGTGGTCGGTGGACATGTTCCTGATCTTCCACCTCGGCCGCCCCGACGTGCTGCCGGTCGGCGACCTGGGCGTGCGCCGGGCGGTCGAGCGCCTGTACGGGCTCGAGGCGCTGCCGAGCGCGGCCGAGCTCGAGGCGCTCGGCGAGCGCTGGCGCCCGTACCGCTCGCTCGCCTCGCTCTACCTGTGGGAGTCGCTGGACAACGCGCCTGGCTAGACAGCCACGCCGCACGACGGATCCTCGTCCGCCACGCGGAAGGAGGAGCCGCACCCGCACGCCGCCACGACGTTCGGGTTGTTCACCTGGAAGCCGGCGCCCATCAGACTCTCCGTGTAGTCGACGACCGAGCCGTCGACGTAGCGCAGGCTCTGCTCGTCCACCAGGATCCGGATGCCCTCGTGCACGAAGACCTGATCGCCGTCCTTCGTCTCGTCGAGCGCGAGCTGGTACTGGAAGCCCGAGCAGCCGCCGCCCTTGACGGCAACGCGCAGGCCGGCCTCCGCGTGCTCCTCCGTCGAGAGGAACTCGGTGACCTTCTTGGTGGCGATTTCGGTGAGGGTGACCATCTCGATTCTCGATTCTAGCTGCTTCGCAGGCCGCTATCTTTTCTATAGCAATGCCCAGCGCAGAGGACCTCAAGGCACGCATCGAGCAGGCTCTACCTGGATCGACAGCGGCGGTCGAAGACTTGACAGGCGGCGGCGACCACTTCCGCGCGGAGATCGTCTCCGAGCGCTTCGACGGGCTCTCTCGCATCGAGCAGCATCAGCTCGTGTACGGGATCTTCGGTGCCGAGATCGGCGGCCCGATCCACGCGCTCTCCCTAAAGACTTCGACCCCAGGGGACACGGCATGACCAACGACGAGATCAAGACGTTTCTTCAGCAGGCGATCGACGAGAACCCGGTCATGCTCTTCATGAAGGGCACGCCGGACCAGCCCGCCTGCGGCTTCTCGATGCGGTCGTCCGCCGCGCTGAACGCGCTCGGCGTGAAGTACGCGGCGCTCGACATCCTGCCCGACCCGCGCATCCGCGAGGAGCTGTCGGCGATCTCGAACTGGCCGACGATCCCCCAGCTCTTCGTGAACGGCAAGCTGGTCGGCGGCTGCGACATCATGCTCGAGATGTACGAGTCCGGCGAGCTCGCCGGGCTGCTCGGCGTCGAGCAGCCCGAGGACGAGCCGGAGGCGCCGCTCCAGGAGGCGCCGCAGTCCGGTCCGCTGGGGCTGGAGAACCGGCTGGGCTAGGGACCGCGGCGTCGTGGACGCCCGGGAGCTACAGCGCTGCTGTCTCGACCGCGCGGGCGCCATCGAGGACTTCCCGTTCGGATCCGAGACGTCGGTCTTCAAGGTCGGCGGCAAGATGTTCGCGCTGAGCAGGCTCCGCCGCGAGCCGCTCGAGGTGAGCGTCAAGTGCGAGCCGGAGCTGGCCGTCGAGTTCCGCAACAGCTACGACGCGATCCGGCCGGGCTACCACCTGAACAAGCGCCACTGGAACACGATCACGCTCGACGGCAGCCTCGCCGACGGGCTGGTGTGCGACCTGATCGAGGACTCCTACGACCTCGTGGTGAGCGCGCTGCCGAAGCGCACGCGCGAGGAGCTGGGCTGGGCGCCGGAGGCCGGCTAGGCGTCGGCGCGTCGAGGCCCCTACATCAGCTCCGCGATCAGCGCCGCCGCGCGCTCAGCGGCGCCCGGCTCGATCGGCCGGTAGGACGGCTTCGAGCGCACGCCCGCTGCGATCGCGTCGGCGATCCGCTCCGGCGAGGCGTCGTCATATTCGAGCCAGTCGCGTGCGCCATAGCGGTCGAGGCGGTGGCGCACGTGGTGGCGCTGTTCGAAGTGACTTGCGAGCGGGAACGAGACGAACGGCGTCCCGGCCGCCACCAGCTCCATGGTGGTCGACAGGCCGCCCTGCACGAGCGCGAAGTCGCATGCCGCGAATTCGTGCCAGAGCTCGTGCACGTAGCCGCGCACCTCGAGCCCGTCGAGCCGCGGCAGCGACGAGGCGTCGATGCGTGGGCCGGTGACCGCGAGCATGCGCAGTCCCGGCACACGGTCGCGCGCGAGCGGGAGCGCGTCGACCACGCGTCGCAGAAGCGAGTCGCCGACGCCCGAGCCGCCGACCGACACGATGCACAGCGGACTGCCGTCATGGCGAGTGCCGGGCTCGACCGTGGGCGCGACATAGCCGGCGTAGCGGTAGTGCCTGTCTGTCCATTCGCGGATCTCCGGCAGCCCCGGGCCGAACGTCCCCGGCACGATGTCCTCGCGCTCGCCGATGAAGATCGAGACGTCGCGCACGCTCGCGAACCGCTCGACGTGCTCGATCATCTCCGCGTTGTAGTCCGCCGTGACGGCGACCTCGTGGTCACCCATCGGCAGGTAGCCGACGAAGTCCGTCAGCCACGCGTAGGGCGCGCGCTTGAGCTCCGGGTTCTCGTGCAGGAAGTGGTCGATCTCCCAGCCCTCGTCGGCGATCCAGAGGTCGTAGGCCTCCTCCTGCACGATGTCGTGGAAGACGCCGAAGTTCGCGCAGAAGATCTCGTCCATGCGGCGCAGGGCCTGGAACGCGTGCAGGTCGTGCTCGCCCGCCTCGCGGTCGATGTGGTCGGACTCGGACGCCATCTCGGTGCTGGCCGGGTGGATCGTCTCGCCGCGCTCGCGCAGAACCGTGGTCACCGGCTCCTGGGCAAGCCACTCGATCTCGAGCCCGGGCCGTTGCCGGCGCAGCGCGTCGGCGATCCGCACGTCGCGCCAGGCATGTCCGAGGCCGATCGGCGACGAGACGAACAGGGCGCGCTCGGGGCGAAGAGCGGCGCGTTTCCAGGTCCGCTCCCGGCGCGCCGGCGGGGCGCCCGCCACGCGGTCGGTGAACTCGCGGAGCAGACGATTCACCAGGACCGGCTCGCGCATCGTCGGCCCGTGTCCGGTGCCCTCGAGCGAGATGAACTCGGCGCCGCAGAGCTCCGCCGCGCGCTGCCCGACGACGTGCGGTGAGATCAGGTCGTCGGTGCCATGGATGACTGTCACCGGACGGCGGACCCGGCGCAGCTGAGCGGCCACCTCCTCGGCGTCGCCCAGTCCGAGCCAGCCGCCCTCGCTGGTGGCGATCAGCGTCTCCGGATCGGTGTCGAGCCCCCAGGCGATGCCGTCCTCACGGTGCTTCGTCGAATGCGGCTCGACGAACATCGCGGTGAAGAAGAAGTCCAGGAAGTCCGCGTAGTCGGCACGCCAGTGGTCATGCCCCGCGCGGGCAGGAGGGGGAAGCTTCGCCGGCGGGGCGAGCATCGGGATCGACGGGCTGGCCGCGAAGGCCCCGTGCACCCGCTCCGGGTGGTCGGCGGCGAGCATCAGCGCCCAGTGGCCGCCCATCGAGAGCCCGGCGACCACCGCCTTCTCGGCACCGGCCGCGTCGAGCACGGCGAGGGCGTCGGCCAGGAACTCGGCGGGCGCGTACGCCGCTGCGTCGCGGGGGCGGTCCGAGAACCCGTTCCCGCGGCCGTCGAACGTGATCACGCGGAAGTGGCGGGCCAGATACGGGATCTGGCCCTTCCACTGCCGCGAGTGCACGATCGACCACGAGGGCAGCAGCAGGATCGCCGGGCGTCCGTCCGCCCCGTACGCCTCCCAGTGCACGCGGACGCCGGAGCGCTCCACGATGCCCTGGGCGTCGGGGAGCCGCGCCGGGGTCTCCGTGTCGGTGCGTCCCACGTGGTCGATCGCAATGTTCACGGACGTGCTTCGAACACCAGGTTGAACGGCGTCTCGGCGACGCGGCGGAAGCGGGTGAGCCCGCCGCCGGCGACCACGTCGCCGATACGAGCCTCGCCTGCCTGCGCCCCGAGCGCAAGTCCGACGTCCTGCGAGAGGGACGCCGGCGTGCAGAGGAACGTCGAGAACCCGTAGTACGCGCGGCCGACCGGGTTGAGGTTGTCCTCGATCCGATCGCCGGCCATCGGCTCCACGATCATCCACGTGCCGTCGGGCTTCAGGGAGCCCCGCACCTGGCGCGCCGCGCCGACCGGGTCGCCCATGTCGTGCAGGCAGTCGAACATCGTGACGAGGTCGTACGGCCCGCGCGGCTGCTCATCCGGTGCCGTGACCTCGAAGCGCACGCGCTCCGCCACGCCCGCGTCCTCGGCTCGGGCGCGCGCCGTCTCGATCGCGCCGGCGTGGTAATCCGAACCGACGAACGTCGAGTTCGGGAACGCCTGCGCCATCAGGATCGTCGACGAGCCGTGCCCGCAGCCGATGTCCGCGACGCTCGCGCCGGCCTCGAGCTTCTCGACGACGCCGTCCAGCGCGGGCAGCCACGCGTCGACGAGGTTCGCGTTGTAGCCGGGCCGGAAGAAGCGCTCGCAGCCGTCGAAGACGTCGTGGTTGTGCTCGTGCCAGCCGACGCCGTCGCCCGAGCGCGCCGATTCGGTGATGCGCGGCGAGTCCAGCACCGCGCCGAGCGCGATCTGGAAGAACCCGGGCAGGTAGGCGGGGCTCTGCTCGTCGGTCATCGCCATCGCCTGCTCCGGCGGCAGCGTGTAGGTCGCGCGATCCGGGTCGTACTCGACATAGCCGCCGGCGGCCTGTGCGTTCAGCCACTCACGCACGTAGCGCTCGCTCACGCCGGTGCGGCGCGCGAGCTCGAGGGACGTCATCCCGCCCGACCCGGCCAGCGCGTGGTAGAGGCCGAGCTTGTCGCCCATCACCACGAGCGC
>JAICRZ010000199.1 GCA_025937135.1 Thermoleophilaceae bacterium
ACGCCGTAGCCGAGCTCGCCGCCGTAGAGGATGCGCATCGACTTCGGCTTGCCCTGCGGAAGCGTCTGCGTGGCCAGCACGTGCTCGACCTCGCTCGTGCCGATGCCGAAGGCGAGCGCGCCGAACGCGCCGTGGGTGGCGGTGTGAGAGTCGCCGCAGACCACCGTCATCCCCGGCTGGGTGACGCCGAGCTCGGGCCCGATCACGTGCACGATTCCCTGGTGCTCCGAGCCGATCGAGTAGACCGGCACGCCGAACTCCTCGCAGTTGCGCTCGAGCGTCTCGACCTGGACGCGCGAGAGCTGGTCGCGGATCTGCATCAGCGTCGTCGCGCCGTCGGTGGGCACGTTGTGGTCGGCCGTCGCGAGCGTGCGGTCGGGGCGGCGGACCTTGCGACCGGCGAGGCGGAGGCCGTCGAACGCCTGCGGCGAGGTGACCTCGTGGACCATGTGGAGGTCGATGTAGATCAGGCCCGGGGCCACCTCGTGGGCGTCCCAGATCTTGTCGAACAGAGTCTTGTTTGCCATAGGCGGGTGCTAGCTCCTTCTCAGTCCGGCCGAGACGACGCTCAGGAAGCGCGCCTCGCCGTTCATCGGATTCTCGAAGTGGTGCGGGAGGTCGGCGTCGAAGGTGACGGAGTCGCCCTCGTCCAGGTCGTAGTTCGCCTCGCCCACGACCAGCCGGACGCTCCCGTGGGTGACGACCGCCGTCTCGCGGCTGCCGGCCTCGTGCATCGGCGGATCGCCGGGGCCGCCGGTGGAGGCGCCCGCGGCGAGCACGTGCTCTGAGACCTCGGCGCGCTGGCCGGGCAGCGGCGGCGTGACGATCTCGTAGGTGTGGCCGCTGCGCCTGGCGCCGCCGCCCCGGCGCTCGCTGCGCGGCACGACGGTCACGCCGTCGGCCTCGTCGAGGCGCAGGAGCTGCGACAGCGTGAGCTCGAGGCCGGCGGCGATGCGGGTGGCCACCGCCAGCGTCGGGCTGGTCTCGCCGCGCTCGACCTGCGAGAGCATCGGCGCCGATACACCCGTGCGCTGGGCGAGGTCGCGCAGGGACAGCCCCATCGCGTCGCGGAGGGCGCGCACGCGCGGGCCTACGTGGGTGTGATCGGCTACCACCGTTGCCATGAGCTCTTGCTGTACGTTATCACGTACGTTTGTATGTCGACAGTCGCCTCCATTTCCTCAATCCGCCGCAACGCCCTCGCCATCGGCATAGCGACCGGCGCCTATGGGATCTCGTTCGGCGTGCTCTCCGACGCGGCCGGGTTGTCGCTGCTCCAGACGCTGGCCATGTCGCTGCTCGTCTTCACGGGCGCCACGCAGTTCTCTGTGATCGCGACGATCGCGTCCGGCGGCGCGCTGAGCACGGCGCTCGGAAGCGGGCTGCTGCTCGCGGCTCGCAACACGGCCTACGGCTTCGCGATGGCGCCGCTCCTGCGCGGGTCGCTGGGGCAGCGGCTGCTGGGCGCGCAGATCGTGATCGACGAGTCGGTGGCGATGGCGCGGGCGCAGGACGAGCCCGAGCCCGCTCGCCGGGCCCTGCTCCTCACGGGCGCCTGCGTCTACGCGTTCTGGAACGCCGGCACGCTGGTGGGCGCGCTCGCCGGCAATGCGATCGGCAACCCGGCCACGTTCGGGCTCGACGCGATGTTCCCGGCGGCGTTCCTCGCCCTGCTGGCGCCGCAGCTGCGCCGGCCCGGCGCGCCGCAGGCGGCCGTGGCAGGCGCGCTGATCGCGGCCGCGCTCGTGCCGATCACGCCGGTGGGCGTGCCGATCCTGGCGGCGGCGCTCGGGGTGCTGGTGGCGCGGCCGTGACCTGGCCGGCGCTGGTGATCCTCGCGCTGTGCGCGTACGCCATGAAGGCGGCCGGGCCGCTGCTGCTCGGCGACCGGACGCTGTCGCCGCGCTGGAACGGCCTGCTCGGACTGGTCGCGGTGCCGCTGTTCGGGGCGCTGATCCTCGTTCAGACGATCACCGACGGCCGCCACTACGTGATCGACTCGCGCGTGGCCGGCGTCGCCGTCGCGGCGGTGGCCGTGTGGCGGCGGGCTCCCTTCGTCGTCGTGGTGGTGCTGGCGGCCGCGACGAGCGCGGCCGTGCACGCGGCTACGGGCTAGCGCCGGGCACGCCGGTGAGCAGCCAGTCGCCGTCGCGCTTCTGAAGGCTCACCTGCGCCGAGTGGCCGGCGGCCGTCAGGCGGGCGGTCGCGGTGTCGCCCTTGACCGTCACGGCGTCGACCTTCGCCGTCCTGAAGGGCCCCGTTACGTTGACGCCCGCCACCGCGGGAAGCTTGCCGATCGCCGCCGCGCAGTCGCGCGTCCCCACGAGCGAGGCGATGCGCGCGACGAACGCGTCGCGCGCGCCCGGCGTGAGCAGCGAACAGGCTGTCTTGCCGTCGCCGTCGCCGAAGGCGTGGGCGAAATCGGTCACCGCCGTGGTCACCTGCTGCTGGTCCGAGCCCTTGCTGCCACCGCCCCCGCAGCCGGCCAGCGCGATGGCGAGAGCGAGGAGGGCGCTAGTCCCCCTCTTCACCGGCCTGGCCCTGGACCTTCCACGAGTCGCCTTCCTTCGTGAGCGGCAGCGAGGTCGCGCTGCCCAGCGCGCGGACCTTCGCCACGGCGGTCTTGTCCTTCACCTGCACCGACACCACCTCGGCGTCCTTCAGCCGCGACTGGAAGCGCTTGACCTCGGCACGCTGAGCGCCCCGCTGGAGCGCCGCCGGACAGTCCTTCGTCCGCGCCGCCTTGACCAGCTCTTCACGTGTCGGCGCCGCCAGCTCGTCGCACGCCTTGCTGAAGTCGGAGCTCGCGAACGCGGTGAAGTAGTCGCGCACCGTCGTCTCGATCTGCTCCTTGTCGCTCGGGCCGCCGCAGCCGGCGATCGAGAGCACGACGATGGCTGCGAGCGCTCGTTTCACGGCGGCGCAGACTAGCCGAGGGCCGCTTCGAGCAGGCCGCGCAGCTCGGCCGGTCCCGGCGGGCTCGGCGTGTTGCGGACCTCCGCGCGCGGGGCGGCCGCCTCGACGATCGGGTCGATCTGGTCCGGACGCATGCCGAGGTCGCGCAGCTTCGTGACGCCGGTCCTCGCCGTGAGGCTCGCCACGGCCGCTGCCGCGTCGCCCGCGCCGAGCGTCTTCGCCAGCCGCCCGATCTCGCGCGGTGCACGCGGCGCGACCAGGCGGACGCTGTGCGGCAGCACGACCGCGTTCGTCTGCGCGTGCGGCGTGCCCGCAAGGCGGACGGTGGTCTGGCAGAGGACGTGGTGGAACGCGTAGCCGGTCTGGCCGCTCGCGTAGCCCGCGAGCAGCGCGCCGAGGGCGAGGTCGTCGCGCCGCGGGTCGTCCGGGGCCAGGCCACCCGCGATCAGATGTGCCGCGCGCAGCGCCGCCATCGAGGCGACCGGGTTCGCGAGCGGCGTGTAGAGCGCCTCGATTGCGTGCGCCAGCGCGTTGAGCGCGCTCGCCGCGAGCTCCTGGGGCCCCTGCGACGCCATCAGCGCCGGGTCGGCGACGACCAGCGACGGCCGGACGAGGCGCGCGTTCTCGGCGCCCGCGGGCACGCGGTGGAAGCGCGTCATCTCGGCGCCCGACAGCGTGGTCGGCACCGCCGCACAGGCCGCGCCGGTCGCGCCGGCGATCGCCTTGGCGGTGTCCACCACGCGCCCGCCGCCGAGGGCGACGAGCGCTCGGGCGCCGGCCTGCGGCAGGAGGCGCGCCGATATCTCGTCGACGCGGCCCGCCGGCACGTAGACGACCGCCTCCGCGCCCTGCGCGACCGCCGGCGCCTGCGCGAGCGCGCGCTGCGTGGTGAGCAGCGTGTAGGCGTCGATCCCGTGCGCGCCGAGCAGCACCGGCGCGTCGGCGAGCGCCCCGCGCCCGAAGCGGATCAGGCGCTCGCCGTCGAGCCAGGTGAACTCGCGCTCGGCGATATCCCTATGGGGTGGGCTCGCGCTCGGGCTCCGGCTCGCCCGTGCGCAGATGGTGCTCGGCCTCGGCCACCGGCGAGTTGGCCAGCGCGTTCGAGAGCGCGCGCAGGTAGGCGCGGCCGGATGCCTCGAGGATGTCCGTGGACACACCCTGGCCCGACGCGATCACACCGTTCAGCTCGAGCAGCACGGTGGTCTCGCCGAGCGCGTCGTGTCCGCCGGTCACCGCGCTCACGTGGTACTCCTTGAGCCGCCCCTCGTGGCCGGTCGCGGCATTGATGGCGTTGAAGAACGCGTCGACCGGTCCGTCGCCGGTGAAGCTGCCCTCCGAGAGCTGGCCGCCCGGCATCCGGACCGCCACCTCGGCGAGCGGCGTGCGCGACGACGACGCCTCGACGTTGAACCACTCGAGCCGGTAGGCGTCGGGCGACTGGCGCATCTCGTCGGACACGAGCGCCTCGAGGTCGAGCGCCGTCACCTTCTTCTTCTTGTCAGCCAGATCCTTGAAGCGCTTGAACGCGGTGTTGAGCGCGGCGCCCTCGACCTGGTAGCCGAGCTCCGCGAGCGCCTTGCGCAGCGCGTGGCGGCCGGAGTGCTTGCCGAGCACGATCGCGTTCGTCTCGAGGCCGATCGTGGTCGCGTCCATGATCTCGTAGGTCAGGCGCTCCTTCAGGACGCCGTCCTGGTGGATGCCGGACTCGTGCGCGAAAGCGTTCTTGCCCACGATCGCCTTGTTCGGCTGCACGGCGTAACCGGTGAGGCGCGTGACGAGGCGACTGGTGCGCGCGATCTCGCGCGTGTTGACGGTCGTGTCGAGGCCCAGGCTTGCGGAGCGCGTTCGCATCAGCATCACGATCTCCTCGAGCGATGCGTTGCCCGCGCGCTCGCCGATGCCGTTGATCGCGCACTCGACCTGCCGCGCGCCGGCGGTCACGCCCGCGAGTGAATTCGCCACCGCCATGCCGAGGTCGTCGTGGCAGTGCACGCTGACCGTCGCGCGGCGCAGGTCCGGCACGAGCTCGTACAGACGCGTGAACATCGCGGCGTACTCGTGCGGCATCGTGTAGCCGACGGTGTCCGGCACGTTGAT
>JAICRZ010000232.1 GCA_025937135.1 Thermoleophilaceae bacterium
CGAGTAGGTGTCGTTGTCGGGCAGCGACGCGAGCATGAAGTCGTAGAGGTCGTTCTCCTCGAGGTACGCGCCCACGCAGGCGGTGTGCTGGTCGCGCTGGCCCGGCATGCCGAGGATGCCGCGGCAGTCGGTCCTGCGCGAGGCGAACAGGTCCGCGTAGAACAACTCGTCGGGCCCCCAGACGGCATGCGTGAAGCCACCCGCGCGCGCGAGCCGCGAGTACATCCCCTCGGGCGAGGGCATGTGACGCTTGCGCCCGCGGTACATCAGGTAGGTCGTCCCGGCGGTGCGCACGTCGCCGTCCATGAGCGCCTCGAACACCGTGCGGCGGTCCCGGTTCAGGTGCGCCATGTTCATGTTGTAGACCGTGTCTATAAGCGATTCGATAACGCCGAACGCGCGCGACGCCTCGAACGACGAGCCGTACTCCACGTAGCGGCGCTCGCCGCGGTGGTACCAGTTCATCGAGGGAATGTGGTGGTCCGCGGGGCCGAGTCCGGTGGCGATGCTCGCGGCGGCCACGGGGGTCACCGACGGGAAGCTCGACACGCAGTCGCGCACGTACGTCCCGCGCTCGCGGATCTTCGCCATCACCGGGGCGCGGCCGTGCTCGATCGCGCGCTCGAGCATCTCGGGCTTGAGCGCGTCGACGACCGCGAGGACGAGCTTCTTCGGCTCGCTCAACGGAGGATGCGCAGGCCGCCGTACTTCTGCGCGCCCTCGCCCCGCGAGCGGACGATCAGAAAGGCGAAGACCAGCAGCGCCGCGTAACCGACCGGCTCGACGAAGATCGCCAGCGCCGCGAGCCCGAGCGCGATCGCCTCGGCATAGAAGTCGATCAGCGACTGCGCGCCCTCGGTCCCGTTTGCGCCGGTCAGCCGGGCCCGAGCCCGACCGAACAGTGTCGCGATGGCGAGGTAGCCGAGCGCGGCGCACAGCACGCCGGCGATCAGCCCCCACCACCAGGTCTTGCCGTCCTCCGCCAGCGAGCCGGCGAACAGCAGCGCGCCCAGGACGATCCCGATGACGGCGGTCGCGCGCTCGATCAGCGGCCCGCGGCCGGCGGCCGGCGGCCGGCGGTTCAACGCGTACGTGACGACCGCCAGCAGCAGGATGACGAGCAGAAACCACGTGCTTTCGAGGAACGAGTAGTCGGTCCCGTCGAAATCGATCCCCGAGTCGCCGCGCGCGAGCGCACCGGCGAGCAGCGCCGGCAGGAACGGCCTTACGCCGCTGGCGCCGGCGGTGCCGGCGCCCTGACCGATGTCCATGAAGAGTGCGATCGCGGAGGGCGGTACGCTGACGGGGCGCCATGACGATAGACGACGACCTCGGGCGGGGAAGGGGTGCCCCGCGGCGCGGCGAAACGAGGCGCATGGCCGGCGCGCGGTCCACATCGCGGGACATCGAGCGCTACGCCGGGCTGTTCGCCTCGCGCACGCGCGGGATGAAGTCCTCGGCCATGAGGGACCTCATGGCCGTGATCGCGCGACCCGAGGTGATCTCGCTCGCCGGCGGCCTCCCCGACACCAGCGCGTTCCCCTCCGACACCTTCGCCGCGATCGCGCAGCGCATCGCGCGCGAGTCCTCCGCGGAGGCGCTCCAGTACGGCCCGACCGAGGGCCTGCGCCGCGCGCGTGAGTGCATCGCGGAGGTGATGGCCGCCGAGGACATCCGCTGCGACCCCGACGACATGATCGTCACCGCCGGCGGTCAGCAGGTGATCGACCTCGTCACGCGCGCGCTGATCGACCCGGGCGACGTGATCGTGGCCGAGGCGCCGACCTATCCCGGCGCCGTGCCGTCGTTCTCGTCGTTCCAGGCCGACGTCGTGCAGATCGACGTGGACGACGAGGGCATGCGCGTGGACCTGCTCGAGGAGACTCTCGACCGGCTCGAGCGCGAGGGGCGCACGCCCAAGTTCATCTACACGGTGCCGACCTTCCAGAACCCGGCGGGCGTGACGATGTCGCTGCCGCGCCGCAGGCGCCTCGTCGAGATCGCGCGCGAGCGCGAGCTCCTCGTGCTGGAGGACAATCCGTACGGGCTGCTGCGCTACGAGGGGACACCGCTACCGACGCTGCGCGAGCTCGACGGCGGCCTCTACGTGATGTACCTGGGCACCTTCTCGAAGATCCTCTCGCCGGGTATCCGGCTGGGCTGGGTGCTGGCACCGCCGCCGGTGCTGCACCAGATCAACATGGGCAAGCAGGCGGCCGACCTCTGCTCCTCGACGCTCTCGCAGCTCATGGTGACCTCGTACTTCGAGGAGGCGCGCTGGCGCGACTACGTCGAGTCCGTCACCGAGACGTACCGGGCGCGGCGCGACACGATGCTCGACGCGCTGGCGGAGCACTTCCCGCCGCAGGCCGAGTGGACACGCCCGCAGGGCGGCCTGTTCCTGTGGGCGACATTGCCCGACTTCATCGACACCACCGACCTGCTCGCCCGGGCGCTGCGCGACAACGTGGCGTTCGTGCCCGGCGCCGCCGCGTTCCTCGACGGCCGCGGCGGCAACTCGATGCGGCTCAACTTCTCGGCGGTCGGCGAGGACGACATTCGCGAGGGGATTCGCCGGATCGGGAAGATCGTGACGGAGCAGGTCGAGTTGTATGGCACCCTCACCGGCGAGCCCGCGGCCCGCGGCCCGCGGCCCGCGGAGGAGAAGGGTCCGGGCGCCGACGTCCTTCCGATGCGGCGCGCTCGGCGGGCGTGAGGGTCGCGGTTCTCAAGGGCGGGAGCTCGCTCGAGCGGCAGGTTTCCTTGCGGTCGGGCGCGCGGGTGGAGGATGCGCTCGAGCGGCTGGGGCATGAGGTCGAGGCTGTGGATGTCGGTTCGGATCTCGTCGGGCGGCTGCGGGCGGCACGGCCCGACGTGGCGTTCGTGGCGATGCACGGGCGTGACGGCGAGGACGGGACGGTTCAGGAGTTGCTGGAGATCCTCGCCATCCCCTACACCGGCTCGGGTGTGCTCGCGTGCACGCGCACCGTCGACAAGGTCCTCACCAAGCACCTGTGCCTCGAGGCCGGGATACCCACGCCGCCGTTCTTCTCGTTCACCGAGACCGCATTCGACCGGCTGGGCGCGGCCGAGACGCTGCCGGCGATCGAGGAGCGGCTCGAGTTCCCGATCGTCGTGAAGCCGGCCACCGGCGGGTCGGCGCTCGGCGTGAAGTTCGCGCGCGAGGCGCGCGACGTGCCCGGCGCGCTCGTGGCCGCCTTCTCCTACGACGATCGCGTCGTGCTCGAGCGCCACGTCGAGGGGCGCGACCTGGCGGTGGCGATCGTGGAGGGCAGCGACGGGCCGCTGGCGCTGCCGGTCGTCGAGGCGGTTCCGCGCGACGAGCAGTTCTACGACTTCGAGGCGCGCTACGAGATCGGCCGCACCGACTTCGTCTGCCCCGCCGAGCTGCCGGACGACACGACCGACCGCGCGCAGGAGATCGCGCTCACGACCTATCGCCTGCTCGGCCTCGAGGGCTTCGGCCGCGTCGACCTGATGCTCGAGGAGGCCAGCGGCGAGCTGTTCGTGCTCGAGGCGAACGCGATCCCCGGCCTGACCGAGACGAGCCTGGTCCCACAGGCCGCCGAGGCGGCAGGGATCGACTTCGACCGCCTGGTCGCACGGATCCTCGCGCTTGCGCTCGAGCGCGGCGCGCGGGTGAC
>JAICRZ010000125.1 GCA_025937135.1 Thermoleophilaceae bacterium
CGAAGAAGTGCGTGCCGAGCGCTCGGTCGAACAGCACGAAGAACTGCGAGCCGGCGATGAACGGCGTGGCGATCACCACGAGCAGCGAGGTGGTGAAGTTCGCCCAGACGAGCAGCGGCATCCGCCAGAACGTCATGCCCGGCGCTCGCATGGTGATGATCGTGACCAGGAAGTTCAGCGCGGTCGCGATCGAGGACGCGCCGGCGAACTGCACGCCGATGTTGAAGAACGTCTGGCCGAGCGGCGTCTCGGTGGAGATCGGCGCGTACGACGTCCAGCCCGTGGCGAAGGCGCCGCCTGGGGCGAAGAAGCTGGCGAGCATCATGATGCCGGCCATCGGCAGCATCCAGTAGGACAGCGCGTTCAGCCGCGGGAACGCCATGTCGGGCGCGCCGATCATCAGCGGCAGCACATAGTTCGCGATGCCGGCGAACACCGGGATGATGAACAGGAAGATCATCAGCGAGGCGTGCACCGAGAACAGCCCGTTGAAGGTGTTCGGGTCGACGAACTGCTGGCCCGGGGCGGCCAGTTCGGCTCGCATCAGCATGGCCATCACGCCCGCGAGCACGAAGAAGACGAACGTCGTGCAGATGTACTGGACGCCGATGACCTTGTGGTCGGTGTTGACCCGGAAGTAGTCCTTCCACGTGCGCGCGCCGTGGCCCGAGTGATCCTCGGGGACGGTCGGGGCGCCGGACGCCCAGCGGAACCAGTAGTCGAAGCAGCCGATCCCGACGAGGAAGCCGAGCGGGGTTGAGATCAGGCAGACGGTGGTGATCGCGTTGCCGTCGATCAGCGGGTCCCAGCCGTAGAGGGCCCTGATCAGGACGTCGAGGCCGAAGCCGAAAGCGGTTCCGATCGCGACTCCGAGCAGCGCGCGGTACCAGCCCGGCGCCAGGAGCTTCGACCTCGTACCGGTCCGCGGGCGCTGCGCAACGACAGTCGACACTCTCTACCCCCTTCTTCTCAGCCCGACGCCGGGATTGTAGGCGCGCCACGAGAGGCGCTCGAACCGCCGGCGCCACCTGCGGCGCCCTTCTGCTGGTTGACCCAAGTGTTGAAGCCCGTGGTGGGCACGACGTGCGCATATTGGCGCATCGTCGAGTGGCCGAGGCCGCACAGCTCCGCGCAGACCACGTCGTAGGTCCCGAGCCGCGACGGCGTGACGCGGATGTTGGTCGTGATGCCCGGCACCGCGTCGGTCTTCAGGCGGAAGGACGGGACCCAGAACGAGTGCAGGACGTCCTTCGTCGTGACGTCGAACTTGACCGGGCGGTCCTTCGGCAGGTAGAGCGTGTCGGCCGTGAAGTTGCCGTACTGCGGGTACTGGAAGTGCCACGCGAACTGCTGGCTGATCACGTGCACGTGCAGCTCGTTCGGCTTCTTCGCCTCCACGTCGTCGAGCACGATCCAGGCGTAGGCGGCCAGGCAGCTCACGATGATCGTCGGGATCATCACCCAGACGACCTCGAGCCGGGTGTTGCCGTGGATCGGCGCGCCGTCGCCCATGTCGCCGGGCTTTGCGCGGAAGCGGATGACGCTGTAGATCGCCACCGTCATCACCAGGACGAAGATCGGCACCGAGACGATCAGGAGGACGTCGTAGAGGGTGTCGATCTCCTTGGTGGAGTTCGCGGCGTTGACCGGGAACCAGTCGATCGCGAGCGCGATAGCGACGCCGATGATCGACGCCACCACGCCGATCGCGAGCATGCGCGCTATCGGGTGCGGCGGCTCGCCGGGCGGGTGTCCCGGCTCGCCCTCTGGCGGAGTTCCCTCAGGCCTCACGGCGCGGGATCCTAATCCACGCGGAGGCGGCACGCCGCCCCGGCTGCCGAGCGGCTAGAAAGCGGCGGTACCTCGCCTGTCGGCGAGCGCGCCGCCGGACGCCGTCCGGAAGCTCGACGGCGGCGCCCCGTGGTGGCGCCGGAAGGTCTTCGCGAACTGCGCCGGCTGGCGATATCCGACGCTGTTGGCCACCTCGCGCACAGGCAGCCGCCCCTCCCTGAGCAGGTCGAGCGCCCGCAGCATCCTCACGCGCGCGACGTGCGTGCGGAAGCTCGTGGCGCCGATCTCCGCGAACGCGCGCTGGAGCTGGCGCCGCGACGTGGCCAGCCGGCGCGCCACGTCATCGAGTTCGAGCGGCCGGGCGTACTCGCGCTCGATGATGTCGAGCGCCTCCTCGTACAGCGTCCGGCGGCGCGCGACGGTACCCATTCTCATCGTCATGTTGTCGGATACGAGGAACTGCCCATTTGGGATGAGTCGATTTGCGCCACGGCGATCGGGTAAGAGTTCGTTCGGACGGGCGCATGGGTTACGCTTGAGCCGATCGGCACTTACGGGAGGGACTATGCAGGTAAGCGAGGGGATGAGCTCGGTCGTCCTGACGATCGGCCCGGGGCACACGTTGCGCGAAGCCGCGCGCCAGATGGCGCAGCGCGGCGTGGGTGCGGCCGTCGTGGTCGATCCCGATGCGCAGGGCCCCGGCATCATCACCGAGCGCGACATCCTCGAAGCCGTCGCTGCGGGTCAGAGCCCGAGTGACGAGCACGTGTCCGAGCATCTCTCGGCCCACCTGACCTTCGCCGCCCCGGACTGGTCGCTCGAGCGCGCCGCCGAGGCGATGGTGGCCGGCAACTTCCGTCACCTCGTGGTGGTGGACGGCAGCGAGATCGTGGGCGTGCTCTCGATGCGCGACATCGTGCGCTGCTGGACCGGCGACGGCGCGTCGTGCGACGTGCCGGAGGGCGCGACGGCGGCGTAGGGCCAGAGCGACTCGCGCGCCCGCGCGAGCCTCAGTGATCCAGCGGGAGCTGGCCCATCTCCTCGCGCGTCTGGCGGATCCAGCGCACGAGCGTGATGATGAAGATGATCGCCCCGACGATCACGAACGGGAGGCCGATCACGATGCCGGTGATCATCAGCGTGATGCCGAGGGCCATGACCGGCGGCAGGTACGACGGATCGGGGAGATGGATCTCCTCGGTCGGCTGCGGGAGCGCGCCCTCGGGCTGGTCGAGCTCTTCGGCCATCGGCTAGTAGACCGCCGCCGCGACGAAGGCCGCGGCGAAGATGAAGCAGCAGATCGCGCCGGCGATCAGCCCGGTCCTGAGGTTCTTCTGGGCGAGGCGTCGGTCCATCGGCGCGCAGTCTACAGCGGGGGCGGGAATGCGTCCTTCGCGCGTGGGTAAGAGAATGTCGTCGATGGCCCCCGCCTCCCAGCCACCCGTGATCGGAATCGACGTGGGCGGCACCAAGGTCGCGGCGGCGCTCGTGGAGCGGGGCCAGGCGCACCACGCCGTCCAGCACACCACGCCGCTCGACTCGAGCGAGTCCGTCGTCGCGGGGATCGAGGCCGCCGCGCGCGAGGTGATCGCGCAGTCCGGCGCGCAGCCGCAGGCGGTCGGGCTGGGCGTCCCGTCGCAGATCGACTTCGCCACCGGCACCGTGCTCGGCAGCATGAACATCCCGCTCCAGGGCGTCGCGCTCGGCGACGAGCTGGCCACGCGGCTGGGGATCCCGGTGTTCGTGGACAACGACGCGAACGTCGCGGCGCTGGCGGAGGCGCAGGTGGTCGACGGCGGCCCCGCGACGCACCTCGTGATGTACACGCTCGGCACCGGCGTCGGCGGCGGGCTGATCATCGACGGCCACATCTACCGCGGCGCCACCGGCCTAGGCGCCGAGCTCGGCCACGCGGTCATCCAGTACGACGGCCCTCAGTGCCAGGGCAACTGCCCGAACCGCGGCTGCCTCGAGACGATGTGCAGCGGCACGGCACTCGAACGCGATGCCCTCGAGCTCGCCGAGCGCAATCCCGGATCGGCGCTCGCGAAGGCGGTCGCGAACGGCAGGATCGAGGGCAAGGACGTGGTGGCCGCGGCCGAGGACGGCGATCCGGACGCACTGGGCCTCTTCGACCGCCTCGGGATGCTCTTCGGCGTCGGCCTCGCGGGCGCGATCAACACATTCGAGCCGCAGCACATCGTGGTGGGCGGCGGCCTCTCGCGCGCGTCGCACCTCTTCCTCGACCGCGCCGCGGCGGAGGCGCGCGCCCGCGCGCTCCCGGCGCTGGTCGAACGGGTCCGCATATCGCTCGCGAAGGCAGGCGCGGACGCGGGCGTCGTGGGCGCCGGGTTGCTGGCGCTTCATGAGCTGGAAACCGGGAACGGGGATACTGCGGGGGGAACTGCGACCGAAAGGCTGGGATGAGCACGACTACGGATACGCGCACGCTCGACGAGCTCTGCATCAACACGATCCGCACGCTCTCGATCGACGCCGTCCAGAAGGCCAACTCCGGCCATCCCGGCGCGCCGATGGGGCTCGCCCCGCTCGCGTACATGCTCTACACGCGCGTCATGAAGCACAACCCGTCGGACCCCGACTGGGCCGACCGCGACCGCTTCATCCTCAGCGCCGGGCACGCGTCGATGCTCCTCTACTCGATGCTCTACCTGACCGGGTATCCGCTCACGCTCGACGACATCAAGAACTTCCGGCAGGTCGGCTCGCCGACCGCCGGCCACCCCGAGCGCAAGTACACGCCGGGCATCGAGATCACGACCGGGCCGCTCGGCCAGGGCCTCGCCAACTCCGTCGGGATCGCGCTGGCCGAGCACATGCTCGCTGCGCGCTTCAACGAGCCCGGCCACGACATCGTCGACCACTTCACCTACGCGATCGCCTCCGACGGCGACATCCAGGAGGGCGTGTCGGCCGAGGCCAGCTCGTTCGGCGGGCACCTTGGCCTGGGCAAGCTGATCGTCTACTACGACGACAACTCGATCCAGCTCGCCGGGCCCACCTCGCTGTCGTTCAGCGAGGACGTGCCGAAGCGCTACGAGGCGTACGGCTGGCACACCGCGACGGTCGAGGACGCGAACGACCTCGACGCGCTGATGGAGGCCACGCGCGAGGCGCAGGGGGTCGAGGACCGGCCGTCGCTGATCAGCGTGAAGAGCCACATCGGCTTCGGCAGCCCGAACAAGCAGGACAGCTTCAAGGCGCACGGCTCGCCGCTCGGCGAGGAGGAGGTCCGCCTGACCAAGGAGGCATACGGCTGGGACCCGGACAAGCAGTTCTACGTCCCCGACGAGGCGCTCGCGCACTTCCGCGAGTGCTGCGAGCGCGGCCGCGAGGCGCAGGGCGAGTGGAATGAGCGGTACGAGGCCTACGGGCGCGAGCACGGCGACAAGGCCAAGACGTTCAAGATGATCATGGACGGCGGCATGCCCGACGGCTGGGACCACGACGTGCCCAAGTTCCCCGCCGACACGAAGGCGATGGCCACGCGCGCCGCGAGCGGCCAGGTGATCCAGTGGGCGGCGGAGCGGGTGCCGCAGCTCGTCGGCGGCTCGGCGGACCTGTCGAGCTCCAACCTCACCGACATAGAGGGGGCGCCGCACATCGCGCCAGGTGAGTTCGAGGGCCGCACGATCAGCTTCGGCGTGCGCGAGCACGGCATGGGCGCGATCGCCAACGGGATGGACACCCACGGCTTCCGCACCTTCGTCGGCACCTTCCTCACCTTCAGCGACTACATGCGCGGCTCCGTCCGCCTCGCAGCTCTCATGAAGCTGCCCGTGATCTACGTGTGGACCCACGACTCGATCGGCCTCGGCGAGGACGGCCCGACGCACCAGTCGGTCGAGCAGATCGCTGCGCTGCGGGCGATCCCGCGGCTCAACGTGGTGCGCCCGGCGGACCCGAACGAGACCGCGCTGGGCTGGCGCTTCGCGTTGCGCAACGACGAGGCGCCGACGGCGTTCGCGCTGTCGCGCCAGTCGGTGCCCACGCTCGACCCGGACAAGGTGCCCGACGACGCGATCGAGCGCGGCGCCTACGTCTACCGCGACAGCGACGGCGAGCCCGAGGTGATCCTGATCGGGACCGGCTCCGAGGTGGGCCTCTGCCTCGAGGCCGCCGACCAGCTCGAGTCCGACGGCGTCGCCGTGCGCGTGGTGTCGGCGCCGTGCCTCGACACGTTCGCCGAGCAGGACGGCTCCTACCAGGAGGAGGTCCTCCCGCGTGCGTGCCGCGCGCGTGTGGCGGTCGAGGCCGCGGCTCGGCTCGGCTGGGATCGCTGGATCGGCGAGGACGGCATCTTCCTGGGGATGGAGACCTTCGGTGAGTCGGGTCCCGCGAAGGAGGTCTACGAGCACTTCGGAATAACGGCAGAACACGCTGCCCAGCTGGCGCGTGAAGCGATCGACAGGGTGGGGGCGAGGAGCTGACGATGGAAGTGAGCGCGGGAGTCAACGAGCGGCTTGCCGCTCTCACGGAGGCCGGGACCGCGGTCTGGCTCGACCAGATCCGCCGCAGCCTCATCGAGGACGGCGAGCTCCAGCGGCTCGTGGACGAGTATTCGCTGCGCGGGGTGACGTCGAACCCGGCGATCTTCGAGAAGGCGATCCTCGGCAGCCCCGACTACGACGACGACCTGCGCGCGATGGCCGAGGAGGGCCTCAGCCGCCGCGAGATCTACGAGCGGATCGCGATCCAGGACGTGCAGATGGGCGCCGACGTGCTGCGCTCGGTCTACGACGAGCTCGACGGCCGCGACGGCTTCGTCTCGCTCGAGGTCATGCCCGACCTGGCGCACGACACCGACGGCACGCTCGCGCAGGCGCGCGACTACTGGCAGCGCGTGGACCGCCCCAACGTCTTCATCAAGATCCCGGGCACCGCGGAGGGCGTCCCGGCGATCGAGCAGGCGATCTACGAGGGCATCAACGTGAACGTCACGCTGCTGTTCTCGGTCGAGTCGTACGCGCAGGTGGCAGAGGCGTACATCCGCGGCCTCGAGCGCCGCCGCGGGGAGGGCAAGTCGGTGGACGTGCGCTCCGTCGCGAGCTTCTTCGTATCGCGCGTGGACAGCGAGGTTGACAAGCGGCTCGAGGCGGCCGGCAAGACCGAGCTACAGGGCAAGGCCGCGATCCTCAACGCGCGCGCCGCATACGTCCGATTCAAGGAGATCTTCGAGGGCGAGCGCTTCGCCGAGCTCCGCGACGCGGGCGCCGCGGTGCAGCGTCCGCTGTGGGCCTCGACGGGCGTGAAGAACCCGATGTACCCGGACACGCTCTACGTGGACAACCTCATCGCGCCGGAGACGGTGAACACCATGCCGATGCCCACGCTGCTGGCGGCGTCGGAGAAGACCGAGGTGAGCGGCGCGACCGCCGACGTGCCGGCCGAGGAGGTCGAGCGCGGGCTGGCCGAGCTGCGCGACGCCGGCATCGACCTCGACGACGTGACCGCCAAGCTCCTGCGCGACGGCGTCGTGCTGTTCGTGCAGGCGATGGACAAGTTGCTCGACGGCGTCGAGAGCCGCCGCCAGGCCGTGATCACCGGCCGCCCGCCGCGGATCCAGGCCGCGATCCCCGGCGACCTCGAGCCGGGCATCGGCGCGCTCGCGCAGAGGGCTTCCGAGGAGGAGGTCGCGCGCCGGATCTGGGCCAAGGACGAGTCGCTCTGGGGCGGCCCGGGTGTGCCCGAGATCGGCAACCGGCTCGGCTGGCTCACGATCGCCGACCAGATGCTCGACGAGGCCGACGACCTCAAGGCGTTCGCAGCCCAGTGCAAGGCCGACGGGCTCACCGACTGCGTCCTGCTCGGCATGGGCGGCAGCTCGCTGGCGCCCGAGGTATTCCGCAACAGCTTCGGCTCGACGGGCGGCGGGCTGCGCCTCCAGGTGCTCGACTCGACCGACCCCGGCGCGGTGCTCGAGATCGAGCGCAATGTGCCGCTCGACAGCACGCTGTTCATCGTGTCGTCGAAGTCGGGCGGGACCGTCGAGACGCTGTCGCACTTCCGCTACTTCTTCGACAAGGCGAACCGCAACGGAAGCCAGTTCATCGCCATCACCGATCCGGGCTCGAAGCTTCAGGAGATCGGCGAGCAGAACGGCTTCCGGCGCGTCTTCCTGAACGACCCGAACATCGGCGGGCGCTACTCGGCGCTGTCGTACTTCGGCATCGTGCCCGCCGCGCTGATGGGCGTGGACATCGCGGCGCTGCTCGAGCGCGCGGAGGTGGCCGAGCAGGCCTGCCAGGCGCATGACAGCTCGACCAACAACTCCGGGCTCTGGCTCGGCCTGACGATCGGCTACCTGGCCACGCGCGGGCGCGACAAGGCCACGTTCGTGGTCGGCGAGCCGATCGCGAGCTTCGGCCTCTGGGTCGAGCAGCTGATCGCCGAGTCGACCGGCAAGCACGGCAAGGGCGTGCTGCCGGTGGCCGACGAGCCGCTCTCGAGCGAGATCGACGACTACGGCGCCGACCGCGTCTTCATCCACCTCCAGCGCAAGGAGTCGCCTGAGCCGCTCGCGGTGGGGGCGCTGACCGAGCTGTCGAAGGCCGGCCAGCCCACGATCACCGTCGACGTCGAGGGCGCCGAGGACCTCGGCCGGATCATGTTCTTCGCGGAGTTCGCCACCGCCGTGGCGGGCTGGGTGCTCGGCATCAACCCGTTCGACCAGCCGAACGTGCAGGAGGCGAAGGACAACACCAACAAGGTGCTCGAGCAGTACGCCCAGGACGGCAAGCTGCCAGACGTCCAGGACGCCGACGACGATGCGCTGCGCGAGTTGCTGGGCAAGGCGGGGCCGCCGAGCTACGTGGCGATCATGGGCTACGTGCAGCCGTCGGAGCGCTTCGACAAGGCGATCCTCGACCTGCGCACCGCGATTCGCGACGCCACCAAGAGCACGACCACGTTCGGCTACGGGCCGCGCTTCCTGCACTCGACCGGCCAGTTCCACAAGGGCGGGCCGCCCGAGGGCATCTTCCTCCAGCTCGTGCACGACGGCGACGAGGACGTCGAGATCCCGGAAGCGGGATACACGTTCGGCACGTTGAAGAACGCACAGGCGACCGGCGACCTCAACACGCTGCGCTCGCACGGACTGCCCGCAGAGCGGGTCCGGCTCGAGGGCGATCCGGCCGCGGCGGTCGAGCAGCTCACCGACAAGATCAAGGAGATGATGGGCTGATGCAGATCGCCTTCGTAGGCCTGGGGAAGATGGGCGGCAAC
>JAICRZ010000223.1 GCA_025937135.1 Thermoleophilaceae bacterium
GAGCGCGCCATCATCCCGATCGCCGCATCGGGCACCGTGATGCCCTCCTCCGCGGCCACGCGACGCAGCACGCTCGCGATCTGCTCGAGCGACGGGCGGTGGAAGTCGAAGCGGTGGCAGCGGTCGACGATCGTGGCCGGCACCTTGTGCGCCTCGGTCGTCGCCAGCACGAACACCACGTGCGGAGGCGGCTCCTCGAGCGTCTTCAGGAAGGCGTTCCACGCCGACGGCGAGAGCATGTGCGCCTCGTCGAGGATGTAGACGCGCCGCGCCCCGGTCATCGGCGCGAGCGCCACGTTCTCGCGCAGCTCGCGGATGTCGTCGACCGAGTTGTTCGACGCGGCGTCCATCTCGACCACGTCGAGCGAGTTGCCGGTCATGATCGAGCGGGCGGCCGGCGCCTCGGGATCGAAGCTCGCGCTGGGGCCGCCGTCGGCGTTCATCGCGCAGGCGAGCAGCTTGGCCATCGACGTCTTGCCGGTGCCGCGCGAGCCGACGAACAGGTAGGCGTGATGCACCTTCCCGAGCTCGATCGCGTTGCGCAGGGTGCGGACGATGTGCTCCTGGCCCACCACCTGGTCGAAGGTGCGCGGGCGGTGGCGGCGGTAGAGCGAGAGCATGGACGAGTGATCGTAGCCGCGCGCCCGGCCGCATCGCCGGTAGGTTCCCGCTATGTCCGTGAAGCTCTACGGCCTCGCCGTCTCGCACCCCTCCCACGCCGCCCGGGCGATGCTCGAGCACAAGGGGATCGAGTACGAGATGGTCAACTTTCCGCCGCTCTCGCAGCCGATCGCGCTGCGCGCCGCCGGGTTCCGCGGCCGCAAGGTGCCGGCCCTGAAGCTCGACGGCCGCCGGATCCAGGGCTCGCTCGCGATCGCGCGCGCGCTCGAGGATCTGCAGCCCGACCCGCCGCTGTTCCCGGCCGACCGCCGTGCCGCCGTCGAGGAGGCCGAGGCATGGGGCGAGCGCGAGCTCCAGCCGCTGCCGCGGCGCTTCTTCCGCTGGGCGCTGGCCACGAAGCCGGACATGCGCCGCCACGTCTTCGGCACCATCGCGAAACTGCCGGCGCCGGGCGTCGCGGGCACCGCGATGCTCCCCACGCTGCGCTGGTTCGCCCACGTCTCGCGCGCGACGGACGAGAACACGCGCGCGGGAGTCGAGCGCCTGCCCGGGCTGCTCGACCACGTGGACGAGCTGATCGGCGACCGCACGATCGGCCGTCCGGGTGAGCCGAACGCGGCGGACTTCCAGATCGCCAGCTCGATCGCCGTGCTGCGCGTGTTCGCCGACCTGCGCCCGGAGGTCGAGGGCCGCCCCGCCGCCGAGCTCGCCCGGCGCCTGTTCCCGCGCGACGTCGCCGAGCTGCCGCCATTCATCCCGGAGGAGTGGTTGAGACCGATCCGACACTGACTCCACGCGCACGCGCGCGTAGCGTCGGGCCATGGCCGAGCCGATCGACGTGGCCGCACTCCACCCCGCCGTACCGGCCGCCCAGCGCCTGCGCGTCCTCGAGCAGATGCGCGACCAGGGCCTGATCTCGGCGGCGGAGTACGAGGCGCTCCGCGCCGAGATCCTCGACGAGCTCTAGAAAGAGTGGACCGTGCACCCACCGTTGTGACCGGGCTTCGAGCGTGCCCGCCGTTCCTCGACTCCCCTCCGGCTTCCCCGCGGCGCATGGACGGTGACGCTTAAGGCTGCTTCCTCCCGGACCTGACCTGGTTCGCGATCGTCCACCGCGCGGGACCGGAGGATCGACGCCTCGGAGCGGCGTACTGACCCCGAAAGCCGCAGCCCCGAAAGTGGGGATTCAGCCTCGCTAGAGCGGATTGCGAGTGCAGGACACCGCTAACGTCCCGCCTAGCACGGTCCACCCGGGATGGTAGCGGCGTAGATTGCCTGGCACCGTGGTCCCCTCCGGCCAGCAATACGAGATCGCGCACGGCGCCCAGCGGGCGACCGTGGTCGAGGTCGGCGGCGGACTGCGCGAGTACGCCGTGGGCGAGCGGCCGGTACTCGACCCATACCCGCTCGAGATGATGCGCGACGGCGCGCACGGCGCCCCGCTGATCCCATGGCCCAACCGACTCGGCGACGGCCGCTACAGCTTCGACGGCGCCGACTACCAGGTCGCGCTGACCGAGCCCGAGAAGCACAACGCCATCCACGGCTTCCTGCTGTGGCGCTCGTGGGAGGCGCGCGAGCACGACTCCGAACGCGTTGTCATGGGGACGCGTCTGCGGCCGCTCATGGGCTACCCGTTCGCGCTCGACGTGGCGGTGGCGTACGAGCTGGGCGACGGTGGGCTGACGGTGTCGACGACGGTCGAGAACGTCGGCGACCGCGCGTGTCCCTACGGCTGCGGCCAGCACCCGTATCTCTCACCCGGCAGCGGGCTGATCGACGACTGCACGGTCCAGCTGCCGGCACGCACGCGAGTGTTGACCGACAATGAGCGCCAGCTCCCGACCGGGCTCGAGCCGGTGGAGGGCACCCGCTTCGACTTCCGCGCGGGGCGGCGGCTCGGCGACGAGCGCGTCGACTTCGCGTTCACCGACCTCGACCGCGACCCCGACGGCCGCACGGTCACGAGATTGTCGGCGCCCGACGGCCACAACGCCGAGCTCTGGGTCGACGAGCACTACCTCTACGTCGAGCTCTACACCGGCGACACGCTCGCTCCGGACCGACGCCGGCACGGGCTCGGGGTGGAGCCGATGACCTGCGCGCCGAACGGGTTCCAGAATGGCGATGGGCTGCTCCGCCTGGAGGCGGGCGAGTCGATCACCACGCGCTGGGGCGCCCGGCTGGCCTGACGTCCGCGTGCGCTCGGCACTCGCAGCCGCCGGCGCATTGCTGGCTTCGGTTGCCTTCGCGACCGGGGGCGACGCGGCGTCGCCCGCGCACTGCACAGCGATCGTGGTCGACCCCGGGCACAACGCGCGCGCGAACCTCGCCACCGAGCCGATCGGACCGGGCTCGCACGCGCGCAAGATCAAGGACGGCGGCGGCACGCGTGGCGTGGTCACGCACACGCCTGAGAGCGTCGTGAACCTGCGGATCGCGCTGCGGCTGCGCAAGCTGCTCAGGGCCGACGGCTACTGCGTGGTCATGACGCGGACGCGCGAGGCGGGCGTGAGCATGGGCAACATCGCACGCGCCCGGATCGCCAACCGCGCGCACGCCGCGCTCTTCGTGCGCATCCACGCCGACGGCAGCACGAGCACGGCGAGGCACGGCACCTCGACCCTCTACCCCGCTTTCCACCGCGGCTGGACGAGCGACATCCTGCCGGAGTCGCGCGTCGCGGCGATGAAGATCCAGCGCGCGCTGGTGCGCACGCTCGGCAGCCGCGACCTCGGCATCGTGCGCCGCTCCGACATCACCGGCTTCAACTGGTCGAACGTGCCGGTCGTGCTGCCCGAGCTCGGCTTCCTGACAAATCCGCGGGAGGACCGTCTGCTCAACTCGCCGGCCTACCAGCAGCGCGCGGCGCGCGGGCTCGAGCGCGGCATCCGTGCCTTCGCGCCGCCGCGCGGTTAGGCTGCCGCCGCGATGGCAGACCTCGACGCGCGCCTGCGCGACCTCAACCGCGCGATGATCGGGTTCGACCTGGCGCTCGGCTCGGGCGCGCTTCTTGCACCCGATGCGACGCTCGCGCTGCTCGGGCATGAGCGGCCGTCCGACGACGCGCGCGAGCTGTTCCGCCGCTGCGCCCCGATCTGGCTGACCTTCGCCGCCGCCCACACGATGGCCGCCACGCGCGGCGACCGCCGCGACTGGTGGGCGCTCGCCTGGCTGCGCGGAACCGAGATCGCGACGGACGCGCTCTGGTCGCGCTCGCGGGCCTTCACGCGCCCCGGCGCGCGCGCCGGACTCTGGCTCGCGGGCGCCGCGAATCTGGCGATGGCGCTGGGCTTCGGGCGCCTCGGCCGCTAGCTAGACTCGCCACCGCACTGAGGGCGCGTAGCTCAGTGGGAGAGCGCTCGCTTCACACGCGAGAGGTCGCTGGTTCGAAACCAGC
>JAICRZ010000186.1 GCA_025937135.1 Thermoleophilaceae bacterium
AGCGATCCGGGGCAGACCGGCTTCGGGAACGTCGCGTTGCCGCAGGTCGCACCCTCTTCGATAGTGGCGTCAGGCCGCAGCTCGAGGATGTGGTTCCACGTGCAGGGACTGTTCTGGCCGCACTCGCCGTCGATCCCGGTGTTCACCCACCACTTCGCCTCGCCGCCCCTGTAGGCGTCCCAGTTCTGCCAGGTGTTGGGGACGATGGCCGAGTTGCCGCGATCCTGATACGGCTCGTAGACCATGTACGCGTCGGGCTGGCCATCGCCGGTCAGGTCGACGCGCATGTTGATCGCCGCCATCGCCACGCCGGGCTCCGCAGCCGCCTGCAGGTAGGTGGAGTAGCCGATCCCGTCGATCGAGTCGAGCCGCGTCCCGGCGTAGAGGTCGGTGAACAGCTGGACCTTCGCGGTCGAGTCGGGTGTCCGCAGCTCGAAGCTGCCGGTGCCGAGCGGCGGGCTGCCGGGCCCGTTCTCGAACGTGCCCGTTCCGGTGCCGCGCGTGTCGGATGTGTACCAGTGGCCGCCGGGGGCCAGGTTCGCCGGTGTCACGACGGTCGTGGTGCTGTCTGCGCTGGCGGTCGCGATCCCGCCGAACATCAGGGCGCTGGTCACCAGCGCAGCCGCGATTAGCAGCTTCTTCATGCGTCTCCTTCTTCGAGAGTCGGTCGCCCGTTCCCCGACGGGCGCGGCCGGGCGCCGATGCGAGCCTCTGCGCGACGGCCCGCGGCCAACGTAACCCGGGATCGCGTTCGCCGCCAGCTACGACGTCAGCGTGGATACCCGCAGCGCCAGCGCCAGCTCCAGACGCGCATCGGGCTCGTCGAGCGCGTCGCCCAGGACGTCGCGCAGCTGGCCGACCCGGTAGCGGACGGTCTGCACGTGCACGTGGAGGCGGTCCGCCGCGGGGCGCGCCTCGCCCTGTGCGTCGAGCCATGCGCGCAGCGTCTCGACCAGGCGCTCGCGCTGGTTGCGCGGCAGCGACTCGAGCGGCGCGAGGCGGCGCCGGGCCAGGTCGTCGGCCAGCCGCGGGTCGCCCGCCAGGATCAGGTCGAGCAGGTGATCGTCGGCCAGCACCAGGCCCTCGCCACCGACCTCGAGCGCGAGCCGCGCCCTGCGCGCGGACTCGGGCGCGTCCTCGATGCCCACCGCCGGGCCGAGCGCTCCACGCGCGTCGCGCAGCGCGCGGCGCAGCTCGTCACGGCGGCCGGGCCCGTCGGGGTCGGCGATCAGCCCCCAGCCTGACGCCACCAGCGCCGTGAGCCGCGCCGCCACGGCGTCGGTCGCCGCCGGGTCGAAGGCGAGCACGGCCAACCGCTCCGGCAACTCCCAGCCCGCCTCCTGCGCGAGCCACTCGAGGTCTGCCGGCTGCGGCTCGGTGAGCACCGCGTCGACCAGGCGCCGGCGCCGCTCGTGCTCCTCGCGCGCGGCCAGCGACTGCTCGAGCGCGTGACCCTCCGCGGACGCCGAGGAGATCTCGTCGATGTAGGCGAAGATCGCCTCGGCCAGCTCGTACAGGAGCCGCGGCTCCACGCCGGCGCGGTCGCCGGCATCGGCCACGCCGCGCCAGGCCGCCTGAGCCCCGACCCGGTACGCCTGGAGCAACGCGTCGAGCGGCCGTCCGTTGCGTGCCTCGCCACGCCCGAACTCCACGTAGACCTCACGCCCGGGCAGGCGCATGGCGGACCCGGAGTCGGCGAGCTGGATGAAGCCCTCGAGCGCCTGGTGCACGCCGCGGCGCACGTTGCGGTCGAGCACGCGGTACACCGGGACCGCCGACTGCACCGCGGCGATCACCTCGTCGACGAGGCCGGGCAGCGCGGGGCGCAGCCAGGCCTCGACTTTTGTGCGATCGCTCAAAAATCCATCTTCTGCATGTGGCACGAGTCGGTAGGACAGTCGGGAAAACGTCCGTACGCTCAAAGCATGTCAAAGACCGAGCGCTACGCAAACCTCATCGCCGTATTGCTGCCGTTCGTCGCCTTCGCGGCCGCGGTCGTCCTCCTCTGGAACCAGGCAGTCGGCGTCACCGATCTGGCGATCCTCGCCGTCATGTACGTCCTCACCGCGGGCGGCGTGACCGTCGGCTACCACCGCCTCTTCACCCACCGCGCCTTCGAGGCGCCGAACGCGGTTCGCTACGCGCTCGCCGGCCTCGGCTCGATGGCGGTCCAGGGCCCGGTGCTCGACTGGGTGGCGGACCACCGCAAGCACCACGCCTTCACCGACGAGGAGGAGGACCCGCACTCGCCGCACGGCCACGGCTCCGGCCTCGGCGGCGCGCTGCACGGGCTCTGGTACGCGCACATGGGCTGGCTGCTCGAGACGCAGGGCACCGCGACCAAGCGCCGCTACGCGAAGGACCTGCTCGAGGATCCCGGCATCCGCAGGATCTCGCGCGCCTTCCCACTGCTCATCCTGCTCGGCCTCGCGATCCCGTTCGGCCTCGGCTTCCTGCTCACCGGCACGCTCCACGGCGCGCTGACCGCGCTGCTCTGGGGCGGGCTTGTCCGTATCTTCCTGGTCCACCACGTGACCTGGAGCATCAACTCCATCTGCCACTTCTTCGGAACCCGCCGCTATGAGACCGACGACATGAGCACCAACGTCTTCTGGCTGGCGCTGCCCTCCCTGGGCGAGTCGTGGCACCACAACCACCACGCGTTCCCGCGCTCCGCGCGCCATGGCCTACGCTGGTGGGAGGTGGACCCGTCGGCGCTCTTCATCGCCGGCCTGGAGAAGCTGGGTCTTGCGCGCAACGTGGTCCGGATCGACGAGACCCGCATGCGCGAGCGCGAACTGGCTGCGTGAGCCTGCTCGGCGAGGACGCGCTCCGCGAGCGCGTCGAGCGGCTCGCCGCGATCGACCGGCCGTCGGCCAGCCCGGGCGAGCGCGAGGCGGCCGAGCTGATCGCAGCCGAGCTGCGCGAGACCGGCGCGCGGGTGGCGGTCGAGACCGAGCGCGTGCACGGCACCTACTGGTGGCCGATCGGCATCCCGTGCGGCGCGGCGGCTCTCGCCGGTCTGTCCGGCAGCCGCGGCGGCGCCATCGCCGTCGGCGCGCTGGCCGCGGCATCGACGGCCGAGGACGTCCGCGTCGGCCCGCGGCTCCTGCGCCGGCTGCTCCCTCAGCGCGACACCACCAACGTGATCGCCGAGTTCGGCGACCCGGACGCGGAGAACGTGGTGCTCGTGACGGCGCATCACGACGCCGCGCATGCGGGCATCGTCTTCCACCCGGAGCTCCCGCGCATCTCCGCCCGCCGCTTCCCGAAGCTGCACGCGCGCCAGAAGACCACCCCGCCGACGATGTGGGGATCGATCGGCGGCCCGGCGTTCGTCGCGCTCGGCGCGGCCATCGGCAGCAGATGGCTGAAGCGCTTCGGGATCGCGCTGTCGGCCGGCTATGCGGCCGCGATGGCCGACATCGGCCTGCGCAAGGTCACCCCGGGGGCGAACGACAACGCGACCGGCGTGGTCACGCTGCTCTCGCTCGCGCACTGGCTGGCCGAGCGGCCACCGGAGCGCACGCGCGTGATCCTCGTGTCGGCCGGCTCGGAGGAGTCGTTCATGGAGGGAATGGTGCGCTACGCGCAGCGCCACTACGGCGAGCTGCCGCGCGAGCGCACGAAGGTCATCTGCATCGACACCGTCGGCTCCCCGAAGCTGCTGCTCCTGCTGGGCGAGGGGATGCTCGGCATCCGCGACTACTCGCAGCCGTTCCACGCGTTCCTGATGGACTGCGCGCTCGAGCTCGGCCTCGACGTCTACGACGAGCTGCGCTTCCGCAACGCCACCGACGGCCTGATCGCGCTCAAGGCCGGGTTCGAGGCGGCGATGCTCGGCTCCGCCGACGAGTTCAAGCTCCCGACGAACTACCACTGGCCGACCGACACGGCCGACCGCGTCGACTACTCGACGGTCGCGGAGGCCGCGCGCCTTTGCGCGCGCGCGGTCGAGCGGATCGACGCCGGCGGCTGAGCGTTCGGCGCCGCTGCACGCTGCGGCGGTCGCGTGACTTCGCTGCCGCGCTCGTGTCTACCGTGTTGGACGCATCGATGGCTCGGCTGAGAAGACCAAGACGCGCGGGGGGCGGCACATCGGTCGCTGCCGCGCTCACCCAGTTCGGCGTGGCGGGCGTGATCGCCGCGCTGGTGCTCGGCCTGGCGGCTGTCGCAGTGCTGCGGCGCACCGGCACCCGTGAGGCCACCGACGACGCCAAGCGCGTGACGCGCATCGTCGGGACGGGGATCGTCGAACCGCAGATCTCCGACGCGCTGCTGCGCCGCGACCCCAAGGCGATCGCGCGCGTCGACCGCATCGTGCACATGCACGTGCTGCGCGACCCCGTCGTGCGCGTGAAGATCTGGGCGCCGGACGGCACGATCGTCTACTCCGACGAGCCGCGCCTGATCGGGAGGCGCTACCCGCTCGGCGAGGACGAGCAGGCGACGCTGCACGACAACGCCGTCGACGCCGAGGTGAGCGACCTGTCGCGGCCCGAGAACCGCTACGAGCGCGCCCAGAAGAAGCTGCTCGAGGTCTACCTCCCGATCGAGACGCCGAGCCACAAGCCGCTGCTGTTCGAGTCCTACCAGCGCTTCAGCTCCGTCGCCGCGAGCGGGCGACGGACGTGGCTGACGTTCGTGCCGGCGCTCGTGGCGGCGCTGCTGGTCCTCCAGCTCGTGCAGCTCCCGCTCGCGAGCCGCATGGCGCGCCGCATCCGCGCGGGTCAGCGCGACCGCGAGCAGCTCCTCCAGCGCGCTATCGACGCGTCCGACACCGAGCGCCGCCGGATCGCCGGCGAGCTGCACGACGGGGTCGTGCAGAACCTGGCCGGCGTCTCGTACTCGCTGGCCGCCGCCGCCGAGCGCAGCGGCGGGCTCGCGACGACGAACGGCGACCACGAGACGCTCGAGCGCGCCGCGGCGCAGACGCGCGAGTCGATCCGTGAGCTGCGCGGGCTGCTCGTGGAGATCTACCCGCCGAGCCTCCATCGCGCCGGCGTGGCGGCCGCGCTCGGCGACGCCGCGGCGCCGCTCGTGCGCAGCGGGGTCGACCTGCGCATGAGCGTGCCGCCGGAGCTCGAGCTGCCGGAGCAGGCCGAGGCCCTGCTGTTCCGCGTCGGCCAGGAGGCGCTCCGCAACGTGGCAAGCCACGCGCATGCCCGGTCGGTCGAGGTCGCGATCCGGCGCGACGGCGACCGGGTGGTGCTCCTCGTGGACGACGACGGGCGCGGGTTCGACGCGGACTCCTCACGGCCCGAGGGCCACTTCGGGCTGAGCCTGATGGAGGACC
>JAICRZ010000069.1 GCA_025937135.1 Thermoleophilaceae bacterium
CACCCAGGACATGCACGAGACGGCCGAGTACGGCATCGCGGCGCACTGGCTCTACAAGGGCGACGGCAAGGGCCAGAAGGACAACGTCCAGTGGCTCGAGTCGCTGCTCGACTGGCAGAAGGAGCTGAAGGACCCGCAGGAGTTCGTCGAGGGCCTGAAGGTCGACCTGTTCGAGGACGAGGTCTTCATCTTCACGCCAAAGGGCGAGGTCAAGTCGCTGCCCGCGGGCGCGACCCCGCTCGACTTCGCGTACGAGATCCACACGGACGTCGGCCACCGCTGCGTCGGCGCGAAGGTGAACGGCAAGATCGTGCCGCTGCACTACGAGCTGAAGTCGGGCGACATCTGCGAGGTGCTGACGTCGAAGAAGGAGCGCGGCCCGTCGCGCGACTGGCTGGCGCTGGCCAAGACCACCCGCGCCCAGTCCAAGATCCGCGCCTGGTTCAAGCGCGAGCGGCGCGAGGACTCGGAGAAGACCGGCCGCGAGATACTCGCCGAGAACCTCAAGCGCGCCGGCCTGCCGCACCAGAAGATCACCGGCTCGCCGCTGCTGGCGGACGTGATCCGCGAGATGGGCTTCAAGAAGGGCGAGGACTTCTACATCGCGCTCGGCCAGGCGAAGATCTCGGCCACGGTCGTCACCAACAAGGTGATGCAGCGCCTCAAGCAGGGCGAGGCGGCCGTCGAGGAGAACACGCCGCAGGAACTGCTGACGGGCCGCAAGGCCGACCCCCCGCGGCCCACCACGGCATCGTCGAGCTTCGGCATCAAGGTGCAGGGGATCGACGATGTGCCGCTGCGGCTGGCCAAGTGCTGCCGGCCGGTGCCGGGTGACCCGATCAAGGGCTACATCTCGCTCGGCAAGGGCATCACGATCCACCGCGACGACTGCCCGAACGCGCGCGCCCTGATGCGCAACCCCGAGCGCTTCACCAAGGTGAGCTGGGAGGGGGAGGGGGCAACATCGTTCCGCGTCGAGCTCCAGGTCGACGGCTGGGACCGCACCCGCCTCCTGGAGGACCTCTCGCGCACGTTCGCCGAGAGTGGCGTGAACATCCTCGAGGCGCGCTGTACGGTCGTGCACCCGATGGTTAAGAACCGCTTCGTGGTCGAGGTCGGCGACACGCGCGCGCTCAAGGCGTGCATCCAGCGCCTGCGCTCGATCGAGTCGGTCTTCGACGCCTACCGCGTCACTCCCGGGGGCTGAGCATGCGCGCCGGTCCGCTCGCACTTCTCCCTGTAGTCGCGCTCGCGCTCGCCGGCTGCGGCGGCGGCAACAGCCAGGGCAAGAACGAGAAGGCGTTCAGCGGCGACAAGAAGCCCGTCGCCGCGGCCATCGACGATCTCGTCGCCGCCTCGCACGCGGGCGAGACGAACAAGATCTGCACCCAGCTCTTCACGCCAGGACTCGCGCAGGCCGTAGCGACCCGGGCCAAGAGCACGTGCGCGGCTGTCGTGAAGAAGGAACTCGTGAGCCCGCAGGAGGACATCACGGTCACGGACGTCCGCCTCGCCGGCTCGAACGCGTTCGTGACGGTGCGCGAGCAGAACAAGCACGTCACGCGTCTCAGCCTCGTCCAGCAGGACGGCGGCTGGCGTATCAACGCGATCCAGTAGCCCGTCTGGGTCCGGCTCCCCCGTTTGGGGCGTTGAGGAAGATCAACGCCGATTGGTCCCGACGGCTCATTGCCCGCGGCATGCGGCCCCAATAGAACTGGTCATGTTGCGACTCATGGGTCGCACGCAGTTCGAATGAGTCACCGAAACCGAGCCGCTGGAAGGGGCCCGTCGTGAACAAGAAGTTCGTAATCGCAGCTTTGGCGCTGGTCGTCGCGGTCTCGTTCGCGATGCCCGCGTTCGGCGCGCCGTCCCCGACGAGCCTCGTCAAGAAGGCGCTCGGCCTGTCCAAGAAGGCGGACAAGCGCTCCAAGCAGGCCCTCAAGCTTGCCAAGAAGAACCGCGCCGGCAGCGCGGGGATCAACGGCGTCGCGGGGCCCCAGGGCGCCGCAGGCCCACAGGGCGCACAGGGTCCGCAGGGCCCGCAGGGCCTCCAGGGTCTGGCCGGCGTCCAGAACGTGACCCCCCTCGCCGACGGCGACACACGCTGCTCGAAGGCGGGCGGCTGGGTTGTCACCTTCAGCGTCGGCGATCCGACGATCATCTGCAACGGCAAGGAAGGCCCCGCCGGCCTGAATGGCGCCAACGGCGCCCCGGGCAACAAGGGCGACAAGGGCGACAACGGGGCGAACGGCCTCGACGGCGCCCCCGGCCAGCAGGGCAACAAGGGCGACAAGGGCGACCAGGGCAACAACGGCGCCAACGGCCTCGACGGCGCCCCCGGCCAGCAGGGCCTCCAGGGCCTGAAGGGCGACAAGGGCGACCACGGCGACCAGGGCCTCCAGGGCCAGACCGGCGGCGTCGGTCAGCAGGGTCCGCAGGGTCCGCAGGGTCCCAAGGGTGACCGCGGCAACAGCTGCGTCCAGGACCTCGGCGTCGACGCCTGCAAGGGTCCCAAGGGCGACACGGGCCCGCAGGGCGATCCCGCCGGTGACGGGGCGATCGACACCCAGCAGCTCGCGCCTGGCGCAGTCGACAGCACCAAGGTCAAGAAGCACTCGCTCGGCACCGGCGAGATCGGTGACGACACGAACGCTCCGATCAGCACCGGCGGGACGTCGCTCGGCAAGAACGCGTGTGCCGACATGAACGCGACGGTCACCGGTGCGGCACCGGGTGGCTTCGTGGTCATGAACGCGCCGCCCACCCTGCCCAACGGCCTGATGGCCACCGTGCTGGGCATCACGACGGCCAACCAGGTGACCGTCCGGGTCTGCAACGTCGGAAGCAACAGCTCGATCGACGTTCCGAGCACCGGCTGGGGCTTCTGGGTGGTCCCGGTCTCGTAGCCCGAAGAGCACGAGGACACATGACGCAGTCGAGAGCCCCGGCGCCAGCCGGGGCTCTCGGCGTCTCTGAGGACTACTTGGGCGTTGAGAAACCTCAACGCCCAATGAGTCACCCGGCTTATTGAAAGGGATGCCGGTCGCAGCGACCCTGGGTGAAGCGCGCGAAGAGGCGCCTCCTGCCATGACCAATTCGTCCCCAGCGCTCCGACTCGTCACGCTCCTCGCGGGTGTGGTATGCGCTCTGGCGCTGCTCGCGGTTCCGGCCGGCGCCGCGACCATCGCCCCGCTCCACTCCGGCTCGGCCGCCGGAGCCGAGAACTACCTCTATACGGCGGGCGACCAGGTCTTCACGGGCACGCCGACGAGCCTCGCGCCGACCGACGCGTACCGGTTCGAGGTGATCGCGCCCGATGGCTCGGTCAAGCACACCCTCGGCACGTGCTTCAGCGGCAACGCCGCGGCCGGCGACAGCTACACGATCGGCGCCACCGATCCCGCCTCCGGGGCGGCGGGATACCAGTGGGTGCTCGAGGACTTCAACCCCGGCAACAAGGGCGCGAACCTCACCGCCTGCAACGCGGCAGCGCCGGGCACGGGGACCGTCGTCGCGCGCAGGTACTTCGACGTGGTGGTCCCGTCCGTCGACGGAACGACGTCGTTCTCCGGCAACCAGCGGCTGTTCGCCTCCGGCCAGCCGGCGTACGCGCGCTTCGCGGGCGTCGCGAATCGCAATCCCGACACCGGCGCGGTCAGCGCGATCGCGACCGGAGCCAGCGCTCCTCAGTGGAACGTCAGGTGGCTGAACGGCGTGTCGACCGCCTGCTCGAACACCGGGGGAGCGGACCGGCCGGATTCGTCGCTGACCGGAGCGCTTCCGGCGAGCACGCCGGGCTACCTCCAGTTCCCGCCGTCGTCGGGCGCCTCCGGCGTCTTCAACGACGCGCTGAGCTACGACGGCCTCTGCTCGACGGGCACCGGTTCATACTCGGCCGAGCTGCGGCTCGTGCCGGCGAGCGGCGATCCGAACCAGTCGAAGCAGTTCGTGCAGGTGCCGCTCTTCAACATCGACGCGACGGCGCCCGCGCTCACGCTGAACGCGCCGGGCGACACCCACCTCACCACACCGTCGTTCTCCGGCGCAGCGGGCAGCCAGGCCGCCTCCTCGACCGCGTTCGCGGACGTCGCGTCGGTGACGATCAACATCTACTCGGGCGCCACCACCTCCGGCTCGCCGATCCGCACCTTCACGAAGGCTCCGGCGGCCGGCTCGTGGTCGCTGTCGAGCTCCGACTGGGCCGCGCAGAGCCAGGCCGCGCTCCCACAGGGCATCTACACGGTCGAGGCGGTGCAGTCCGACGGCGGCGGCAACACCGCGCGGCAGAGCGTCGCCTTCAAGGTCGACACCGTCGCGCCGTCCGTGACTCTCACGGCGCCCGTCGGCGGCAGTGAGCTCAGCGACACCACACCGGCATTCGCCGGCGCGGCCGGCAACGGCGGCGCCCTGTCCAACGCGACCGCCGACCTCCAGACGGTCACCCTGCGCATCTATGGCGGCCACAGCGCGACCGGGACCGCCGTGCGCACGATCCCTGTGACGAAGACCGGCGACCAGTGGAGCGTCGGCGACCAGCAGTGGAGCGACAACGGGCAGACGGCGCTCGGCGCCGGCACCTACACCGCACAGGCGGAGCAGTTCGACGGCGCCGGCAACCAGGGCCTCAGCGGCTCGGTCACCTTCAAGGTCGATCCGCTGCCCCCGACCGTGACGATCACCGCACCCGCCGACGGCCTGAACACGACCGGCGCGACGCCCGCGATCGCGGGGACCTCCGGGATCGCGGGATCGACCGACACCACGTCCGCCGACCTCGCGCCGATCACGGTGGACGTCTACTCCGGCCCCGACACCTCGGGCGCGCCGCAGCGCACGTTCACCGTCAACGGCGCCGGCGGCTCGTGGGCGGTCGGCAGCGCCGACTGGGCTGCGCAGGGCGCGCTGACGCAAGGGCAGTGGACGGTCCAGGCGCGTCAGTCGGACTCGGCGGGCAACGTCGGCACGAGCAGCGCCCGCACCTTCCGCGTCGATCAGCAGGCGCCGTTCTCGGGGACGTCGGTCACGGGCGCGACCAACCAGCCCTCGATCACCGTCTCCTACACGGACGCCGACCTCGGCTCGTCACAGTCGGGAGTGGGCCAGGTCGCCCTCTACGCGAAGGGGCCCGGCGACAGCGGCTTCGCGCAGGTCGCGGCGACGAGCAACCCGGCCGCGAGCGGCACGTTCACCTACACCGCGGCGAAGGGGCAGGGGCGCTACTTCTTCGCCACGGTCGCCACCGACAACGCCGGGAACGCCGAGCCCACCCCCGACGACGCCGGGCCGGGCAAGGCATTCACGCACTACGACACGAGCGCGCCCGCGGTGACGCTCGACACGTGGCCCGCGACCGGCAACGACACGACCCCCGGGCTGAGCGGAACTGCCGGTTCGAACAGCGGCAACGCGGAGCCGGCCGCCGACTCGCCGACCGTGACCGTCGACGTCTGGAGCGGCACCGACACGAACCAGATCCCGGCACGGTCGATTTCCGTGACCCGTGCGAGCAATGGAAGCTGGGCCCTCGACGACAGCGCCTGGAACATCGCCGACCCGGCGCGCGCGCCGCTGACCGAGGGCACCTGGACGGCGCGTGCGCGCCAGAGCGACGAGGCCGGCAACACCGGCACGAGCGGCACGCCGCGGACGATCGTCGTCGATCTGCACGCGCCGCAGTCGAGCGACGACGTTCCCACGACCTGGCAGAAGGACACGGTGCAGGCCCATCTGTCCGCTACCGACAGCGGCGGCGGCAGCGTTGCGGCGATCCACTACACGATCGACGGCAGCACGCCCACGGTCGCGTCTCCCAGCTACAGCTCGGCGATCACGCTCGGCAACGGGCAGTCGATCAGGTACTTCGCGGTCGACACCGCGGGCAACGCCGAGGCGGTCCATGCGTCGCCCGCCGCGATGGTGGACACCCACGCGCCGGTGACGACGGACGACGTGCCCGCCACGTGGCAGTCGCATGAGGTGACCGCGACGCTCACGCCGACCGACCCGGACTCCGGCGTGGCGGCGACCTACTACACGACCGACGGCAGCACCCCGACCACGGCGTCGACTCCGTACACGACGCCCGTCACGCTCAGCGACGGCCAGGCGATCAAGTACTTCTCGGTCGATGCCGCGGGCAACGCAGAGAGCGTCAAGACCTCCAACGCGGCACGGGTCGACACGAGCGCGCCGACCTCGCAGGCGGGCGCCCCGGCTTATGCGGACACGCAGACCTTCACGGTCCCCTACAGCGCCGGCGACAGCGGTTCGGGCCTGAAGACCGTAGAGCTCTGGGCGAAGGCGCCCGGCGACGCGGACTACTCGCTCTACGCGACGGACTCGACCCCTGCCGCGACGGGCAGCTTCCAGTACACCGGCGCCGCTGATGGCGACTACAGCTTCTACACGCGCGCCACGGACAACGTGGACAACAGCGAGACCGTGGACACCGCGGGCACGCAGGTGACCACCACGCAACTCGACACGGCCGCGCCGACGACCACCGACGACGCGCCGGCGTCGTACGTCAACCACGACGTGTCGGTGACGCTCTCGGCTTCGGACAATCCAGGCGGAGCGGGTGTCGCCGTCACGCGCTACACCACCGACGGCAGCACGCCGACCGACAGCTCGCCGGCGTACACCGTGCCGATCACGCTCACGAGTGACGGGCAGCAGCTCAAATACTTCTCCGTCGACCACGCTGGCAACCGCGAGACGGTGCGGACCGCCAGCGTGCACATCGACAGGGCGGCACCATCGACCCAGGCCTCCGCGCCCGCCTCGCCGCGCAACAGCGCGTCCTTCTCGATCGGCTACAGCGCCGACGACGCGGCTCCCACCTCCGGGCTCGACCACGTCGAGCTGTACGCGAAGGGGCCGAACGACAGCGACTACTCGAAGGTCGACGACGACACGAGCCCCGCCGACGGCCACACGTTCGGCTACAGCGCGACACAGGGCGAGGGCACCTACCGCTTCTACACGCTCGGCTACGACCACGTGGGCAACGCGGAGGCCTTCGACAGCTCGCACGTCGTCCCTGTCGTCCTCGACACGACGCCGCCGCAGCTTTCGCTGGCCGCGATCGCCTCGCTCCTGAGCGACGACACGCCGCACGTCTCCGGCAGCTCCGACGACCCGGCGGCGGTCACGGTCAACGTCTACGCGGGCTCCGCTGCGACCGGCACCGCGCTCCAGTCGCCGTCCACGACGGTGAGCGGCGGGAGCTGGGCGCTCGACCTGGCCCAGCTCGCCGACGGCACCTACACGATCCAGGCTCAGCAGACCGATGCCGCGGGCAACGGCGTCACGTCGAGCGCGCAGACCTTCAGGCTCGACGCGCACGCACCCTCGATCACGAGCGCCAACCAGGGCCAGTCGTACGCGCAGAACGCGAGCGTCGCGGCCGACTACACGTGCGCCGACGAGCCCGGTGGCAGCGGTGTCGACAGCTGTAGCGGCGACGTCGCGCGCGGAGCGCCACTCGACACGGCCACTCCCGGCCCGCACAGCTACCGCGTGACCGCGCGCGACCGGGCCGGCAACGAGCTCGGCTCGACGATCAGCTACACCGTCGCCGAGCAGCACGTCCAGGGCGACCGCCAGGACACCCAGCCGCCCGACGTCTCGTCGGCCGGGACGCGCCGTTCGCAGGCACTCAGCGGTGGCGCCCTGAGCCTCGACCTCGTGTGCAGCGAGCAGTGCGACGTGAACGCCGGCGGCACGATCTCCGTGCCCGGCGCCGCGCGCGTCTACAAGCTCAGGACGGTGGCCCGCAAGGGCACCGCCGGTGCCCACGTGAAGCTCAAGCTGAAGCTAGACAAGCGCACGCTCAAGGCAGTGCGCAAGGCGATCAAGAAGCACCGCAAGGTGGTCGCCAAGGTCAAGCTGACGGCCACCGACGCCGGCGGCAATCGCCGCACGAGCACGCTGAGCGTGCGGATAACGCGCGCCTAGCGTTCTTCGAGCAGCTTGAGCGCGGCCTTGCGATCGGGCACGCGCAGCTTGCGCAGCACGGCCGCGATGTGCGAGCGCACGGTGACCTGCGAGATGAACAGCCGCTCGGCGATCTCGGCGGTGGTCAGGTCCTCGCGCATGAGCTCGAGCACCTCCCACTCGCGGCTCGTCAGCTCGACGCCCTTCTGCTTCGCGAGCGGCAGCCGGCGGCGGCGTCCGCGTTCGCGGAACTCGTCGACCACGCGCGCGACCAGCGCTCGCGGCAGCGCCGCCTCGCCGGCGAGCACGCCGCGCAGCGCGTACGGCAGGCGGTCGGGATCGGTGTCCTTGAGCAGGTAGCCGAGCGCGCCGGCGCGCAGCGCGTCGAAGAGGTCGTTGTCGTCGCGCGAGACGGTGAGCATGACCACGGCCACGTCCGGCAGAGCGTGCGTGATGTCGGCCGCGGCCGAGATGCCGTTGCCGGGCATGTGGATGTCGAGCAGGACGACGTCGGGCTCCTCACGCTCCGCGGCTGTGACTGCGCCGAAGGCGTCGGACTCCTCCGCGACCACCTGGAAGCCGGCGCGCTCGAGCGCCGCCTTCACTCCGGCGCGCGTGGGGGCGTGGTCGTCGGCCAGAACGACGCGTATCGGCTCGTCTATGGGATCACCACTTCGATCTTGGTGCCGGCGCCGGGCGCTGACGAGATCGACAGCTGACCGCCGAGGGCGCGCGCGCGTTCGCGCATGCTCGTCAGGCCGAAGCCGCGGCCGTCGCGCTCAGCCGGGTCGAAGCCGACGCCATCGTCCTCCACACTCACGGTAACGCCGTGCACGCCGAGAAGTTGGACCGTTACGCAACTGGCGCTGCCGTGGCGAGCGGTGTTGCTGACCGCCTCGCGGACGATCCGGACGAGGCCCTCGCGCGTGGAGGACGGAACCTCGATCCCCTCCTCCAGATCGAGTCGCAATCGCACGCCCACGCGCCCCGCGACATCCTCGGCGGCCTGAGCGAGCGCGGCGTCGAGTGGCTCGTCGAGCGGTCGCGTCAGCGCCGAGATCGCGCTGCGCGACTCGTCGAGCGCGCGTTCGGCCGCGACCACGAGCGGGTCCATCTGCCCGGAATCCGCCTGGCGCGAGAGCCAGCGCGACTGCGTCGCGATGAACGCGAGCTCCTGCGCGAGCCCGTCGTGCAGCTCGCGCGCGAGCCGTCGCCGCTCCTCGAGCGCGGCGGCATCGGCGAGGCGGCGCTGGTAGCGCTGGATCTCCCCGGCGGCCCCCAGCAGCAGCACGATGAAGAACCCGAGGCGGAGGAAGTCGCCGACGTAGACCCATTGCGAGACGAGCGACGGGAAGAGGAAGTAGTTGAGCCCGGCGAACGCGTAGATCACGGACCCGATCGCGAACCAGCCCAGCAGGCGGTCGCCCGTGCGTTCGGTGCGGCGCGCATAGCCGAAGGCGGCGAGCGCGTAGACGGCCATCAGCAGGATCTGGATGACGAGCACACCGGCCGCACCCACGATCCGCGGCCGCGGCGACAGCTCTGGGTCGATCCCGAGCGGCAGATTTGCCGCGGCGGCGAACGCGATTGCGATCGTCGCAAGCAGGGCGACGCAGACAGCCCCCACACGGAGCGCGTGCCGTCGCGTCGGGCGGACCTCGCGATCGCGGACGTACGCGCCGGCGCAGAAGATCAGGCCGCCGGCCAGGCGGCCGACCGTCGCGGACCAGGCGCCCCAGTGCGAGAACGGGTGCCCCGCGGTCGCGGGCAGCACGGCGAACAGCAGGTTCGACACCCCGATGACTCCAAGCGCCGCGGCGAGGATCAGGTCGACCATCTGCGCGCTCCTCAGGAAGCGGCCGAGCATGATGAACGCGACCAGCAGCGACACCAGCGCGGCGGCGGTCTCGATCGCCACGTGGCCCTCCGGGGCCCGGTAGGCGAGCGCGCTGGGCACGACGCTGACGATGAGCGTCAGCCCCGCCGCGACGGCGGCGAAGGCGATCATCGTTAGTCGCAGCTTGACGGCCAAACCGGGTGGCGGGAGTCTAGATCGGCCTCCGGCGGACCAGCGCGGCGTTGAGAAAGCTCAACGCGAAATGAGTCGTCAGGCTCATTGTGAACGGGCGCGCGACGCGCAACGCTAGGGGCGTGACCGAGCGCCTCGAGCTGCGGATCGAATCAGCGCTCGCTGGGAGCCCTGGGCGGGGCGCCTCCGACGACCTGCTCGCCGAGGGCTACGCGCAGGCCCTCAAGCTCGACTCCGAGCGCCTGGCGCTCGAGCGCCGGATCACGGCTCTCGCCGCGCGCGCCGAGGATCCGGCGACCGCGCACGAGCTGCGCCGCGCCTGGCTCCGGCACCGCACCCTGGGCCGCGAGCTCGCGGACCTCCGGGCGCTCCTGCGGCGTCTGAAGAGTTAGAAATCCGAAGGTTCCCTGCGGGAGCCGCGCTACCCCAGACAGGCCGCGCGGGAACCGAACGGATTTCTCCGTTTACACGAGGCCGGCCTTCACCGCGTAGATCGCGGCCTGGATCCGGTTCTCGATCTGGAGCTTCACGAGGATCGACGCGATGTGGTTCTTGACCGTCTTCGGGCTGATGAAGAGCTCCTCCGCGATCGCGGCGTTGCCCTTCCCGGCGGCCAGCAGGCGCAGCACCTCGATCTCGCGGTCGGACAGGTCGGCCCGCGCCACCTCCGGCGTGCGCTGCTCGGCGTGGCCCTCGCGGAGCCAGACGAGCAGCTTGGACGCGATCCGCGGCGAGATCGACGACTCGCCCGCCGCCGCCGCCCGGATCCCGGCGACGAGCTCCTCGACCGACGCGTCCTTGAGCAGGTAGCCGGAGGCGCCGGCCATCATCGCCTGCATGACGGTCTCGTCGTCGGAGGAGATCGTGAGCACGAGCACGCTCGTGGTGGGCATCTGGGCGGCGATCCGGCGGGTGGCCTCGACTCCGCCGACGCCGGGCATGTTGAGGTCCATCACGGCCACGTCCGGCGCCAGCTCGGCGACCAGCTCGGCCCCGCGTTCGCCGTTGTCGGCCTCGCCCACCACGTTCACGCCCTGGTCCTCGAGTATGTCGCGCAGGCCGCCCCGGAACAGCTCGTGGTCGTCCACGAGCACGACGTTGATCGGCTCCTGATCCTGGCTGGCGTCGGCGCGCATGCAGCTACAAGGGTATTTCGGGTCAGGACACGACCGCGAGCGAGCGCGGCGCGGCCTCGAAGTCCGCGGCCTCGAACTCGCCGACGTAGTCGCCGTCGACCTCGAGCGGGAACGGCGCGTCGCGCTCCGCCTCGATCCTGAACCGGCTGAGCCCCGAGAGCGACTCGACCTGCCGGTGCGCCGCCACCGAGCCGTCGCGCGCGGAGAAGATGCGCGGCAGCAGCGTGCCCATCTCGAGCGGCGTCGCGCGCTTGAGGACCGTCAGCGACAGCGTGCCGCTCTCGAGTGAGACTTCGCGCCCGATCCGGATCGGGCGCGTGCCGAAGTAGGTGAAGGGGTCGGAGTTCTGCACGATCGCGGTGACGCCGTGGAGCTCGCGTCCATCCACTGATGCGCGCACGCGCGGTGGGCGGATCAGGTAGCGCCGGTTGAACGTCGAGAGCGCCGCCCACGTGAAGTACCACTCGCCCAGCCGCGCCTTCAGCTTCGGGTGGCTGTCCACGCGCTCGACCACGCTCGCGTCCAGGCCGATTCCCGACGAGAACACGAAGTGGCGCCCGTTCACGCGCCCGGTGTCCGCCAGCCGCGGCTCGAACTCGTCCGCCATCCGCAGCAGGTGCTCGGTCGCGTCGACCACGTCGTTCGGGATGCCGAGGGTGCGGCAGAAGACGTTGGTCGAGCCGCCGGGCAGGCAGGTGAGCGGCGTGCTCGACCCGATGAGCCCGTTGGCCGCCTCGTTCACGGTGCCGTCGCCGCCGAATGCCACGACGACGTCGTACCCCTCCTGCGCCGCCTCGCGGGTTATCTGGGTGGCATGGGCTCGCGCCTCGGTCTCGACGGCCTCCACCGAATAGCGGCCCTGGAGCGCATACACGACGAGGTTCTTGAGACGATCGGAGACGGTCGTCGCGTACGGGTTCACGATGATCAGCATCCGCCGCTTGGGCGAGCGGTCGGGGAGGACGCGCTCCGCGAGCTCCTCCGCGCGCTCGAGTGCCGTTTCGCTCATAGCGCCTCGAAATGTACGTGCCCGGCGCCGTCCTCGCGAGCTGCGACGCGCCCGTCGCGGACGAGCAGGTCGGTGTGGCCGAGCACCTCGGAGAGCGTCAGGAACGCCTGCGTCACGGCGATGTTGCCCCACATCGCCTGCGCCACCTCGTAGGCGCTGCGCGGGCGCTCGGCGATCAGCCGCTCGATCTTGTCGGCCCGGCGGCGGTGCAGCTTCAGCCGGTCGTCGATCAGCCCGACGTGATCGTCGATCGGGTCGCCGTGGCCGGGCAGCACGGTGCCGATCTCCATCGCGCGCGTCCGCTCCAGCGACTCCATGTACTCGATCAGCGCCCGGCGCCCGCGCGGGCGCGAGATCAGCGGGTTCGACGAGATGTGGGCGAGCAGGTGGTCGCCGCCGATCAGCAGGCCGCGCTCGGCGTCGAGGAAGATCGTGTCGGTGGGGCTGTGGCCGGGGCGGAAGTGGACCTCGAGCGAGCGTCCCGCGAAGCCGAGCTGCTCACCGTCGCGCACGACGTGCGAGACGTCCGCGCGCGATCCCCAGGCGCGGAACGCGAGCGACACCGAGGCGAGCGCCTGCGCCACGTCCTCGGGGATCCCGTGGCGCAGCATCACCTCGGTCGCGTAGGCGTCGTCGGCGGCGGCCTCCGCGCCGTAGCCCTCCACGAACGGGACCAGCCGGTCGAGCGCCACGACCTCGGCGCCGGAACGCTCGGCCACGATCCGGACGAGCCCGATGTGATCGATGTGCTGGTGGGTGATCACGATCCGCTCGAGCTCGGCGATCGAGCGCCCGAGCGCGGTGAGCTGGTGGTCGAGCTCGTCGAGCGAGGTGCCGGAGTTGGGCCCGGCGTCCACGAGCGTGAGCGGGTCGTCCTCGATCAGGTACAGGTTCACCCGGCCGACCGCGAACGGGGTGGGGATCGAGATCCGGTGGATGCCGTGCTCGGCGAGCGGGGCGTAGGGGTCGTCGGGCACGCGCAGGGAGGCTAACGCGCCCCGCGATATCGGTTAAAGCCGCCCGGCATTCGCACCTTATGCCCAGCCGGGGCCGTACAATGCCCGCGACAGATGCCCTACGAGCTCAGCCATCTACAGACCCTCGAGGCCGAGGCGATCCACATCATGCGCGAGGTCGCCGCCGAGTTCGAGCGGCCCGTGCTGCTGTTCTCGGGCGGCAAGGACTCGATCGTGCTGCTGCGGCTGGCCGAGAAGGCCTTCTGGCCGGGGCGCTTCCCGTTCCCGCTCATGCACGTGGACACCGGGCACAACTTCCCGGAGGCGATCGAGTACCGCGACCGCCGGGCGGAGGAGCTGGGCGCGCGCCTGATCGTGGCCACGGCCGAGGACTCCATCGCCGCCGGCCGTGTCATCGACGAGACCGGCCCGCGTCGCAGCCGCAACCGGCTCCAGACGACGACGCTGCTCGACGCGATCCGCGAGCACCGCTTCGACGCCGCGTTCGGCGGCGCCCGCCGCGACGAGGAGCGCGCCCGCGCGAAGGAGCGCGTCTTCTCCTTCC
>JAICRZ010000098.1 GCA_025937135.1 Thermoleophilaceae bacterium
AACATGCCCTGCACGCCCGACGCGGTACGCATCTTTCGTGCCGCGGACGTGGCGTTCGGTCCCGCCAAGGCGGCCAACGCCGGCGGCGTCGCCACCAGCGCACTCGAGATGCAGCAGAACGCGTCGCGCGACTCGTGGACGTTCGAGCGCACCGAGCAGCGGCTCGTCGAGATCATGGCCGCCCTGCACGCGGCCTGCCGCGACACGGCGGACGAGTACGGGATGCCGGGTGACTACGTCGCAGGCGCGAACATCGCCGGATTCGTACGCGTCGCCGATGCGATGCTGGCGCTCGGTGTGATCTGACGAGCCCGTGGTTCGACAGCCTTCGACATGAGAGGACGGTTGATGTCGTGAGAGTGGACTTTCGGCGGGTGTTTCCGGAGGCGATGCGGGCGATGGCCGGGTTGGAAGAGGCCGTCCACGAGAGCTCGCTGGAGCCCGAACTGCTCGAGCTGGTCAAGATGCGCGCCTCGCAGCTGAACGGCTGCGCCTACTGCCTGGACATGCACTCCAAGGACGCGCGCGCCCGCGGCGAGAGCGAGCAGCGCCTGTACGTGCTGAACGCGTGGCGCGAGGCGCCCTTCTACAGCGAACGCGAGCGGGCGGCGCTCGCCTGGTGCGAGGCCCTCACGCTGCTGCCCGAGACGGCGGCCCCGGATGACGTCTACGAGCAGGTCGCGGCCGAGTTCGGCGAGGAGCAGGTCGTCGCGCTGACGCTGGCGATCGTCGCGATCAACGGCTGGAATCGCTTCGCGGTCGGGTTGCGCTCGCCGGTCGGGCACTACGTCTCGCCCTAGGGCGGCGATGCCGCGGGCTTTTCGCCCACACTCACGAGATCGGCTCGGGCTCGGGCTCGGAATCGACGAAGAAGACCTCCGTGTGGACCCGCGCGCGGCTCGCGCCGAGCGCCGTCGCGGCCGCGCCGCAGGCACTGACGAAGCCGGGCGCACCCGCGATGAACACGTCGTGCTCGCCGAGGTCGTCGCACAGGCTGGGCAGGATCTCCGGGATGTGTCCGAGCGGCGGCGGCCCGCCGGCGCGGGTGAGCGTGCGCACGTAGCGCAGCCGCGGGTCGCGCTGCTGCCGGCGGGCGAAGCATTCACCGTCGATCACGTCGGCCTCGGTCCGGGCGGAGAAGACGAGCGTCAGCGCTCGCCGCCGCGCGGCCGCCAGCGCCGCCTCGAGCAGGGCGCGCACCGGCGCCAGCCCGGACCCGGCGGCGAGCAACAGAGCCGGCTCCGTCGTGTCCGGATCGTCGAGGAACGTCCCGTACGGCCCGGAGACACACACCTCCGCGCCCACCGCCAGGCCGTGCAGCCAGTTGCTCGTGCGCCCGCCCTCGACGCGCGTCACGAGCAGCGAGAGCAGGCCGTCGTCGCGCGGTGCATTCGCTACCGAGTAGGAACGCGGCGGCACGTCGCCATCGCAACCCTCAACGAGCACGTAGTGGCCCGGGAGGAACGCGAGCCGTTGCGCGAGCGGGCGCAGCCAGACCTCGGTGATCGCCGGCGTGCGCGGCTCGACGCCTGCGACCGCGAACCGCTCCTCCTGAAGCGTGGCGGTATCCGAGCCCGGCGAATCGACGCTCATGCCCTCACGCTCCCGGACTGCCGCGCGTCGCCGCTCAGGCGCCTGCGTCGGCCGCGACCATCGCCTCGGCACCGGTGGCGCTCGCCGCGGCTTCCCTGGCCGCGAGGTCCGCGCCGCCGTGCATCGTCCTGCGCAGCGGGACCTCCTTCAGCAGCAGCGCGAGCACGAACGTCACCGCGGTGACGGCCGCGCCCACGAGGAACACCGGCTGGAGGGAGTTCACGAACGCCAGCAGGAAACCGTGGCGCACGCCGGCGGGCAGCGCGTCCACCTGGGCCGGGCTGACGTTCACGCCACCGGAGAGATGCGCCGCGGCGTGGCTCGGCAGGGCCGCGAGCTGATGGCCGAGGCGCGAGGCGAAGATGGCGCCGAACAGCGCGACGCCGAGTGACCCGCCCATCGAGCGGAAGAACGTGGCGGTCGAGGTGGCCACGCCCACGTCGCGGATCGGCGCGTCGTTCTGGACGACGAGCACGAGCACCTGCATGACCAGGCCGATGCCGACCCCCACGACCAGCATGTACACCGACGCCAGCCACGGCGGCGTGCCGAGCGCGAGACGCGAGAGCAGGAACATCCCGATGCTCGTGATCGCGGTGCCTGCCACCGGGAACGCCTTGTAGCGGCCGATGCGGCTGATCGCTCGCCCGGAGATGATGCTCGCGGCAAGCAGGCCGGCCATCAGCGGGAGCATGCGCAGGCCGGAGCTCGTCGGGCTGACGCCGTACACGAGCTGGAGGAACAGCGGGATGAAGATGATCGCCCCGAACATCGCGAGCCCGATGAAGAAGCCGAGCGCGCTCGCCACCCGGAAGACCGCGGAGCGGAACAGGCTCAATGGGATGATCGGCTCGGCGGCGCGGCGCTCCTGCCAGATGAACGCGGCCAGCAGCACGACCCCCGCCACCGCGAGGCCGACCACCACCGCAGACCCCCACGCGTACTGGCTGCCGCCCCACGTGGTCACGAGGATCAGCGCGCTCACGCCGGCGGTGAGCAGCGCGGCCCCGAGGTAGTCGATCGAGCAGCGCTGCGACGGCGTGTACAGGTGCAGGCGGAAGGTCACGACGAGCACCGCGAGCACACCGATCGGCATGTTCACGTAGAAGACCCAGCGCCAGGAGATCGCCTCGACGAGGAAGCCGCCGAGCAGCGGCCCGGCCACCGAGGCCACCGCGAAGACCGCGCCGATGACGCCCATGTAGCGGCCGCGATCGCGCGGCGGGACGATGTCGGCGATGATCGCCTGCGCCCCGACCATCAGCCCGCCGGCGCCCATGCCCTGGAGCGCGCGGAAGGCGATCAGCTCGCCCATCGACTGGCTGAGCCCGGACAGCATCGAACCGCCCAGGAAGATCAGGATCGCGGCGAGGAAGACGGGCTTGCGCCCGTACATGTCGCCGAGCTTGCCGTAGAGCGGAGTCGACGCGGTCGAGGCGAGCAGGTACGACGTGACCACCCACGACAGGTGCTCGAGCCCACCGAGGTCGCCGACGATCGTGGGCAGCGCCGTCGAGACGATCGTCTGATCGAGCGCCGCCAGGAACATCCCGAGCATCAGCGCGCCGAACACCGTGGCGAGCGCGCGGCCCTTCAGGCCGGTGTCGCCGTCCGGAGCTTCGTTGCTGAGCCGCGCCGTCGTCAGCGCCGCTCAGCTGCCGTCTCGGTCGCCCAGTGCTCGACGATCCGTCGCTGCACGGGCGTGAGCGGCGGGTGATCGCCGCGCTCGAGCGCCGCCGCCGCTTGCGCCAGCGTGAGGCCGGTCCCGGTCAGGACGCTGCCGATGAGCGGCGGGACGTCGGCGCCGCAGAGCCCGGTGTCGCAGTCGTCGGCCATCCTTTTGACGAGGGTAGCGACGGCTACGCCTTCTCCGCGACCAGGGCGATCTTGCGCACTCGCCCGTCCCGCAGCCAGTCGCTCCACAGCCGGTGTGCGGCCAGCAGCTCGTCCAGCGCCCGGCGCCCGATCTGAGCGGCGATGTTCGCAGCGTCGGCGACGAACGCGTCGATCAGCGAATCCGCCACCGCGCGATGCGACCGGCTGAAGTCCGCCTGCCAGCGGACGACCAGCCCGACCCGCTCCAGGCAGGCGAGCATCTCTCGCAGCGGCGTGAGCCAGACGGTGTCGGCATCGGGCATGCTCGCGCGCTCCGGCTCGGTCATGGGCCGGCCCTCCTCGAAGGTGAAGGCGAACCGGCCGGCCGGTGCGAGCGCCCGGGATGTCTCCTCGAGCAGGACCTGCTTCTCGGGAAAGGCGAGCATGGTCTCGAGCAGAAGCACCACGTCGAACGGGCCGGATGGAAGCGGCGGGACGCGCGCGACGTCGAAGCGGCAGGGAAGGTCGCGTGCGCGCTCGCGTGCGATGTCGATGGCGCTCGCGCTGTGGTCCACGCCCAGGTAGGTGCACCCGAGCTCGCGCGCGATGAACCGCCCCGGCCCCGCGACTCCGCAGCACAGGTCGAGCACGGAGACGCCGCGCGCGATGCCGGCCCGTTCGGCGACCGCCTGGATCTCCGTGGCGGTCATGAAGCTCTCCTGCTCGACGTACTCGCCGGCGGGATACGCAGCGGCTCGCGCCCGCGCGAGGGCCTGTACGAACGGGCCGCGGTCGTCCTGCTCCATCGGGGCGAGGATCCCACACGCCCGGCACCGGCTTCCGAACCTCCCGTGTCGGCCGCACGTATCCCGGGGGGATGAAGATCAGGGGCGGCACACTCGCAGCCGCAGCCGAGCCCTTCTCCGACGGACGCAGGCTGCCGGTCGTTCAGGTGCTGCTGATCGCGGCGCTCTCGGCGACCGTCGCCCTGAGCGGCGTCGGGCTCAGGGCCGCCGGCTGGATCGTCGCGGTCGTGTGCGTGGTCGCCACGAACGCCGCGCTCACTCGCGGCGTGTCCCACTACGGCGCCGACCGGCTCAGCCCGGCCGATTGGGTGACCCTCACCCGCGCGACACTCGCCGTCGGCGTCGCGACGTTGGTCGCGGACTCGTTCGGCGAGCCCGTCCCGGTCGCGTTGCTGGTGTCGGTCGCGGGCAGCGCGCTGGTGCTCGATGCCGTCGACGGGTGGGTTGCACGCCGGACGCGAACGGCGGGGCTGCTGGGCGCGCGCTTCGACGCCGAGGTCGACGCGTTCCTGATCCTCGTCCTGAGCGTGTACGTGGCGCGCTCGGCCGGCGCGTGGGTGCTCGCGATCGGCGCGGCGCGCTACCTGTTCCTCGCCGCGGGTTGGTGGCTGCCCTGGATGCGCGAGGCGCTGCCGCCGCGCTACTGGCGCAAGGTGGTCGCCGCCACGCAGGGAGTCGTGTTGGCGGTCGCCGCCGCTCGCGTGCTTCCGGCGGGTGCGGATCGGGCGGTGCTCGCCGTCGCGTTCATGCTTCTCGCCGAGTCGTTCGGTCGCGACGTGTGGTGGCTGCGCAGGCAGCGGCGCGCCGTCCCCGGCGGCCCGGGACGTGGACGCGTGCGGACCGGTCTGACCGCCCTCGCGCTCGTACTCGTGTGGGCCGCGCTCGTCGCGCCCGACCAGCCGATCCACCTCACGCCGAGCGCGTTCGCGCGCGTCCCGCTCGAGGGGCTCGTCCTCCTCGCCGTTGCCGTGGTCCTGCCCACGCGCGCTCGCCGTCTCCTCGCCTGGGTCGTGGGACCGCTGCTCGCCCTGGTCGTGATCCTGAAGATCCTGGACATCGGGTTCTTCGCCGCCTTCGACCGGCCGTTCGATCCCTACCAGGACGTGAGCTACGCCGGGATCGGCAGCGAGACGCTGCGCTCGTCGCTCGGCGCCGCGGACGCGCACCTGGTCATCGCCGGGGTGGTGGCACTGGTCGTGGCCGTGCTGGTCCTCATGACCCTGGCGGTGCGGCGGCTGACACGGGTCGCGGCCGGCAACCGGCGCTGGACACTGCGGGCTGTCGCGGCGCTCGGTGCCGTGTGGGTGCTGAGCTGGGCGTTCGGGGCGCATCTGGTCTCGCACACGCCGATCGCCTCGACGAGCGCGGCGGGCCTCGTCGCGGACAAGGTGAGCCAGCTGCGCGCCGACATCCGGGACCCCGCGGTCTTCGCGAAGGCGATCGCCGACGACCGCCTGCGTGACACGCCGACCGATCAGCTCCTCACCGGACTGCGCGGCAAGGACGTCGTCCTCGCTTTCGTCGAGAGCTACGGCAAGGTCGCCGTCCAGGGCTCCGCGTTCTCGCCACGGGTGGATGCCGTTCTCGACAGCGGGACGAAACGGCTCCAGGCCGCCGGATTCTCGTCCCGCAGCGCGTTCCTCACCTCGCCGACGTTCGGCGGCATCAGCTGGCTGGCGCACTCGACCATGCAGTCGGGGGTCTGGGTGAACACCCGCCGGCGCTACGACCAGCTCGTCAAGACCAGCCGCTTCACGTTGAGTGACGCGTTCAGGCGGGCGGGCTGGCGCACGGTCGACGACGTGCCGTCGAACAACCGCGCCTGGTCGGTGGGGTCGTCGTTCTACCACTTCGACAAGGTCTACGACCGGCGTGACGTCGGCTACCGGGGCCCGACCTTCGCGTACGCGTCGATGCCGGACCAGTATGTGCTGTCGGCGCTGCAACGCCTCGAGCTCGCGAAGCGCCACCGGCGGCATGTCTTCGCGGAGGTGGACCTGGTGTCGAGCCACACGCCGTGGACGCGCATCCCGCGACTGATCGACTGGCGCCGGGTCGGCAACGGCTCGGTCTTCAGCAGGACCCCGGTGGAGGCGACGTCGAAGGGCGCGCTCTGGAGCGACTCCGCCCGCGTGCGAACGGCGTACGGCCATTCGATCGAGTACACGCTCAACAGCCTCGTCTCGTTCGTGCAGCACTACCGGGATCCGAACCTCGTGCTGGTGGTCCTGGGTGACCATCAGCCGTCCACGATCGTGAGCGGGCAGGGCGCGAGCCATGACGTGCCGATCTCCGTCATCGCGCACGACCCGGCCGTGCTGAAGCGGATTGGCGGTTGGGGCTGGAACGGCGGCCTGCGCCCCTCGGCCCGGGCGCCCGTCTGGCCGATGAGCGCCTTCCGCGATCGCTTCCTGAGCGCGTTCGGGTCGCACGCCGCGCCGCGGTAGCCGATGGCAACTCAGCGACAGCGGCTGGCTGGCCTCGACGGCATCCGTGGGCTGGCTGCGCTGTTCGTGGTGGTGAACCACGTCTTCCTGCGCACCTTCCCCGGCTACCCGGTCGACCGGGCGCCGTTCTGGGCCGGCTGGTTCATCTACGGGCGGTTCGCCGTCGTCGTGTTCATCGTGCTGTCGGGCTTCTCGCTGGCGCTGTCGCCGGCGCGTCACGGCTGGCGGCTCGACGGCGTCTCCCGGTTCGCGCGCAGACGGGCGCGGCGCATCCTCCCCGCGTACTGGGCCGCGCTTGCTTTCAGTCTCGCGGTGGCGTGGCTCGTCACTCCACCGCCGGGGCAGGCGGCGCCCGGCGCGAAGTCGGTGCTCGTCAACGGCCTGCTGGTGCAGAACCTCGTCGGCGCGCCGAGCCCCAACCGGTCGTTCTGGTCGCTGGCCGTCGAGGCGCAGCTGTACCTCGCGTTCCCGCTGCTGCTGCTGTTGGTCCGCCGCTTCGGGGCCGTTGCGATGGTGGCGACCGTCACGCTGCTCGTGGCGGCGGTCGGGATCGTGGGGCCGCACGTCGCGCGCCTGGACACGTTCGTGATCCAGTCGCCGCCGGACCTGGCGGCGCTGTTCGCGGTGGGGATGCTGAGCGCCGGCATCGTGGGCGCGAGCACGGCTCGGAGGGCATGGCCGTGGGATGGGCTCGCGCTCGCCGCCGCCGCGCCGGTGTTCGCGACGATCTGGTGGCGCGGCTCGGTGTGGACGCTCGACCACCTGTTCTGGGTCGACCTCGCGCTCGGCCCCGCCGTCGCCTGCCTGCTCGCGGCGCTCGCGACCGGACGGCCGGCACGTCTGCTGCGCGTGCTCGACTCGCGGCCGTTGCGCCGGCTCGGCCTGTCCTCCTACAGCCTCTATCTCACGCACGGGCCGATCGTCGTCCTCGTCTACGAGCGGATCGTGGCCGGCCGCGTCCGGCAGGGTGTTCCTGCGTTCCTCGTCGCGCTCGCCGTGGCGGTGCCGCTCACGGTCGTCTTCGCGCGCGGCTTCGCGGCGGTCTTCGAGACGGCGTCCCGGCGGCGTGGCCGTCCCGCCTGGTCATTGCCGCACCTCCGCGCCGGGCGGGCGGCGGCATGAGCCTGACCGTCCGGACGTGGTGGCGCTTCGCGGGCTCGGCCCTGGTGTTCGCGGTCCTGATCTGGCGCCTGGGAACGGGCCCGTTCCTCGATGGCCTCCGCACTGTCGACGGGCGGGCGCTGGCGGCCGCTGCGGTTCTGGCGGTGCCGACCACCGTGGCCTGCGCCTGGCGCTGGAGGATCGTGGCCCGTGGTTTCGGCGTCGACCTGTCGCTGCCCGCGGCGGTGGCGGCGTACTACCGATCGCTGTTCATCAACGTCACGCTCCCGGGCGGGGTCGTGGGCGACGTGCACCGCGCCGTGAGCCACGGTCGCGAGGTGAGCGATGTGGGCCGCGCGTTGCGCGTCGTGGCGTGGGAGCGCTTCGCCGGACAGATCGTGCAGGCCCTTCTGACAGTCGCCGTCCTCCTCGCGCTGCCGTCGCCCGTGCACTCGTCAGTGCCGGCGGTGGCGATCGCGTCGGTCGTCGTCGCGCTGACGGCGGTCGCCGTCGCGGGGCCGCGGGTTCGGCGCGCCGTGGCCGCCGACGTGCGGAACGGGCTGCTCGCCCGCGGTGCATGGCGGGGCATCGCAGCCGCGTCCGCGCTGGTGGTCTGCGGCCACGCGGTCACCTTCATGATCGCCGCGCGCACGGCCGGCGTCACCGCGCCGCCGTCGCGGATGCTTCCGCTGGCGCTGCTCGTGATGCTCGTGATGGTGCTGCCGAGCGTCGGTGGCTGGGGACCGCGCGAGGGGGCGGCCGCGTGGGCGTTCGGCGCGGCAGGGCTGGGGGCCGGAGCAGGGGTCGCCACCGCTGTCGTCTACGGCGTGATGGTGCTCGTCGCCAGCATGCCGGGCGCGGCCGTCCTCGTGGTTTCATGGTGGCGTCGCACCCGCCCTGCGGGACGGGCGGAAGCGCCGCTCGCGGAGCAACCCGCACATGCTTGACCGCCCGTACACGCTGCTGAGCTGCGCCCTCTCGATCGACGGCTATCTCGGAAGCCCGCGGCCGCGGCCGCGGCGCCTCGAGCTGTCCAACGACGCGGACTTCGACCGCGTCGACGCGGTACGCGCCTCCTGTGACGCGATCCTCGTGGGCGCCGGCACCGTGCGCAACGACAACCCGCGGCTGCTGGTGCGCTCGCCGGAACGTCGCGACGAGAGGACGGGTCGCGGGCTCGCGCCGTCGCCGATCAAGGTCACCCTGACCGAGCGGGTCGAGCTGGACGCCTGCGCGGACTTCTTCACCACCGGCGAGGCCGAGAAGCTCGTCTACGTCGCGAGCCCGCGGGTGGACGACGCGCAGTCGCGGCTCGGACCGGTGGCCACCGTGGTCGACGGTGGGCAGCCGATCGAGATGCGCACGATCAGCGAGGACCTCGCTACCCGCGGCGTGGAGCGGCTGATGGTCGAGGGCGGCGGCCAGGTTCACACCCAGTTCCTCACCGACAACCTCGCGGACGAGCTCCAGCTCGTGGTCGCGCCGTTCTTCGTCGGCGACTCGCGCGCCCCGCGGTTCGTCAGCGACGGCCGCTTCCCGTGGAACCCGGACCGCCGCGCGACGCTCGCCGAGGTCCGCCAGATCGGCGACGTGGTGCTGTTGCGCTACGCGCTCTCGTCGCGGTTCGGGAGCGACTGAGCGATGCCCCGGCCACTGCCCGTCGCGACGATTCGCACGCAGCTGCCGCTGCCACTGCGGTTCACGGACGGCTACAGCACGACCGCCCGGGTGATCAGCTTCGACGGCCTCGTCGACGGCCGGGAGCACCTCGCCTTCGGCCTCGGCGACCGAGCGGCGCGTCTCACGCCCGCTCGGTCCCGCCCGGCGCCGCTCGTCCGGCCGCACAGCGAATGCCTCACCGGCGACGTCTTCGGCAGCGAGCGCTGCGACTGCGGGGCGCAGCTGCGCGAAGCAGTCGAGCGCATCGCGGACTCCGGCGGCTACCTGCTGTACCTGCGGCAGGAGGGGCGGGGCATCGGCCTGTACGCGAAGCTCGACGCCTACGCGCTGCAGGACGAGGGGCTCGACACCTACGAGGCGAACGTCGCGCTGGGCCACGGCGAGGACGAGCGCGACTATCTGGTGGCCGCGCAGATGCTGCACGCACTCGGGGTCCCGCGCGTCGCCCTGCTCAGCAACAATCCGGACAAGGCCCGGCAGCTTCGCGAGCACGGGGTCACGGTCACCGCCCAGGTGCCCACGGGCGTGCACCTGTCCGCCGCGAATGCCCGCTACCTGGCGACGAAGGCGGCGAGCGGGGCGCACACGCTCGCGCTCACGGCAGGACCAGCAGGTCGGCGTGGCCGACCGTGACCGCGAGTTCCCCTCCTCGCGCCTGCTCCAGACGCCGGCGGGTGTAGTCGCCGGCCTCCGCGGTCAGCTCGGGCTCCTGCTCGCACGCGGCGCCGACCCAGCCGGCGAGCCACTCGGCGATCAGCTCGGCATCGGCGGGGCCGAGCCGCCACGGGCTCGGCCGCACGACGACCTCCGCGCCCAGCCGCTCGAACATCTCGACGGCGACGTCCGGCGCGTCGGGGCCGAGCAGGCGGCGCTGGTGGGCGTTGAACGCGGCGGCCACGCGGCTGTCGAGCGGATCCGCCGGCGCCAGCTCCACGCGGCCGACGACGGAGAGGGTCAGCAGCGCGGGACAGCCTGCGCTGACACAGACGTCCACCAGGTCCGCCAGCGCGTGCTCGGTCAGCATGTCCAGGAGCGCCGACGCGGTGATGAGGGTGGCTCCGGCGA
>JAICRZ010000081.1 GCA_025937135.1 Thermoleophilaceae bacterium
ACCCGCGCGTGTCGCGCAGCTCGGCGCTGGCGTCGAAGGCGACGGGCTTTCCGATCGCGAAGATCGCGGCGCGCCTGGCGGTGGGCTACGCGCTCGAGGAGATCGACAACGACATCACCAAGCGCACGCCGGCCAGCTTCGAGCCCACGATCGACTACGTCGTGGTCAAGTGGCCGCGCTTCGCGTTCGAGAAGTTCCCGGGCGCCGACGGCAACCTCTCCACGCACATGCAGTCGGTGGGCGAGGCGATGGCCATCGGGCGCACGTTCAAGCAGGCGTTCGTGAAGGCGTGGCACTCGCGCGAGCTCGACGTCGTGCCCGAGGCCCCGGACGACACCGACGAGCTGCTGCGCCGCCTCGAGAAGCCGTCGCACGACCGCTACGAGTTGCTCTACGCGGCCTTCCAGCGCGGTGTATCGCAGGAGGAGATCCACAAGCGGACCGGCATCGACCCGTGGTTCCTCGCGGAGATCGCGCCGCTCGCGCTGGGCGAGAACCCCGAGGAGGGGCTCGTGCGCACGTTCAAGGCGGTCGACACCTGCGCCGCCGAGTTCGAGGCGGCCACGCCGTACTTCTACTCCGGCTGGGAGCGCCCGGACCGCGATGGCCGCGCGCGTCACGAGGTCGACCGTGGCGACCGTCCCTCGGTCGTGATCCTGGGCGCGGGGCCCAACCGGATCGGCCAGGGGATCGAGTTCGACTACTGCTGCGTGCATGCCGCCATGACGGTGCGCGAGTCCGGGCGCGACGCGGTGATGATCAACTGCAACCCGGAGACGGTCTCCACCGATTACGACACGTCTGACCGTCTGTACTTCGAGCCGCTGCGGCTCGAGGACGTGCTCGGGGTGATCGAGATCGAACAGCCCGAGGGCGTGATCGTGCAGTTCGGCGGGCAGACGCCGCTGAAGCTGGCGCAGGGTCTGGTCGACGCCGGTGTCCCGATCCTGGGCACGCCGCTCGACTCGATCGACCTCGCCGAGGACCGCGCGCGCTTCGGCGCCCTCCTCACCGAGCTCGGGCTGACCGGACCGGCCTACGCCACCGCCACCTCGAAGGACGAGGCGCTGGCCGCGGCGGACGGCGTCGGCTACCCGCTGCTCGTGCGCCCGAGCTACGTGCTCGGCGGCCGCGCGATGGAGATCTGTTACGACCGCGACCAGCTCGCCGACTACCTGCGGCGGACGAGCGGCTCGAACGGCAGCGGTGGCTACATCTACCTGGACCGCTTCCTCGAGGACGCGATCGAGATCGACGTCGACGCTCTCTGCGACGGCGAGGAGATCGCGATCGGCGGGATCATGCAGCACGTCGAGGAGGCCGGTATCCACTCGGGCGACTCCGCCTGCGTCATCCCCGCGATGTCGCTCGGGGAGGAGATGCTCGCGCGCGTCGAGGAGGCCACCCGAAAGCTCGCGCTGCGGCTCGGGGTGGTCGGGCTGATCAACATCCAGTTCGCCATCGGTGGCGACGACGAGCTCTACGTGATCGAGGCCAACCCGCGCGCGTCGCGGACGGTGCCGTTCGTGTCGAAGGCCACCGGCACGCCGCTCGCGAAGCTCGCCACGCGCGTGGTGCTGGGCGAGCGCCTGGCCGACATGGGCGAGGACCTGCCTCATTCGAACGACCTCGACCACGTGTCGGTCAAGGAGGCGGTGCTGCCGTTCGACCGCTTCCCGAAGGCCGACTCGCTGCTCGGCCCGGAGATGAAGTCGACCGGCGAGGTGATGGGCGTCGCGGGCGACTACCCGGCCGCGTTCGGCAAGGCGCAGACCGCCGCCGGCGCCCGCCTGCCGGCGTCCGGTGCGGCGTTCATCAGCGTCACCGACGGCGACAAGGCGGCCGCCACCCAGCTCGCGGCGTCGCTGCACGACATGGGCTTCGAGATCCTTGCCACCGGCGGCACCGCACGCGCGATCCGGCGGATGGGCGTGCCGGTGGAGGCGATCCCGAAGATCAGCGAGGGCTCGCCGAACGTCGTCGACCGGATCGAGGCGGGCGACGTGGACATCGTCATCAACACGCCGACCGGCTCGGGCGCGCGCGCCGATGGCTACGAGATCCGCCGCGCGGCCGTGGCGCGCGGGATCCCGTGCGTGACCACGATGACCGGCGCGAGCGCCGCCCAGCGGGCGATCCAGGCGCTGCGCTCGGGCGGCCGTGAGCCGCGCTCGCTCCAGGATCTCCACCGCGCCCGGCGCGGCGCCGCCACGGCGTGAACGGGCAGCGGACGCAGGCGCCGTTCGGCCGGCGCAGCGCGAAGGTGACGGCGAACGAGGCGGTCGGGGCCTACAGGCTGATCTCCGTGCTCGACTCCGACGGGCCGGGCGACCCGCGCCCGGGCCAGTTCTACATGCTCTCCGCTGTCCAGCGCTGGGGCGGCGGCCCCGGCGAGCGCCCCTACCTGCCGCGGGCCTTCTCGCACGCGCGCGCGCGCGAGGACGGGACGCTCCAGTTCTTCCTCGAGGCGATCGGGCCCGACACGGCGCGGCTTGCGGAGCTCGAGCCGGGGGAGGGGGTCGGTCTCGTCGGGCCGCTCGGCGTCGGGTTCGAGCCGGGGCCGGCCGAGGAGGCGCTGCTCGTGGGCGGCGGCATCGGCGCGGCGCCGCTCCTGTGCCTGCGTGACGAGCTCGGCCCGGACGCGCGTGTGCTGCTCGGCTTCCGCGGCGCAAGCCATGCCGAGGGGGCACGCCTGTTCGGCGACGCGGCCCGGGTGGCCACCGACGACGGGTCCGTCGGGCACCACGGATTCGTGACCGAGCTGCTGCGCGAGCAGCTCGACCACGGTGGGGACGTGACCGTCTACGCCTGCGGGCCGCCGCCGATGCTCGAGGCCGTCCGGGCGCTGTGCGCCGAGCGCGACGTGCCGGTCCAGCTCGCGCTCGAGTCGGGGATGGCCTGCGGCTACGGCGCCTGCTTCGGCTGCGTGGTCCCGACGAGGAACGGCTACGTCCGCCTCTGCGTCGACGGGCCGGTGCTGGCCGGCGAGGAACTGGATTCCGCGCTGGTCGCGGGAGCGCCGCATTGACCGTGGACCTCTGTGGAGTCGAGCTGGCCGGCCCGATCCTGAACGGCTCCGGCACCTTCGACGCGATCGCGGCCCGCCGGGCGTTCGGCGACTCGCTGCTCGACGAGTTCCCGTTCGACCTGTTCGTGTCGAAGACGATCACCGTCGCCCCGCGCCAGGGCAACCCGCCGCCGCGGCTCTGGGAGGCGCCGGCCGGGCTGATCAACTCGATCGGCCTGCCGAACAAGGGCCTCCAGGGGTTCCTCGCCGATGACCTGCCGCAGCTCGCCGAGCTGCCCGTGCCACTGTGCGTATCGGTCATGGGCTTCACCCACGACGAGCTGGCCGAGCTGGTCGAGGCGGTGGCCGCGCGCGACGAGGTCGACCTGATCGAGCTCAACTTCTCCTGCCCGAACGTCGAGTCCGGCACGGTCATGGGCGCCGATCCGGTCGAGACCGCCGCCGCGGTCGAGCGGCTGCGGCCGCTCACGAGCAAGCCGCTGATCGTCAAGCTCACGCCGAACGCGACCGATCCCGCGGCGGTCGCGGCGGCGGGCGAGCGCGAGGGCGCCGACGCCGTGTCGCTGATCAACACGCTGCGCGGCATGGCGCTCGCGCCCGGCACGAGCCGGCCGTGGCTGGGGGCGGGGACGGGCGGCGTTTCGGGGCCCGCGGTCCGCGCGGTGGCGCTGGCGCAGGTCGCCGACGTCGCCGGGCGCGTCCGCATCCCCGTGATCGGGATGGGCGGCGTCCAGACAGGCGGTCATGCCGCTGACTTCCTCGCAGCGGGCGCTACCTGCGTCGCGGTCGGCACCGAGAGCTTCCGCGACCCCGCGGCCGGCCGCCGCGTGGGGGCCGAACTGGCCGCGATTCTTCGGCATGAGCGGGGGTTTTCCCCTTCCGCGCCCTCGGCGCCCGCGGCCCTATAGCAGAAAAGCCCTGCAAAGACAGGCAAAAAGGGTCAAGTAGCCCCAACCAGGCTAAAGCTCAGGTCGAGGTCGAGCTGAATTACCGGAAAAAAGAGTCTCACCGCCCTGACGGGCACGTCTGCGTGTGTACAATCCGCGCCGCATGTCGCCCGCCGCCCAGTCGCCCACGAAGCAGCCGGTGGGTGCGGCTCCCGAGCGTTCGCTTACGCAACGCATGGACGCGCTCAGGCGCGCCAACGAGATCCGCACCCGGCGCGCAGCCCTCAAGAGAGACCTCAAAGCCGGCCGCACCCAGATCCATGGGCTGCTGCTCGACCCGCCGGAATATCTCCTCACCGCGAAGGTCTTCGACCTCCTTCTGGCGGTCCCGAAGTACGGTCGCGTGAAGGTGAACAGGATCCTCACGCAGTGCCGCATCTCGCCGAGCAAGACGATCGGCGGCCTGTCCGAGCGGCAGCGCGGCGAGCTCGTCTCGTTCCTGCGTCGCTAGGGCACTGAAGACCTGAGCCTGCTCGTCGTAACCGGGCCGTCTGGGGTCGGCAAGGGGACGCTGATCAAGCGACTGCGCGAGCGGCTCCCGAACTTCGACCTGTCCGTCTCCGCCACAACGCGCAGGCCGCGGCCGGGGGAGGAGGACGGGCGCGACTACCACTTCCTCTCGCTCGAGGAGTTCGAGAAGCGGCTCGCGCGCGGGGACTTCCTGGAGCACGCGATGTACGCCGGCAACATGTACGGCACTCCGCGCTCGGAGCTCGACCGCGCGCGGGACGCGGGCAAGGACGTGGTCCTCGAGATCGAGGTCGAGGGCGCCCGCCAGGTCCGCGAGGCACTGCCCGAGGCGCTCCAGGTGTTCATCGCGCCACCCTCGGACGAAGCGCTCCGCGAGCGGCTCGAAAGGAGGAGCACCGACGCGCCCGACGAGATCGAGCGGCGCCTCACGCGCGCGCGTGAAGAGCTGGCCGCGCGCGGGGAGTTCGCGGAGGTGATCGTGAACGACGACCTCGACCGCGCCACGGATGAGCTGGTGGCCCTCGCCGCTACCATGGGTGGCGCCAATCCGCTGAAGGAGACCGAGTGATCAAGCCGCGCCTGGACGAACTGCTGGACCGAGTCGATTCGCACTACGCGTGCGTGATCGTCGCCGCCAAGCGCGCTCGTCAGATCAACTCGTACTACCACAACCTCGGCGAGGGCACGTTCGACGAGTACCCGCCCCCGATGGTGGAGACGGACTCGAAGAACTACCTCAAGATCTCCCTCGAGGAGATCGCCGCCGACAAGATCAAGTACCGCTACCGCGGCTAGCGGGTAGAGAGCCGCCATGGCGAGGATCCTCCTCGGTGTCACGGGCGGAATCGCGGCGTACAAGTCCGTCGAGCTGGCGCGGTTGGCCATCAAGGCGGGGCACTCGGTGCGCGTCGTGCAGACGCCGTCGAGCGCGCGCTTCGTCGGCGCCGCCACGTTCGAGGGCATCACGGGCGCGCCGGTGCTCAGCGACGAGTTCGAGCCGGATCCGGCGCGCGGCGCCTTCCCCGGCGACCCGGCGCCCGACCACGCGCCGATCTCGCACCTCGAGCTGGTCCGCCGCGCCGACGCGTATGCGATCGTCCCGGCCTCGGCCAACACCATCGCGAAGCTCGCCAACGGCCTGGCCGACAACCTTCTGACGAGCGCGGCCCTCGCCTCGCCCGCGCCGCTGCTGATCGCGCCCGCCATGAACGACCGGATGTGGCGTCATCCCGCCACGCAGGCGAACGTCGAGACGCTGCGCCTGCGCGGGGCCACGATCGTGCCGCCGGGCGAGGGGATGCTGGCCTCGAAGGGCGAGTGGGGCGAGGGCCGCCTCGCCGAGCCGGCGACCATCCTCGCCGCGATCGAGGGCGCGATCGCCGCGCCCACGCTCGCCGGCGTGAAGCTCCTCGTGACCGCCGGCGGCACGCGCGAGCCGATCGACTCGGTGCGCTACGTGGGCAACCGCTCGTCGGGGCGGATGGGCTTCGCCGTGGCGGAGGAGGCCGCACGCCGCGGCGCCGAGGTCACGGTCGTGGCGGCGAACGTGTCGCTGCCGCGCACGCACGCCGTCCGCTACGTGGACGTGGAGACCGCGGCCGAGCTGGATGCGGCCACCACGGAGGCGTTCGAGGACGCGGACGTGCTGATCATGGCCGCCGCGGTTGCGGACTTCCGCCCCGCGGCGCCCGAGGCGAGCAAGATCTCGAAGACCGGCCGCGACGGCCTGGCGCTCGAGCTCGAGCCGACGGCCGACGTGCTCGCCGGCGTCGCCGCGCAGCGGCGGCCGGGCCAGGTGCTGGTGGGCTTCGCGGCCGAGCACGGCGCGGGCGCGGTCGAGCGCGCGCGCGGCAAGCTCGAGCGCAAGCGCATCGACGCGGTCGTGGTGAACGACATCTCACGCGGCGACATCGGCTTCGACACCGACGCGAACGAGGTCACGATCGTGACGGCGGCGGGCGAGGAGCCGGTCCCGTTCGGGCCGAAGGCGCAGGTGGCGGGCGCGATACTCGACGTGGTGGAGAGCCTGCGCGCCGCGGCCGATATCAAGACCGCATGAGCCGGGACCCGCGCACACCCGAGGAGCGTGCCGAGTACGTCTACGACCTGTACCGGCGCGGCAGCGAGCTGCTCGAGCACGGCGACTACTCGGCGGCGGCGATCCCGCTCGAACAGGCCCGCCAGTACGAGCCCGACAAGACCTCGATCCGCGAAGCGCTCGGCCGCGCGTACTTCCGCAGCGGCCGCTACGACCGCGCGCGCGACGAGTTCGCCGCCGTCGTCGAGCGCTCGCCGGTCAACGACTTCGCGCACTTCTGCCTCGGCCGCGCGCTCGACAAGACCGGCAACCGGACCGGCGCGCGCCGGCACCTCCGCCTGGCGGCCGGGCTGCGGCCGGATCGGGCCGACTACCGCGAGTACCTCGACAAGATCCACGCGGCCTAAGCAGTTTCTCATCCGCGCCAGAGCCGGCGGACGTAGGTTCGCCGTCAGGCAAGGGAGGGAGACTCCAGATGAAGAAGTTGGACCGGGCGTTCGCTCTCACGGGCGCCGTGTTCGTCGTAACGTTCGTAGCGGTGTTCGTCTGGGTCGGCAGCACGCCCGACTCGCACGACTCGGCCGCGAAGGTCGTCTCGTTCTTCGCGAAGCACCACCACAAGCTGAACAACGCGGGCTTCGCGATGCTCATCCCCGCGGGGCTCCTCGCGCTCTTCACAGGGGCGATGCGCCAGCGGCTCCGTCGCACCGACGGCGGGAGCATCGCCGCCACCACCGCGGCCGTGGCCGGCGGCACGATCGCGTCGGCGGGCCTCATGGTGTTCGGCACCACGCAGATCGCGGTGTCCGACGCGTCCGGCCACGCGTCGGCGACCACGATGCAGACGCTCAACGTGCTCGCCAACAACTCGTTCGCACCGTTCATCGGCGGCTTCGGCGTGCTGCTGGTCGCGACGGGCATCGCCACCCTGCAGACCCGCGCGCTCCCGCGCGCGATCGGGTACCTCGCCGTGCCGCTCGGCGTGCTCGTGTTCACCCCCGTGGGCTGGTTCGCGTTCCTCGCGGGCGGCCTGCTGATGGGCGTGACGAGCGTGATCATGGCGGTCCGCCCGCCCCAGCCGGTCGCACCGACCCGGATCGTGACGCCCGAGTCCGAGCCGATGGCCGTTCCTAGCTGAGCTGACCCCAGCCGCCGGCGGCGTCCGCGCCGCCGGCGTCGGGCTCGGTCCCGCCCTGCATCGTCGTGCGAGCCAGCACCGCGCCCTCGACCACGAGGCCGAGCAGCCGGTCGAGCGTGAGCTCGTCCACTGCTGTCACGGGCAGATCCGCATGCACCCAGATGTCGCCCGCGCGCGTGCACGCGAAGCGGATGTAGCGCGTGCCGCGGTTCCAGTGGAGGAAGTTCCACGGGTTGATGGCCTCGTCGGCGGAGAGCGCGAACGCCTGCACGCGCAACAGGCCCTCGTCGATCCGCACGCCCACGTCGAGCGGCCAGCCCGCGGCCAGCTCCGCCGCGACCGTGATGCCCCACTCGGCGGGCGCGAGCCGGCGCGTCTCACCCGGCAGTCCGCCGACGAAGCGGTCGACTGTGTCGGTGGCTGGCACGGCGGCTAACGGTAGGCGGTAAAGATTCCGGCCGCGTGTCGGTCGACTTCACCTACCGCATCCACATGCCGCACCGGGCGGGGCAGCTCGCGCAGCTCACCGGTGCGATCGCCGACGCCGGCGGGCTGATCGGCGACATCACCACCGAGAGCGTCACGCGCGAGGGCTCGGTGCGCGAGCTGACGGTGGAGGTCGAGGGCGACGAGCACGCCCAGCGGCTCGCCGACCGGCTCGGCGAGCTCGACGAGGTGGATGTCGACTGGTTCCGCGATCGGGCCCTGTGGGTGCACGAGGGCGGCAAGCTCAACATCGAGCCCGTGCACCGGGTCGCGAACGTGCAGGACATGCGCGACGTCTACACGCCGGGCGTCGCGCGCGCGTGCCGCGCGATCGAGGAGGACCCGGACGCCGCGGCGCGCTACACGATGATCGGCCGCACCGTCGCGATCTGCACGAACGGGACGCGCGTGCTCGGCCTCGGCGATGTCGGCCCGCGCGCGGCGATGCCGGTGATGGAGGGCAAGGCCGTCTTCTACCGCCAGCTCGCCGGGATCTCCGCCATGCCGCTCCTGATCGACGCCGACGACCCCGCCGGCTTCGTCGAGACCGTCAAGCGCGTGGCGCCCACGTTCGGGGGCATCCACCTCGAGGACATCCGCGCTCCCGACTGCTTCGAGATCGAGCAACGGCTCGGCGACGAGCTCGACCAGCCGGTGATGCACGACGACGTCCACGGAACCGCCGTCGTCACCCTGGCCGCAGCGATGGTCGCGGCGCGGCAGGCGGACATCGACATGCAGGACGCCACGATCGGTCAGATCGGCCTCGGTGCGGCCGGCTGGGGGATCGCGGCGCTGATGGTGGAGGGTGGTGCGGGCCGCGTGCTCGGCTCGGACCCCAAGGACGAGACGCACGCGAAGGCGCGCGAGGCCGGGATCGAGGTGGTCGGCGTCGACGAGCTGATGGCCGAGGCGGACGTGGTCGTGGCGACCACCGGGCAGCCTGGCTTCATCGAGGCGGACATGGTGCGCGAGGGCCAGATCATCTTCGCCCTCACGAACCCCGAGCCGGAGATCGACCCACGGGCGGCCCGCGAGGCGGGCGCCGTGCTCGCCTTCGACGGCACCAGCGTGAACAACGTGCTCGGCTACCCGGGGATCTTCAAGGGCGCGCTGCGGGCGTGCGCCGACTGCGTGAACACGCAGATGAAGCTGGCCGCTGCATGGGCGATCGCCGGCCTGAGCATCGAGTCCGACCAGCTGGTGCCGGACGTGCTGGACCCCGACGTGCACGAGCACGTGGCCACCGCGGTCTGCCGCGCGGCGATCGACTCGGGAGCGGGCCGCGAGGGCGCCGGGCCGCCCGGCCTGTGAGGGCGCTCGTCCAGCGGGTGAGCAGCGCGTCGGTGACGGTCGCGGACGAGCGCATCGCGGCGATCGACACCGGCCTGCTGGTGCTGCTCGGCGTGCGCCGCGGCGACGGCGAGGCCGAGGCCGACTGGATCGTGCGCAAGCTGCTCGCGCTGCGGATCTTCGAGGACGAGGACGGCCGGATGAACCGGTCCGTCGGCGACGCCGGCGGCGCGATCCTGTGCGTCAGCCAGTTCACGCTCTACGGCGACGCGCGCAGGGGCAACCGCCCCGGCTTCACCGACGCGGCGCCGCCGGAGGAGGCCGAGCCGCTGTATGAGCGCGTGCGCGCGGGACTGGGCGCCGAAGGCGGCCGCTTCGGCGCGCACATGGCGGTGGAGCTCGTTAACGACGGGCCGGTGACGCTCCTGGTTGAGACCTAGTTGAGACCGATCTGACGCTGTGCCGGCGCCGGCGCGCCCATAGCTTGGCGCCAGGGCAATCCAACCGGTCAGGGAGGTCAACATGTTCAAGCGAAATCTGCGTAGGCCGAGTCCGGCTTTCGCACTCGCCGTGATCGCGCTGTTCGTGGCGATGGGCGGCACCGGCTACGCGGCGCTGAGCCTGCCGAAGAACAGCGTGAGGGCGAAGCAGATCGCCACGGGCGCCGTCGGCTCCAGCGAGGTGAAGAACCGGTCGCTGAAGACGACCGACTTCGCGGCATCGACGCGCCGGGCACTCACGGGCGCGGCCGGTCCGGCGGGGGCGACGGGAGCCACCGGAGCCACCGGCGCCACAGGCGCGCGCGGCCCGTCGGACGTGTACCAGGCGTCCGGCTCGACCACCTGCGGGGGCAGCTGCGCGGCTAACAGCACGCACACGATCGTCACCCTGAACCTGCCCGCCGGGTCGTACGTCATCGATGGCAAGGCAGTCGTCCAGGGCCTCTCGAGCCCCGGCAGCGACAGCGCGTCGGTCTGCAAGCTCGACGACGGGACGAACATCGACGAGTCGTTCCAGCGAGTCCATTCGAGCATCATCGACGCATCGACGCTCACGCCCTCGATGGTCGTGACCTACACGAGCCCGGCGACGGTGAACCTGAACTGCAACGTCAACGCCTTCACTTGGGGTGCGTTGGAGTCTCACATCGTCGCCATCCAGGTGGGGACCGTCCACTGACCGGACGCCGGGCGGCGGCTTGCGGGCCGCCGCCCGGCCCCCATCGGGGGCTATACTCGGCACCTGCATGGACTTTCATCTGCGGCCCCTGCGCCGCACCTGAAGGTGGGCTTCGCAGCCCACCTTTTTTTCGTCCTGAATCGAGAGTGATGGCAGTCACGCAGGAACAGATCGAGGAGCGCCTGGCGGACGTCGAGCCCGACGTCGAAGTGCTGCTGCTCGAGCCCGCGAACGCGAGCACCATGCGGCTCGTCATCGACCGGCCCGGGGGTGTCGACCTCGCGCTCTGCGAGCGCGTGACACTCCACCTGCGCGATCTCCTTCTCGAGACCGGCCTCGAGGTCTCCTCGCCGGGGCCGGAGCGCCCGCTCACGAAGCCGGATCATTTCCGCCGCTTCATCGGCCGGCGCGCGCGCGTCCGGACTCGCGACGAGCACGGTGGCCGCAAGACCTTCACCGGCGAGCTCGTCGGCGCGAGCGACGACGAGGTCACCGTCGCCGCCGACACCGGGGTCGTCTCGATCCCCTACAACGACATCAACCGCAGCAACCTGCTGGAGGGCTGAGCGAAATGTCCAAGGAGATAGTCGAGGCGGTTCACGTACTCGAGCGCGAGAAGGGGATCTCCGCGGAGCGCCTGATGGCCGCTCTGGAGGACGCCCTTCTGTCGGCGTACAAGAAGCAGCCCGGCGCCGCGCGCTACGCGCGCGTGGACATGGACCGCGACACCGGCGACGTCATCGTCTACGAGCTGCTCGTCCCGGAAGAGCTCGAGGAGCAGCTGCTCGCGCAGGTCGAGGCCGAGGAGCCGACCGTCGACCCCGAGACCGGCGAGATGCGCGAGCCCGAGGAGCCCGAGCTCGACCCCGAGCTGCTCGAGCAGTACAGCGATCAGATCGGCGAGCGCGACGTGACGCCGGACAACTTCGGCCGCATCGCGGCCCAGACGGCCAAGCAGGTGATCCTCCAGCGGATCCGCGAGGCCGAGCGCGACATGATGTTCGACGAGTACCAGGACCGCGTCGGCGAGCTGATCACCGGCATCATCCAGCAGTCCGATTCGCGCTACACGCTCGTGCAGCTGCGCGAGCGCGTCGAGGCGCTCCTGCCGAAGTCCGAGCAGGTCGACAACGAGCGCTACGAGCACGGCGCGCGCGTGAAGGCGGTCATCACCGAGGTCTCGAACCAGGCGAAGGGGCCGTCGATCATCGTCTCCCGGCGCTCGCCCGAGCTGATCCGCAAGCTGTTCGAGCTCGAGGTGCCGGAGATCGCCGACGGCCT
>JAICRZ010000229.1 GCA_025937135.1 Thermoleophilaceae bacterium
TCGAGGAGGGCGTGGCCTTCTACGGCCGCGCCGGCACCGCGCTGATGAAGAGCTTCAAGCGGCTCGACATCGACCCGCTCACGGTCTACGGCACGGTCTTCGTCAAGTGCCCCGTGGCCGACACGGACCTCTCCGCCCCGGAGTGCCGCGCGCGCGTGCTCGAGGAGCTCACGATCGTCCAGCCGCGGATCGTGGTGGTGATGGGCGAGGAGGCGCTGAGCGAGCTGAACGACCTCGACGTGCCGCTGGGGCGACCGGTTGCGCCTGAGCTCGGGAAGGTTCAGTCGCTCACACCGTCATGCGAGGCGCTGTACGTGCCCGACATCGACCGCGCCCTCGACGAGGAGGCCGCGAAGCGCGAGTTCTGGCAGGCGTTCCGGGCGCTGGGGACGTGGTACGCGGACGTCGCGCCTTTCTAGCGCCCGATGATCCTGAAAGCGCGCCGCACCGCCTTGCCCTTGTTGCCCGCCGTGTCGGTCGGCGTGGCGATGAGCCGGTAGCGGCCCGGCTTTAGCTTCCGGTTGCGCAGCCGGCCGGTGAAGCGCAGTGAATTTGCGCCCGGCGAGTCGGCGTGGTCGAAGCTGCCCCGCTGCGTCACGTAGCGCGTGCACCTGCGCCGGTGACGATTGCGCTTCGTCGGCTTCACGCAGTGGCCGCCGCTCTTCACGCCCGGGGTCGCCTTCGCGACCGTGAACGTCGTCGTGCCGCCCTCGCTCACGGAGTACTTGATCCGGGTGCCGGTCTTCTTGGCCGCGGCGCTCGGACCCGATGGCGCCGCCACGAACTTCGCCGGTCCAACCGTCAGGCGCGACAGGAGTGGCGCGAGCGTGTCGACAACCTCACCGCCAGAGTGGGCCGGGACCGGGACCGTCACCGACTGCGTCGTCCGCGCCGCCGGCCCACCGTTGCACGAGACCGTCTGACCCGTGAACACCTGCGAGGTCGAACAGCCCGCGTCGTCGGTCACCGTCAACGTCACCGCGTAGGTGCCCGCCCCTGCGTAGACGTGCTCCGGAGCGGGCCCGGCATCGGAAGCGCTCGTCCCGTCACCGAAGTCCCAGTCGTAACGAGCCACACTGCCATCCGGATCGCTCGACCCCGACCCATCCAGCCGAGTCGGCGACCCCGCCTGCGCCGGCGCGACCGCGATGTTCGCTACGGGTCCCTGATCCGGCGACACGACCAGACCGTCGCCCGGACTGTCCCCGGCCGGCCTGGTCGGGGGGGACTTCGCGCCCTGAATTCCGTCAGGACCGATGTCGAGCTGAGCGACCGAGTCGCTGTCGAAGTTGTTCACGTAGAGGCTCCGGCCATCCGGGCTCGCGGCCGCGGCTCGCGGTGCGCTGAAGGGGCCGATGTACCACGACGTCGACTTCGCAGCGAGCCGACCGGCCTGCACCGACGTCGTACTGAAACACTTCGTCTTGGGACCCGCCCGTCACGTACAGGCTCCGGCCGTCCGGTGTGAGCGCGAGCCCGCGCGGGTCTACGCCGACACGGATCGACGACGCGGACTTGCGGCTCAGGCTGCCGCCGCTGTCCACGTCGTACTCGTCGACAGCGCTGTCGCCCCGCGCCAGGACGTAGACGCTCGAGCCGTCAGGCGTCACCACGATGGCCCCAGGGGCGTCGCCCGTCCCGATCGCGTTCGGAGTCTTAGCCGTGAGCCCGCCGTCCGCAGTGATGTCGTACTCGTAGATCACGCCGGTGTCGTAAGCCGTCGCGTAGACGCTCTTCCCGTCGGGGCTGACGGCGACCTCGTTCAGAATGGTGTTCTGTTTTGTGAACAACGAGTGTTTCCACGTGAGTGTCCCGTCAGCGCCGATGTCGTACTCCTGGAGGAACCCGGCGTTGGTCGCCACGAACAGGTGCTGCCCGTCAGGGCTGACCGCGATCCCCTCCGGGTCCGGGATGACGGTGCTCACCGACCCCGGTGTCTTCGGCGTGAGGCCCCCACCCGGCGTCACGTCGTACTGGTAGATGCTGTCGGTGTCCCCGCTCGCCACGTAGGCGCTGCGCCCGTCGGGGGACATCGCGATCGCCAGCGGAGCCCCGCCGGTCGCCACAGCCGGCTGGGTCTTCGGTGTGAGCAGCCCGCCCGGGCCCGCGTCGTACTGCGACACGTCGTTGCTGTGGACGTTGGTCGCGTACACGCTGCCCGACGCCGCCGCGCCGCCAGGCCACCCGGCGGCCGCCACCAGCAGGCCCATCAGACCGATTACCAGACTTGCCTTGCGCGAGCCCACGGTTCGCCCCTCCCACCAGGTCGTCATTTTCATGGTACTGACGTTACCGGTAAATCTGGGACTGCGCGAGCATCTCGCGGTAAAGTCGTTACCGTGAAACTTGGCGGACCACGCCCGTCGGCGAGATCGCCCGATACGAGAACCTCTACCGGCTCTGCTCCCTGCGTGGTCCCGAGGGCATCATCATCGGGCTGGCCGAGCAGCTCAGCTGAAGCGCGCGCTACCCGCGGTGCGTCTTCGGCCGCGACTTCTTGCAGCCGCGATACGTCCGCGTCGAGATCAGCTTCGAGCCGCTCGACTGCGTGGCCACGATGCGCACCTTGAACGTGCCCTTCGGCAGTCGCTTCAGCGTGACGCGGCGGATGTCGTGGCCGCGCCGTGACAGCTTGCGCTTGCCGTTGACATAGACGCGCACCCGCACCACACGCGCCCGCGGGCCGTGGTGCAGCCTGAAGCTGAACTTGCGCCGGTCGACGCACTTGCCGCCCACGCCGATCCGCGCCAGCGCGCCGCGGCACTTCGCGTTGCCGACCGCGATCTTTCCGGTCAGCGGCAGGTCGCGCGAGGAGCTGCCCGCGAGCAGGCCGTAGCAACCGGGCCTCGCGACCCAGGCGCCCGAGAGCGAGTCCCAGTACGAGAACGCGCGGCGGTCGAGCGACATCGACACCGTCTTCGTCTCACCCGCGCGCAGCGACACCTTGTCGAACCCGGCCAGGCGCTTGGGCGGCTCGCCCGTCGACCCCGGCATCCCGACGTAGACCTGCGGCACCTGCGCTCCCTCGCGCGCGCCGGTGTTCGTCACGTCGAGGCTCACCTTCACGCCGCTGCCCGCCCGCTTGGCGCGCAGCCGGCGCTCGCTGAAGGTGGTGTACGAGAGGCCGAAGCCGAACGGGAACAGCGGCGCGATGCCCTGCGCGTCGTACCAGCGGTAGCCGACCTTCAGGCCCTCGGAATAGGTCGCGTGCGGCACGCCGTGGGAATCGTCCACACCGGGGAACTGCTGCGCCGTCTGGGTGGGCAGATCCTTCATCGCCTTCGGGAAGGTCTGCGGCAACTTCGCCGACGGGTTCACGTCGCCGAACAGCAGCGCGGCGATGGCGTTGCCGTCCTCCTGGCCGGGGTACCACGCCTGGAGCACTCCCTTCACGTTGTTGAGCCACGGCATCAACATCGGGCCGCCGGTGTCGAGCACCACGACCGTGTTCGGGTTCGCCGCCGCGACCGCCGCGATCAGCTGGTCCTGATTGCCCGGCAGCGGCTGACAGCCCGCGAGTGTGCAGCTCTTCGCGTCGGCGAGCGACAGGTCGGGACGGTCGTTGCCCTCCGACTCGGCGTCGTTCGCGAACACGACCGCGACGTCGGCCGTCGTGGCCGCGGCGACCGCGTCTGCGGTGGAAGTGCCGTCGGCGTAGGTCACGATGTCGTTCTCCGCCTGGCCGCGCTGCTGGATCCCCTGCAACGGCGTGACGAGGTCCGCCTTCGTGCCGAACTCCGGGATGTGCGCGCTGCCACCCGTGCCGTACGACTGCGACGTGCCCACCGGCCCGCCGGCCGACCCGATGACGGCGACCCGCTTGCCGTTGCCCGTGAGCGGCAGGACGTTGCCGGCGTTCTTCAGCA
>JAICRZ010000048.1 GCA_025937135.1 Thermoleophilaceae bacterium
CGGGCGATGGACGAGCGCGAGGCCGCCACCGTCGAGGTCCGCGAGGAGGCCGCGCGCGACTTCAACCAGGCGGTCGACCGGCGGATGCAGGGCACCGTGTGGAACACCGGCTGCGCGAGCTGGTACCTCGACGACACCGGGCGCAACGCGACGCTGTGGCCCGACTGGACCTGGCGCTTCCGGCAGCGCACCGCCCACTTCGACGCCGAGCACTACGTGCTCGAGACGGCGCCCGAGCGGGTGCCGGTGGCGGCATGAGCAAGCGCGTGATCATCACCGGCGCGGCCAGCGGCATCGGCGCCGCGACCGTCGAGAAGCTCCGAGCGCGCGGCGCGCGGGTCGTCGGGCTGGATCTGAACGCGGACCCGTCGCACGACGTCCTCGAGTGCGACGTCCGCGACCAGGCGTCGGTCGACCGCGCGGTCGCGCAGGCGATCGAGAAGCTCGGCGGTGGTCTCGACGTGCTGATCAACAACGCCGGCATCGGTCCGACCCAGAGCGCGGGCGAGGCGCCGGACGAGCCCGCGCTCGCCACCGTGAACGTGAACATGCTCGGCCCCTGGCGCGTGACCTCGGCGGCCCTGCCGGCGCTGCGCGAGTCGCGCGGCCGCGTTGTGAACGTGGCCTCGGGGCTCGCGCACATGAGCGTGCCGTTCGCCACCGCCTACTGCATGACCAAGCGGGCCGTGGTGGCCTATTCGGACGCGCTGCGAATGGAGCACGGCGACGCGATCAGCGTCACCACCGTCTACCCCGGCTACATCCGCACGCCGATCCACGACCCCTCGAACGAGGACGGCTTCGCGCTCGACGGCGTGGTGCCGGCCGAGCCACTCGCGTCCGCCGCCCGCACGCTCACCCGCGCGGCGCTCGGCCGGCGCGCCCCGCGCGACCTGGCCACGACCCGCCGCGGTGGCCTGGAATACGCGTTCCTGTCGCGCACTCCGGGTGTCGTCGTGGACCGCGCGATGCGCGGCCGGCTGCGCCGGCTCGCCCGCAGGGGGCACTTCGATCGCTCGCAGGTTGCGCGCGATTTCGTGCGCCGGCTCACCGCCAACTGACCGATCGGTCAGTACCCTGGGTGGCATGACCGCCACCACCGCAGCGCCCAAGCGGCGCCCCCGCCCGCCGGCGTCCCCCGTCCGCGCGCTCCCCACCATCGAGCGCGTGGAGGTCCGCCTGCACGGCCACCGCGTGAACTTCAACATCGCGGGCGACGGGCCGCCGATCGTGCTGATCCACGGGGTCGCCGGCCGCGCGGCGCAGTGGGACGAGACGATGCTTCTGCTGGCCGAGCGCCACACCGTGATCGCGCCGGACCTGCTCGGCCACGGCGAGTCGGCCAAGCCGCGCGGCGACTACTCGCTCGGCGCGTTCGCGTCCGGTGTGCGCGACCTGCTCGTAGGGCTCGACATCGAGCGCGCGACCGTCGTCGGCCATTCGCTCGGCGGTGGCATCGCGATGCAGTTCGCCTACCAGTTCCCAGAGCGCTGCGAGCGGCTCGCGCTCGTGTCGAGCGGCGGCCTCGGCCAGGACGTGAGCCCGATCCTGCGCGCCGCCACGCTGCCCGGCTCGGAGATCGTGCTGCCGCTGCTCGCGCACGCGCGCGTGCTCGAGGTGGCGTCGCTCGTGCCGCGCGCGTTCGGGCTGATCGGCTTCCGCGCGGGGCCCGACATGACCGAGATCGCACACGGCTACCAGTCGCTCTCGAACGCCGAGGCGCGCAGCGCGTTCATCCACACCCTGCGCGCGGTGATCGACCCCACCGGCCAGCGCGTGGACGCGTCCGACCGCCTCTACCTGGCGTCGAAGATGCCCACGCTGATCGTCTGGGGCGAGCGCGACCGGATCATTCCGTTCGAGCACGCCTACAACGCCCACGAGGGCATGCCCGGCAGCCGGCTCGAGCTGTTCGAGTCCTCCGGCCACTTCCCGCACCTCGACCGGCCGATCGAGTTCGCGCGGATCCTCGGGTCGTTCATGGACGAGACCGAGGGCGCGCAGCTCGACACCGATCAGATGCGCGAGCTCGTGCTCGAGCGCGACCCGGAGACGGCCGCGACGCTGAAGCGCCTGCGCCGGTCTAGTCGTCCTGCGGCGGCGGGCGGAAGACGATCCGCTTGAGCTCGCCGGCGGTGGAGCCGCCGATGCGCAGCGAGGTCTGGAAGCCCTCCGCGCCGAGCTGAGCGGCGTCGAGGCGGCGGCGCAGGTCGTTGAGGGCGGCGCGATCGTCGTCGGCGACCTGGTCGCGCGGCGCCTCCAGCAGGATCAGGTGGCGCGGCCGCCGGAAGCGATGCGCCATGCGCACGTAGCGGTCGCGCTCCTCGTGCTCGAGCGAGCTCGCGGCCAGGACGACCGTCTCGCCCGACTCGAGCCGCTTGGCGACCGCCTTGTCGAGCAGCTGCGCGGCCTGCTCCTCCTCCTGCTCGGCGGGCACGCGGCCGGCCACCAGCGCGCGGACCTTCTCGAGGCCGAACACCGTCGACTGGGTCTCGAGCACGCGCGCGAGGAGCTTGTCGCGCTCGTCGGCGGACGGAGAGACCACCACGAGCAGGCTGCCGGGCGAGTAACGCAGCGTGTCCGACGGCGTCAGGACCCGCCCGCGGACCGACACGTCGGGCGGCCGCTCAGCGGCGCCGCCACGGCGCGGGCGGTCGGAGGACCAGCCACCGCGCTCGTCCTCGGAGATCTTGACGCTGCGTGAATTCGGTGTGGTCGGCATCTGGCCAGAGACTGTAGCCGCGCGCTGTCACGGCAATGACCACGGCGACGGTTCGCTAGCTGACACCCGCCGATGCCGCAGACGCCCCAGGGGCAGCGTGGGCGCAACGGCCCGCGATCCGGGAGGCTTCGATGCCCAGCAGCGCCTCAGACCTCTTGCTCGAGCGACTCATCGATTGGGGAGTCGACACCGTGTTCGGCCTGCCGGGCGACGGCATCAACGGCCTGTGGGAGGCGCTGCGCAAGCATCAGGACCGGATCCGCTACGTCCACGTCCGCCACGAGGAGATCGGAGCGATGGCGGCGGTCGGCTACGCGAAGTTCACCGGCAAGCTGGCGGTGTGCGCCGCCACGGCCGGGCCGGGCGCGATCCACCTCGCGAACGGGCTGCTCGACGCGCGGATGGACGGCGTGCCGCTGCTCGCGATCAGCGGGATGACCTACCACGACCTGATCGGCACCCACTACCTCCAGGACTACGACACCGACTACCTCTATTCGAACCTGGCGCTCTACAACCAGCGGATCATGGGGCCGGAGCACATCACGAACGTGGTGGACCTGGCCTGCCGGACCGCGCTCGGGCGCCGCGGGCCCGCGCACATCGCGTTCCCGATCGACTACCAGACCGCTGACGCCGAGGACCTCATGCGCTACAAGCGCAACGTCCCGGGCCACACGACGACGGCCTTCAAGCGCCCGGTGCGCACGCCGGAGCACTCCGAGGTCGAGACCGCCGCACGTGCTCTGAAAGGCCACGCGAAGGTCGCGATCCTCGCCGGCCAGGGCGCGCGGGGCGCGGGCGACGAGCTCGAGAAGGTTGCCGAGATCCTGGGCGCGCCGATCATCAAGGCCCAGCTGGGCAAGGACTGCGTGCCGGACGACAGCCCGTACGTGACGGGCTCGATCGGCGTGGTCGGGACGCGGCCGTCCCAGGAGGCGGTCGAGGGCTGCGACGCGTTCCTGATCGTGGGCAGCTCGTTCCCGTACATCGAGTTCCTCCCCCAGCCCGGGCAGGCCGTGTGCGTGCAGATCGACGACCAGCCCGAGCGGATCGGCCTGCGCCACCCGGCCGACGTCGGGCTCGTGGGCGACGCGAAGGCGACGCTGAAGGCACTCATCCCGCTGCTCGAGCGCAACGAGAGCCGGGCGTTCCTCGAGCAGGCGCAGTCGGGGGTGCGCGACTGGTACGCGCTTATGGAGGAACGCGGCACGAGCGACGAGGTCCCGATGAAGCCGCAGGTGGTGGCCTGGCACCTGCAGGAGGCGCTCGCCGACGACGCGATCCTCTGCGGCGACTCCGGCACGGTCACCACATGGGCGGCGCGGATGCGGCTGCGGCGCGGCCAGCAGTTCTCGTTCAGCGGGACCAACTGCTCGATGGCCGCGGCGCTCCCGTACGCGATCGGCGCGCAGACCGCCTTCCCCGGCCGACAGGTGGTCGCGTTCACCGGCGACGGGTCGCTGACGATGATGCTCGGCGACCTCGCGACGCTCGTGCAGGAGAACCTGCCGGTCAAGCTGATCGTGCTGAAGAACAACACGCTCGGCCTGATCAAGTGGGAGCAGATGATCTTCATCGGCAACCCCGAGTACGGGGTGAACTTCACGCCGATCGACTTCGTGAAGATCGCCGAGGGCTTCGGCATCCCGTCGGTGCGGATCGACGATCCGGCGCGCTGCGGCGAGCAGATCCGCCAGGTGCTGGCGCAGGACGGGCCGGCGGTGATCGAGGCCGTCGTCGACGAGAACGAGCCGCCGATGCCGCCGAAGGTCACGACCGAGCAGGCGAAGATGCTCACTACCGCGCTCGTCCGCGGTGAGGAGCACCGGCGGCAGATCGCGCTGTCGATCAGCCGCAGCTTCGTCGACGAGCACACCTTCGAGGCCAGCCCGTACGGCTTCGTCGAGCGCGTCAAGGAGAAGCTGACGCCAGGCGGAGACGGCGACGGCGACAAGGCCTGAGGCGGGCGGCATGGCAACCGTCATCGCGCCCATCGCCGGCCCCGCGGAGCGCCACGTCGAGGTCGACGCGCCGCGGCTCGCGCGCGAGCTGATCGCGGCCGTCGCGGGCGAGGTCCGCTTCTCCGAGGGCAGCCGCGCCCTGTATGCCAACGACTCGTCGGTGTACCGCCAGGTGCCGATCGGCGTCGTCATCCCGAAGTCGACCGACGACGTGGTCGCGGCCGTCGCGGTCTGCCGCGCGCACGGCGTGCCGATCTTCGGGCGGGGCGCCGGCACGGGGCTTGCGGCGCAGACGGTGAACGAGGCCGTGCTGTTCGACTTCTCGAAGTACATGAACGCGATCCTCGAGCTGGACCACGAGGGGCGCTACGCGCGCGTCCAGCCCGGGATCGTGCTCGACCGGCTGCGCGAGGCCGCCGAGGAGCATCAGCTGACGTTCGGCCCGGACCCGGCCACGCACAGCCGCTGCACGCTCGGCGGGATGATCGGCAACAACTCGTGCGGCACGCACTCGATCCTCGCCGGCGTGACGGCCGACAACATCGAGTCGCTCGACATGCTGCTCTACGACGGCACGCGTCTCACCGCTCCGAGCGCGGTCGACGACGAGGAGCTCGAGCGCTTGATCGCCGCAGGTGGTCGCGTCGGCGAGATCTACACGCGACTGCGCGACCTGCGCGACCGCCACGCGGAGCTGATCCGCGAGCGCTACCCGAAGATCCCGCGACGGATCTCCGGCTACAACCTCGACGCGCTGCTGCCCGAGAACGGGTTCAACGTGGCGGCCGCGCTCGTGGGCACCGAGGCCACCTGCGGGCTCGTCCTCGAGGCGCGCTGCAAGCTGATCCCGAGCCCGCAGTCGCGCTCGCTGGTCCTGCTCGGCTACGACGACTGCCCGACCGCCGCCGACCAGGTGCCCGAGATCATGCGGTTCGACCCGATCGGGCTCGAGGCATTCGACAGGCGGCTGGTCCGCAACGAGCTGGTCAAGGGCTTCAAGCGGCGCACCGACCTGCTCCCGGACGGCGAGGCATGGCTGCTCGTGGAGTTCGGGGCCGACAGCGACGAGGACGCGAACGATCAGGCCGAGAGCTTCCTCGCCGCGATGAAGGAGGGCGACGACCCGCACGTCGACGCGCGCATCTACGAGGACAGCGACGACGTCGCGCAGGTCTGGGAGATCCGCGAGGGCGGCGTGGGCAACAGCAAGGTGCCCGGCGAGCACCCCGGCTGGCCGTCGTGGGAGGACGCCGCGGTCGCCCCCGAGCAGACGGGCGACTACCTGCGCGACCTCGAGCGGCTGTGCGACAAGCACGGCCGGCAGATCTCCTGCTACTTCGGGCACGTCGGCCACGGCTGCATGCACACGCGCATCGACTTCGACTTCCTGACACCCGAGGGAGTGCGCAACTACCGCGCGTTCATGGAGGACGCGGGCGATCTCGTGGCGAGCTACGGAGGTTCGCTCTCCGGCGAGCACGGCGACGGCCACGCGCGCGCGGAGCTGCTGCCAAAGATGTTCGGGCCCGAGGTCGTCGAGGCGTTCCGCGAGTTCAAGGCGATCTGGGATCCGGACGGGCGGATGAACCCGGGCAAGATCGTGGACCCGTACCCGCTCGACACGCACCTGCGGATGGACCCGTCCTACCGCACGCGGCGGGTCACGACCAACTTCGCGTTCCCCGGCGACGGCGGCTCGTTCGCCGCGGCGACCGAGCGCTGCTTCGGCGTCGGCGCCTGCCGCGACCAGGAGGGCGTCATGTGCCCGAGCTACCAGGTCACGCTCGAGGAGAAGCACTCGACGCGCGGCCGGGCGCGGCTGCTGTTCGAGATGATGCGCACCGACTCGCTCGCCGACGGCTGGCGCAACGAGGAGGTCAAGGAGGCGCTCGACCTCTGCCTCGCCTGCAAGGGCTGCAAGCACGAGTGCCCGGTGCGGGTGGACATGGCCACCTACAAGGCGGAGTTCCTGTCGCACTACTGGAAGCGGCGGCTGAGGCCGCGCCAGGCCTACGCGCTCGGCCTGATCTACTGGGAGGCGCGGCTCGCGTCGCACGCTCCACGGCTGGCCAACCTGCTCACGCAGCGCGGCCCGCTGGCCGCGCTCGGCAAGCGGATCGCCGGCGTCGCCCCCGAGCGCACGCCGCCGGCCTTCGCGTCGCAGCCGTTCACCGACTGGTTCCGCGAACGCGGCGCGCGCGGCGCCGGCCGCCCGCGGGTGCTGCTGTGGCCCGACACGTTCAACAACTTCTTCCACCCCGAGGTCGCGATCGCGGCGACCGAGGTGCTCGAGGCCGCGGGCCACCAGGTCGTGATCCCGCAGCGCCCGCTGTGCTGCGGCCGGCCGCTCTACGACTACGGCATGCTCGACCTCGCGAAGCGCCAGCTGCGCCAGACGCTCGCCGCGCTGCACGAGGAGATCGAGGCGGGCACCCCGCTCGTGGCGCTCGAGCCGAGCTGCGGCGCCGTCTTCCGCGACGAGCTCGTGGAGATGCTGCCGCACGACGAGGACGCCAAGCGGCTGTCGCGCCAGACCTTCTCGTTCGGCGAGTTCCTCGCGCGCGACGGCAGCGACTGGCAGCCACCGCACCTCGCCCGGCGGGTGCTCGTCCACTTCCACTGCCATCAGCGCGCGACGAGCGACATCGACTGCGACAGGCGGGTCCTCGACCGCCTGGGAGTCGACTACGAGGTGCTCGACGACGGCTGCTGCGGCCTGGCGGGCTCGTTCGGATACGAGCAGGGCGAGCGCTACGAGGTGTCGGTCAAGGCGGGCGAGCAGAAGCTGCTGCCGGCCGTGCGCGCCGCCGAGCGTGGCACGGCGATCGTCACCGACGGCTTCAGCTGCCGGTCGCAGATCGAGCACGGCAGCGACCGCAGCTCGCTGCACATCGCGCAGCTCGTCCGGATGGCGCTCGACCAGCCGCTCGCGGCGCCGCCGGGCGAGCCACCCGAGTCGCGGCCGCTGAGCCGCACCACATAACGAAGGAGGGCGAGATGTCCACAGTCAACCCAGACACGACCAACGAAAGCGAGGAGGGCCGGGCCCGCCGCCTGGTGGCGCCGATCGCCGACCCTGCCGCGGTCGGCCTGGCCGGCTTCGGGCTGACGACGTTCGTCCTCAGCGTGATCAACGTCGGCGCCGTCAGCGACACGGCGCTGCCGGTGGTCGCGCCGCTCGCGCTCGCATACGGCGGACTCGTCCAGCTGCTCGCCGGCATGTGGGCCTTCAAGGAGAACAACACGTTCGCCGCCGTCGCGCTCAGCTCCTACGGCGGCTTCTGGATCTCGTTCTGGGCGCTCAACCAGTTCTTCATGAAGCAGATCCCCGTCAATGAACAGGCCGACGCACTGGGTCTCTACCTGATCGCGTGGGGCATCTTCACGACCTACCTGTGGGTCGCGTCGTTCCGGGTGAGCGTGGCCGTGAACCTCGTGCTGCTCACGCTGATCCCCGCCTACTTCCTGCTCGGGATCGGCAAGTCGGTCGACTCGACGGCCCTCTTCCACATCGGCGGTGCGTTCGGGATCGCGACCGCCGTGCTCGCGTGGTACACGTCATTCGCGATAACGACCAACAAAACGTTCAAGCGCACGATCCTGCCGGTCAAGGAATTCAAGGGGTAGAGCGCGACAAGGCGGCGCTCGCGCTCGTGCTCGCGGGCGTCGCCGGCTTCGTCGACGTCGTCGGCTACCTGATTCTTCACCACCTGTTCGTCGCCCACATGAGCGGCAACACGGCCCGGCTCGGCGTCGCGCTGGGTCACGGGCACATCGGCGCGGCCGTGCCGTACGTGGTGGCCGGAGCGGCGTTCGTCGGGGGCATCGCGCTCGGCGCGGTGCTGATGGAGGTGGCACCGAGCGGCCGACCGGTCGTCCTGGGCGCCGAGGCGCTGCTGCTGGCTGCGCTGATGATCTACGGCGGGCTGAGCGGCAACTCGCGCGGCGGGATCGCCGGAAGCAGCCTCGCGCCGTTCTACGTGCTGGTGGTACTGGCGATCGTGGCGATGGGATTCCAGACCTCGGCGCTCTCGCGCGTCGGCGGCCAGACCGTGAGGACCACTTACGTGTCGGGCGTGCTCACGAACATGACGCGCGCGGCGGTCGCGGCCGTGCGCGCGCGGGGGCAGGAGGACGCCGAGCGACATCGCCGGCGGGCACGGTTGCTCGCAGCGGTGTTCGCCTGTTATCTGGTCGGCGGGGTGGCGGGCAGCTTCGGCCACCTCGAGGCCCGCGCGTGGTCGCTCGCCCTGCCGATCGCCGTGCTCGGCGCCTGCGTCCGGGGCTCGCGGGTCTGATACCACTCCCGGCCATGGCCGACCCCTCCGTCGCCGGCCGGCGCGTGCTGATCACCGGCGCCGCGCGCGGCATCGGCGCCGCGCTCGCCCGGCGGCTCCACGAGCGTGGCGCCCGCGTCGCGCTCGCGGGCCTCGAGCCCGACCTGCTCGAGGCGGTCGCGGCGTCGTCCGGCGACGCCCCGTGGCGGCGCTGCGACGTCTCCGATCGCGATCAGGTCGAGGCGGCCGGCGGCATGGCCGTCGAGGCGCTCGGCGGGCTCGACGTGGTCGTGGCGAACGCCGGCGTGGCCGCGCAGCTGCCGCTCGTGGGCGGCAACCCCGAGGTCATGGAGCGCACGCTCGCGGTGAACGTGATGGGGGTCTACAACACCCTGCGCGCGGCCGGCCCGCACGTGAGCCATCCGGGCGGCTACGCGCTCGCGGTCGCGTCGCTGGCCGCGGCGGTGCACGCGCCTCTGCTGGGCGCCTACAGCGCGTCCAAGGCGGCCGTCGAGGCGCTCGGCAACACGCTGCGGGTGGAGCTGCGGTCATCCGGCGCGAAGGTGGGCGTCGCGTACTTCGCCGAGCTCGACACCGACATGACCAGCCGCGGCTTCGGCACCGAGGCGGCCGCGCGGATTGCGGCGGCGTCGGTCAGCCGTGTGGCGCCGCTCGAGGTCGGGATCGACGCGCTCGAGCGCGGCATCGCGCGGCGATCGCGGCGGATCGTGGCGCCGCGCTGGGTCGGCGCCCTTCTGCCGGTGCGAATGGCGATACAGCCGATCGTGGATCGCGCCTCGCAGCGCGGCCTGCGCGAGTCGCTCGAGATCGCCCGCCGCGAGGACGCGCCGCTCACGACGCCGCAGGAGCCGTCCGGCGCGTGAGCGAGCCGCGCGTGACGCCCGGCGGGCGCCGCGAGGTCGGCCTGTTCGCCTGGGGGCTGAGCCGGATCGCCGGCCGCGCCGGCGGCACCGAGCCGCTCAAGCTGTTTCTCACACTCGGGCGCCACCGGAAGCTGTTCCGCGGCTGGCTGCGCTTCGCGGGCCGGCTGATGCCGCGCGGCACGCTGCCGCGACGTGACACGGAGCTCGTGATCCTGCGCGTCGGCCACCTGCGCTCGTGCACCTACGAGCTCGTGCACCACGAGCGCCTCGGGCGCCGCGCCGGCATCGACGCAGCCGTCATGGCGCGCGTGGCCGAGGGGTCGGACGCGGACGGCTGGAACCCGCGCGAGCGCGCGCTGCTCGCCGCCGTCGAGGCCCTCCACCGCGACGGGGACCTCGACGACATCACGTGGTCGGCACTGCGGGAGCACCTGGACGAGCGCGAGGCGATCGAGCTGTGCATGCTCGCGGGCCACTACGAGATGCTCGCGACGGTGATCGCCGCGCTGCGGATTCAGCCGGACCGCCCGCGCTGAGACGCCTCAGCCGGCGAAGCGGGGCGCCGCGTTCCGGCGCAGGCGCGTGGCCTTCACGCGCAGGCGGCCGCCGCAGTACGGGCTGCTGACCGTCGCATGGCCGTTCCTGCGCGCACGGACGCGGAAGCTGATCCTGCCGTGACGGTCGGTCCGCGCGCGACGGTGGAAGCCGGGGCCGCGCACGCGCACGACCGCGCCGCGCACGCGCTTGCCGTGCCATGTCAGCCGTACGTGCAGGACCGTCTGGCGCGCGCGGCGCACGCGCACGTGGCGCGAGCGCGTGCGCGCGCTGCATGCGAGCCGGCCGTTGCCCCCAGCCGGGCCGCCGACCGGCAGCGTGAGGTAGCTGCCGTCGAAGCGGACCGTGTTGATCGCGGGCGAGAGCAGTTGCACCTGCGCATCCTGCGGGTGGCTGCGGTCGAAGCGGATCCAGCCGGGCAGGTGCGTGGGGACGTCGACCGACGTCAGGCGCATCTGGAGCTGGTGGCCGGGCGCGAGCCTGTACGCCGTCGGCCAGATCTCGATGTCGTAGTCGTAGAAGCGGTTCGGCTCGATCGGCTGCGGATCCACGTGGGTGTGGTACGGGCGCTCGGGCCTGCTCTTGGCCGGGTCGAGCGCGCGCTGCGACGCGCGCAGCGCACCCTCCTCGATGATCGACTCGCTGCCGTCGGGCGCGACGTCGGCGAGCTTCGCGTACCAGTCGGTGTCGGTCGCGGTGGAGGACGCGACCAGGTGCAGGGCGCTCGGGCCGACGAGGTCGACCGGGCGGTCGAGCACCGGCGTGCGGAAGGTCAGGCCGTTCGCCCCCTCGAGCCGCTGGTCGGTCGGGATGTAGGGCGACGCCGCCACCGTCCCGTACTTGTTGAACGCCATGCTGAAGCCGGCGGCGGGATCGGTGACGTACTGCGCCGTGCCGGCCGGGGGACCGCTCGCGCCGGGCTCGCGCAGGCTGCCGGGCCCGAGCCCGAACCGCTCGAACCTCGTCCCGGGCGGCGGCCAGCTGTCGGCATCGACGAAGCCGTTCGCGCCCTGGAGGTAGTAGTGGACGGGCGGGCGCGCCGGTGTATTCGCCCCTTCCAGGTGCTTCGCGAGGAACTCGAACACCACGGCGGAGATGTCCTCCTGACCCGGCGGGTCGGTGAGCGGCGCGAACGGCGGCCCGCAGCCCTTGTGCGTGCACGGGTCCATGTACAGCCGCGTCTCGACGCCGCGGCGGCGCGCGAGCGGCGCGTACATCTCGGGCGCGCCGCGCGGCGACAGGCCGTCACGCCAGCCGCCCACGATCAGCGTGGGCACCGTGATCCGGTCGACGTGGGTGATCGGCGAGCGGTCGCGGTAGAACTGGTCGTCGTTCGGGCGCTCCAGGTAGTCGAACGCGATCGTGCCGGGCGGCGACTGGCCGAGCTTCGCCTCGAGCGTCGCCTGGAGCAGGTAGGGGTCGTCGTTCGCACCCGCCTCGCCCGGCGCGCCCTGCACGGCGATGTACTGCCCGTCGAACACCAGGCTCGGTATCCCGCCGTGCGCGAAGCCCTCGCGGTAGAGGTCGCTGATCGGCACCTGCGGCGCGATCGCCGCCAGGTGCGGCGGCTGCTGCTCGGCGGCGAGGAACTGGGTGATCCCCACGTACGAGCCGCCCGCCATGCCGACCTTCCCGTTCGAGTACGGCTGCGTTCCGAGGTACTCGATCACCGCGCGGCTGTCGCGCGCCTCACGCGGTGAGAAGAAGTTGTCCTGGAGGTTGCCGCCGCTGCCGCCGGTACCGCGCACGTCGAAGACCGCGCCGACCATCCCGCGCGTCGCCCAGAACGACGGCGCGTAGCAGCCGCAGACCCCATTGCGGCTGTAGGGCGTCATGCCGACCACGACCGGGAACCGCCCCGGAAGCGGCGTGCTGCCGTCCGCCGACGGCAGCGCGACGGTCCCCGCGATCTGCACGCCGTCGTCCATCGTCACGAGCACCTCGCGGGAAACGCTCTGGTACGTCGGATCGGGCAGCTTGGGCGGTGGCGAGGACGCTGCCGCGGGGCCTGCCATGAGGGCGAGCGCGAGCGGAACGAGCGACGCGGCGAATGGGAGGCGGAACGGGCGCATGGGCGACCGCCGCAACCGTACGGAAGCGGGCGCGCAAATGTCGCATCCGCCCGTTCAGCGACTACCCTCCGCCAGGTGCGCCCCGCGACCCGATCACAGGTCGATGCGATCCTGCGCTTCGAGCCCGTGCTCGACTCCGTTCCGGAGGCGCGGCGGCAGACGCGCGAGCACGTCGGATCGCTCATGTCGGGAGACCAGCTCGCGAATCTCGAGCTGGCGCTCACCGAGCTCGTGGCGAACTCGATCCGCCACTCGGGATCGAGCGAGCAGATCATCGTGGCCCTGACGCCGAAGGCCGGCTACCTCTGCGTGCGCGTGACCGACGGAGGACCGGGCCTCGTGCCGCGCCCCGGCGCCATGGCGACCGAACCCGGCGCGGGCTACGGCCTTTTCCTCGTCGAGCAGCTCACGCGCCGCTGGGGCATGACGCGCGAGGACGACCGCACGCGCGTGTGGTTCGAGATCGACTACAACGCGGACGCCGACGAGCCGCCTCAGTAGCCCGCACGCGCGCGGCGTTGTATTCATGAATACAGCCGGGCGCCGCTTTGCGGTCTGCGCTGACACCGCGCGGAGGATTTCCGGGCAACGGCCGGTACCAATGGCTCGGTGGCGACAACCGACCTACCGGAGCCCGTCCGCGCGCTGCTGACTCGCCATGTCGCCTCGGTGCTCGAGCTCGACGTCCTGCTCGCGATGCGCGGGTCCGACCGGCCGATGGACCCGGACGAGCTCGCGCGCGAGTTGCGGCTCAACGGCACGGCATGCGCCGCTGCGCTCGACAAGTTCGCCACGGAAGGATTTCTCACGCGCACGGAGGAGGCGTACTCGTATGACCCGAAGCCTCCGAAGCTGGGTGCTGCCGTGACCGCCCTCGCCGATGCGTACGCGAGCCGCCGGGTCAGCGTCATCCGCTTCATCTACCGGCGACCGAGCGAGGGAGTCTCGGCCTTCGCCGACGCCTTCAAGCTCAGAAGGGACGACTGAGTGGCAACCGCCGTCTATGTCCTCTGCGCGCTGGCGGCCGCCGTGTGCGCGTGGCTGCTCGCGCGCAGCTACGTGGCGTCGCACGTCAGGCTGCTCCTGTGGAGCGCGATCTGCTTCGCCGGGCTCGCGCTGAACAACGTGATCCTGTTCATCGACAAGGTCGTCGCGCAGGGCGTGGACCTGTCGGCGTGGCGCCTCGTGCCGGCGGCCGTCGGCCTCAGCGCGATCGTGTACGGCCTCGTCTGGGACGCCGAATGATGGCCGACTTCCTGTCCGGCGTGATCTTCGCGGGCTCGCTCACGGCCGCGCTGTTCTTCCTGCGCTTCTGGCGCCAGAGCGGCGACCGGCTGTTCGCCATGTTCGCGCTGGCGTTCGGCCTGCTCGCGTGCAGCCGGCTCCTGCTCGCCATCCTCGACGAATCGAACGAGGCGCGCACGTGGGTCTACCTGCTGCGGCTCGCCACCTTCCTGCTGATCATCATCGCCGTGGTCGACAAGAACCGCAGCAGCGCGCGCCGTTAGCGCACGACGAGAGCACGGCTGCGCGAGCTGCGCACGCCCTCGAGGCTGCGCGCGTCGACGCGCACGCTGTAGCGCCCCCTGCGCGCGGGCACCCGCCAGCTCGTGCGGTGCGTCCCGCGCCGCGGCGTCAGTGCCGTGCGTCGCACGGTTCGGCTGCCTTTCAGCAGCCGCAGCGTGGCGGTGCTGCGCTTGCTGAGCCAGACGCTCACGCGCAGCGTGCGGCGGTGACGGCGAGCGCGCAGGCGGTGGATCACGACCGGCTCCGTCCCGTAGCGGACGAAGTGATCGTGGACCTCGCAGAAGCCGTGATCCGGGAAGCGCGCGCACAGGGTCTCGAGGAAGCCGGTGAAGACCTGGTGGTAGTGGAGGTCGGACTCGACGCCGCGCCGCGAGCCCGGGCGGTGCCAGTAGAGCGACCAGGCGCCGGTGTCGTAGCGCGCCATCGCGGCCCTCGAGCCCTTCAGGCCGCGGTCGAGAGCCAGCTTCGCGCGCGTGCTCCCGGTGATGCCGTGGACGTCCGAGAGGCCGATCAGCGACTGCGCGAAGCCGTTGCCCACCAGCACCTTCGGAGTCTGGCTGTAGAGGAGGTAGTGCGCCCGCCCGCCGCCGCGCCGCACGCGGATGCCCCACGGCGGCGACCTGAAGAACGCGCCGAGCATGCTCTCCGCCGCGTCGCGATAGCGCGCGTCACCGGTCCGCCGCCATACGCGCGCGAACGCCGCCGCGCCCGTGGCGGTGGCCATGCCGGAGAGCCAGCCGGGAGCGCCGCCGCTCCACGGGAAGTAGTACTCGAACGCGAGGAAGCCCTTGCGCTGCACGCCGACGCCGAGCAGCGCGTCCGCGTAGGTCCGCAGCGTCGCGAGGCTCGTGTGCCTGGAGCGCGCGAGGCCGTTGAGGCGGCCGAAGTTGCCGAGCGGCTGGATCTGCCAGCCCGAGCGCGGATAGAACTGGAAGATCAGCGGCGAGTCGCCGAACGTGCGCCGCGCGCCGTACGACGCCGTGCCGTTGCGATCGGTCCAGAACCACTCGTAGTTGCGCTCGATGGTGAGGAAAGCCGGCACGAGCCTGCCGGCCAGGAGATGGCGCCGGGCCAGTGAGCGCGTGTTGGCGATCACGCCGGCGAAGTTCCAGCGCGGCTCGCCGTGCAGCCGGCGCGCGGCGGATCGCGCGCGGGACCACTGCCTCAGGTAGGTCGCGCGTTCGGCGGAGGTGAGCTCGCCGCGGTGAGCCATCTCGTCGATCGTCGAGCGGACGTCGGGCGCGCGGGCATCGGCGCGCGCGCCCGTGCAGAGCGGCAGGGCCACGGCCAGGGCGAGCAGGAGACAGATTCGCGAGCGCATGCCGTTGGAACCGGCGAGGCCGGTGCGGCGCTGCGGTGGAGGTCAGCATGGGTACGCCCAGGCCGGCGCAACACGGCCCGCGCACGGATGGAGCGGCGTCTGTATGCGGGAGGACGAGGGGCGTTAGCGCGCGGCCATCGGGAGGTACCGTCGATGAGGAACACCAGCTGAACCACCTCCCCTTGTCGGACGGGGGACGTGGCCGGGGGAACCACTTCAGCCGGGGCGAATCACCTCTCAGGAGGAGTAGCGCGCCTCTTTCTCGCGCGAGCCCGTCAGCTAACCCCGGAAGCACAAGAGAAAGAGAGACCAGATCACCATGCCACGACGGGACCCCGTGCGCGCGCTGCGCGCATGCGCCGCCACCGCCACCCTGCTCGGGCTCCTGGCCGTGCCCGCGGCCGCGGACGCCAGGTACGCCGTCCGCCCGCTCCACAAGGGCTCGCACGGCCGCGACGTCAAGCTCTTCCAGAAGTACCTCACACGCGCCGGTGTGCGCACGAGCGCCGACGGCCGCTACGGTCGCCACACCGCACGCGCCGAGCGACGCTTCGAGCGCCGCATGCACCGCCACATCGACGGGCGCGCGTCGCGCCACGAGCAGCGCCTGGTCCGCCATGTGGCCCGCGGCGCCTCGAGGACGCGCGACGGCAAGGTCGACTCCGGCGGGGCGAAGTACGTGCCGCCTCCGGAGTCCGCGGTCATCTCCTCCGACGGCCGGACCGCCGTCGCGCCCGCGAGCGCGCCGCAGCCCGTGAAGGACGCGATCGCCGCCGCCAACCGGATCACGCGCAAGCCGTACCGCTACGGCGGCGGCCACGGGCGCTGGGAGGACTCCGGCTACGACTGCTCGGGCGCCGTCAGCTACGCCCTCCACGGCGGCGACCTGCTCGACCGCCCGCTCGACTCGACCTCGTTCGAGAAGTGGGGATCGTCAGGACCCGGCCAGTGGATCACGGTCTACGCGAACTCCGGCCATGCCTACACGATCATCGCGGGCCTGCGCTTCGACACCTCGGCCGCAGGCGCCGGCGGCGGCAGCGGACCGCGCTGGCGCGACGCGCCGCGCTCGCCGCGCGGGTACGTGGCGCGGCATCCGGACGGCCTCTGACGCGGTTTACAATCTTCGTCGTCGTGTAACGTGCGCGGTCGATGGCCTCGACCGCGCCCGGCGATCCGCTGCTCGCCCGCATCCTGCGCGACGGAGCACCGCCGGCCCCCGGCGGCGAGCCGCTCGCCGCACCGCCCGAGACGAGCGAGCGCATCCTCGCGGCCGCCACCGAGCAGGTCGAGCACTTCGGCCTGCGCCGCTTCACGCTCGACGACGTCGCTCGCCGGATGGGAATCTCGCGAGTGACGATCTATCGCTACTTCCCGAAGCGGGACTCACTCGTCGAAGCCGTCCTGCTGCGGGAGATGCACCGCTTCCTGCGCGCAATCGACGCCGCGGTCAAGCCCTGCGGGACGCTCGAGGAGAAGCTGGTCGAGGGAGTCGTCTTCGCGCTCTCCTATCTCCGCGGTCACCGGCTGCTGAGCCGGCTGCTGCGGACCGAGCCCGAGCTCATCCTCCCGGCGCTGACGCTGAGGGCGGACCGGGTCCTGGCGGCGGGTCGCGAGTTCATCGCCGGCTTCGCCCTGCGCGAGGCCGAGCGCGGCGGCCTCCAGCTGAACGAGCCCGAGATCGAGGCGGTCAGCGAGCTGCTCGCCCGAGCCGTGCTCTCGTTCGTGCTCACGCCCGACTCGGTGCTCGGCATGCGCACGGACGCGGAGGTGCGAGCCTTCGCCGAGCACTACCTCGCGCCGATCCTGCGGACGCTGAGCGCTGCGCGATGACGCGCCCGGATCACGAGGTGGCGATCATCGGCGCGGGCCTCGGCGGCATCGGCGCCGCGATCGCCCTGCGCCGGGCGGGGATCGACGACCTCGTCATCCTCGAGC
>JAICRZ010000057.1 GCA_025937135.1 Thermoleophilaceae bacterium
GGCCGGTTCGTGAGCATCAGGCCGACGGTGTCGCCGCGCTTCAGCCCGAGCGCGGCCAGCCCGCGGGCGATGCGCTCGACGCGCTCCGCGTACTCGGCCCACGTGAGCGAGAACTCGTCGCCCTTCGTCCGCAGTGCGACGCGGTCGGGATTCTCGGCGGCAGTCACCTGGAACGCCGCGCACAGCGTCGGCTCCTGTAGCGCCTTGTAGGTGACCCGCTCGCGGTCGGTCGTGGTCGTCGCCATCTCTCCCCCTCCTCAGATCCCTGGCAGGATAATCCCGATCACGGCGCTGCTCCAAAGCCCTTGCCGCTGAGCACGCCGATGTCGTTCGTCAGGCCGATGATGAACAGCATCGCCACGAGCGCGAAGCCCACCACCCCGGAGCGTTCCATCACGCGCAGCGAGACCGGCTTGCGGCGGATCTTCTCGACGATCGCCCAGAAGATGTGGCCGCCGTCGAGCGGCAGGAACGGGAAGAGGTTCACCACCGCGAGCGCGAGGGAGATGATCGCCAGGATCCCGACGACGTCGCCCGTGTCGTGGATGATCGTCTGGCGCGTGGTCTCGTAGGTGCCGACGATCCCGTGGATCTGCTCGCGCTGCTTCGGGTCGATGATCTTCGCCGGGATCGACAGCTCGGCCTTCGTCACGAACCAGAAGCGGTTCACCGCGGCGTCGATTGACGCCCCGATCGGCTCCGTCTTGCGGGGCCCGCCGTTCGGGTCGTAGCCGAACCCGAGGCGCATCTTCTTGTTCGACGGGTCGTAGAGCGGGGTCATCGTGTAGGTGAGCTCGTGGCCGTCGCGAAGGACCGTGACGCGCAGCGGATGGGCGCCCTTGCAGCGGCTGGACGGTGGCTGTTGCGGGCACTTATCGGCCGCGATCCGCTTGCCGAGCGCGATCGGATCGCCGCGGTGCCCGTTCACGGCCACCAGCCGGTCCCCCGGGTGCAGCACGCCCTGCGCGGGGAAGCCGCGCGCGATGCTGCCCACTGCGTCACCGGTCGGGGCGCCCACGGCGGAGAAGTAGACGACGAGCAGCACGAAGCCCAGCACCAGGTTCACCGCCGGGCCGGCGAAGATCACAACCACACGCTTCCACACCGCCTGCGCGTGGTAGGCGCGGTCGCGAACGTCCTCCGGAAGGTCCTCGGAGGGGTTCATCCCGCTGATCTTCACGTAGCCGCCCGCGGGGATCGCGCCGATCGCGTACTCGGTCTCGCCGATCTTCTTGCGCAGGAGCAGCGGCGGGAAGAAGAGCGAGAAGCGCTCGACGCGCATCCCCACCGCCTTGGCGGCCGCGAAATGCCCGGCCTCGTGCAGGATGATCAGGACCGCGAAGCCGGCGAAGGCGAGGAACCAGCTCACGCGCGCACCCCGCCGACGAACTCCCGGGCGATCTCACGCGCCTCGGCGTCCGCCCCGTACAGGACGTTGAAGTGGTGGATCGGGACCGGCTCGTGCGCCTCGAGCGTGCGCTCGATCACCTCGGCGATCCCGGTGAAGGGCATCTCGCGGTCGAGGAACGCCTGGACGGCGACCTCGTTGGCGGCGTTCATCGCGCACGGGGCGGTGCCGCCGGCGAGTGCAGCCTCGCGCGCCAGGCGCAGGCACGGGAATGCCTCCTCGTCCGGGTGCTCGAAGGTCAGCTGCCCGAGCTCCGCCAAATCGAGCGGCCTGACCGGGACGTCCATGCGCTCCGGGTAGTGCAGCGCGTAGGAGATCGGCACGCGCATGTCGGGGTTGCCGAGGTGCGCCAGCGACGCGCCGTCGTTCAGCTGGATCATGGCGTGGATGATCGACTGCGGGTGGACGACCACGTCGATGCGCTCGAGCGGCATCGCGAACAGGTGCATCGCCTCGATCACCTCGAGGCCCTTGTTCATGAGCGTGGCCGAGTCGATCGAGATCTTGCCGCCCATGTCCCACGTCGGGTGCGCGAGGGCCTCCTCGCGCGTCACCGACTTAAGGTCCTCGAGCCTGCGGCCGCGGAACGGCCCGCCGGAGGCCGTGAGCACGAGCCGGTCGATCGTGCCCGGCCGCTGCTCGGAGTTGACGAGCTGGAACAGCGCCGAGTGCTCGGAGTCGACCGGAATGACCTGCGCGCCCGTGGCCTCGGCGAGCGCCATCACGAGCTCGCCGCCCACCACGAGCGACTCCTTGTTGGCCAGCGCCAGGTCGATCCCCTCGCCCAGCGCCGCCACCGTCGGGCCGAGCCCGGCGGAGCCGATCATCGCGTTCAGGACCAGGTCCGCGCCGCTGTTCACGATCAGCTCGACGAGCCCCTCGTTGCCACGCAGCACCTCGCCGCGCGTCCACACCTCGGCGGCGCGGGCAGCGGCGGCGTCGTCGGCGAGCGCCACGCGCGTGACGCCGTGCTTCTCGGCCTGCGCGATCAGTCGCTCGAAGCTGGAGGCGGCCGCCAGCCCGACGAGCTCGAGCTCGCCGCCGCTGCGCTCGACCACGTCGAGCGCCTGAGTCCCGACCGATCCCGTCGAGCCGAGTATCACCACGCGCCGCACGCCGAAGAGGATAGGTGCGCGGATTAGCGGGTTCTAAGCGGCGCTCAGCCCGGGACGAACGAGTCGTCGTCCTCGTGCTCGCGGAAGAACTTCACCACCGGGCCGACGTACTCGTCGAAGCGCGGGCAGCGCAGGCCGTGGCGGGCCAAGAGCTCGCTCGCGCGGCGCGTGTCGAAGCGGACCGAGTGGTTGAGGTACTCGATCGACTCGGGTGGCGCGCCGGAGAACATCGCTCGCATGCGCTTCGACCTCAGCGTCGCCTGCACGAGCTTCGGCGGCACCTTGTAGGCCGGCTCCCTGCCGGCGTACTCGCGGGCGAGCGTGCTGAACACGTCGCCGGCGGTGACCGGCTCGGGGTCCACGAGGTGCAGCGTCTCGCCGACGAGCTCGGGGTCGTCGTCGGCGACCGAGAGCGCGTCGATCACGAAGTCGACCGGCACCACGTTGAAGGGCGCGTTGGCGGCGCCGAACTGCGGGATCGGCATGTGGCGCGCCTGGGCCACCGACACCGTGCGGAGCATGTAGTACGGGCCGTCGAACTTCTGCGTCTCGCCGGTCTTCGAGTCGCCGACCACGATGGCCGGCCTGTAGATCGTCGTGGGGATCTGGTCCATCAGTGAGCGCACCCAGACCTCGGCCTGGAACTTGGTCGACTCGTAGTGGTTCTTGAAGCCCTGCCCCATGACGAGCTCGTGCTCGAACACCACGCCGTGGCGATCGCCCGCCACGTACGCGGTCGACACGTAGTTGAAGCGCTCGAGCTGCTTGCAGTTGCGCAGGAGCTGGAGCACGTTGCCGGTTCCCGCCACGTTGACCTGCTCGGCGATGTCGAGCGGCACGGCGAGGTTGTAGATCGCGGCCAGGTGGTACGCGACCGTGGTCTCCGCGCGGAGCCGCTGGTGGTCCTGCTCGGAGAGCCCGAGGTCGATCTCGGAGATGTCGCCGGGCATGACCTCGATCCGGTCGCCGCCCTCGATCCCGTGCGCCGCGCCGCGCGCGCGGTTGGCCATCTTCGGCTCGACCAGCGCGGCGATCCGCACCTCCCGATCCTCGGCCAACAGGCGTGCCGCGAGGCGGCTGCCGATGAAGCCCGGGAAACCGGTGAGGAAGATCAGCCCCGCCATCGGCGCGGCAGTCTAGGTGGCGACGGCGCGGGCCGTCGACAGGGCGGATCCGGCGGGCGAAAAGTGACACGGCCGCCGCCGGATCGTGCGCGCGTCACTTTCCCTCACATAGTGCGAGGAAACGTGACACGCAGGCCACGGCGGGCCGGAGATGTCACTTTTCCTCCGTCGGCAACGGTCCGTCGTGGATGTCGAGGACGTAGTGCGCCATCTGCACGCCGAGCACACTGTGTTGGTGTCGCCCGCGTTGAGGTCGGCGGACGTCGCGGCGCGGAACGTCACCCCAAAACGGCGCGGCTGACGTAGTACGCCACCACCACGGTGAACAGCACGCCGTCCAGGCGGTCGAGGACGCCGCCGTGGGCGCCGAAGAAGCGGCCGGCGTCCTTCACGTCGAGGTCGCGCTTGAGCGCCGACTCGAACAGGTCGCCGAGCGGCGCCACGAGCGCGACGCAGAAGCCGATCAGCAGCGCGTCCGGGCCCTTGAACCAGTCGTGCTGGTAGGCGATCGCGAACAGCCAGAAGAAGAAGGTGCCGCCCACCACGCCGCCCAGGAACCCCTCGAGCGTCTTGTTCGGCGATATGCGCGGCGCGATCGGGCGCGTGCCCCAGGCGCGGCCGGCGAAGTACGCGCAGGTGTCGTTCAGGAAGGTGCCGATCAGCACGTCGAGCATGAGCCCGCCGCCGTGCGGCAGGCCGCGCAGGAGCACGGCGTGCGCCATCGGCAGCGCGATCCACACGACCCCCAGCAGAACGACGGCGATGGCCCACGACAGATGCTCGCGGCGCGGGCGCAGAAGCGTGAGCACGAAGGTGACCGGAACCGCCGCCACCAGTACGAGCAGCACCTGGTACTGGTCGCCGTAGAGCGCCGCGAGGCACATCCCCACGAGCGCGAGGAAGCCGGCCAGGGCAGCCGGCCGGACGCGGCCCATCATGTGGAACAGCTCGCCCATCGCGATGATCCCGAGCGCGATCAGCGCGATCGTGAACACGAGCCCGCCGCGCGAGACGATGAACAGGGCGAACGCGATCGCCGGAATGGCGGCCAACAGCCGAGCGCCGGTGTCCGACCGGCCGCGTCCGCGCTGCCGTCTCTGCGGGCCGCGGGCCGCGGGCTGCGGGCTCATCGCGCCCCGAACCTGCGCTCGCGCGACGCGTACTCCTCGAGCGCCGCCGCGAGCTCGTCGTAGTCGAAGTCCGGCCAGAGCACGTCCGAGAACACGAGCTCCGAGTAGGCGGACTGCCAGAGCAGGTAGTTCGACAGGCGATGCTCGCCGCTCGTCCGGATCAGCAGCTCGGGGTCGTTCATCTCGGGTGCGTACAGGAGCTTCGCGAAGTCGTCCTCGTCGCCTCCGTCGAAGCGCCGCGCCGCGTCCACGATCTCCGCCCGCCCGCCGTAGTTGAACGCCACGAACAGCGTCATCCGGTCGTTGCCGGCGGTCTCGCGCTCGGCCCAGTCCATGCGCTCGGCCAGCCGCTTCGACACACCCTCGCGCCGCCCGATGAAGCGCATCCGCACGCCCTCCTCGTCGAGCTCCGGCGTCTCCGACTCGATCAGCTCGGCGAACATCCGCATCAGACCGCGCACCTCCCATTGCGGGCGCGTCCAGTTCTCGGTCGAGAACGCATAGACGGTCAGCTCCTTCACGTCGAGCCTGACCGCGTTGCGGACCGTCTGCTTCAGCGTGCGTGCGCCCTCGCGGTGTCCCTCGAGCACCGGCAGGTCGCGCTCGGTTGCCCAGCGCGCGTTGCCGTCCATGATGATCGCCACGTAGCGCGCCGCCATGCGACGTGCTCAGACTTCGAGGATTTCTTGTTCCTTGTTCGCCAGCGCGACGTCGATGTCGCCGATGCGGGCGTCGGTCAGCTTCTGGAGCTCGGCCTCGGCGCGGCGCTCGTCGTCCGCTCCCAGCTCGCCCTCGCTCTTGAGCTCGCGCAGGTCGTGCATGACGTCCCGGCGCACGTTGCGCACGCTGATGCGGCCCTCCTCGGCGAGGCGGTGCAGCACCTTGGCGAGGTCGCGCCGGCGCTCCTCGGTCAGCTCGGGGATCACGAGCCGGATGATCTGGCCGTCGTTGGACGGCGTCAAGCCGACGTCGGACTCGAGGATGGCCTTCTCGATCGACTTGATCGACGACTTGTCGTAGGGCGTGATCGAGAGCAGCCGCGCCTCGGGGGTCGAGATGTTGGCGAGCTGCTTGAGCGGCGTCTGCGCGCCGTAGTAGTCCACCTGCACGCGGTCGAGCAGGTGCGGCGACGCGCGGCCGGTGCGCACGGTGGAGAACTCGTTCGACGTCGCCTCGACCGCCTTGTGCATGCGATCGGCAGCGTCGTCCAGCAGGTCCTTGACGATTCCATCTTCCACGGTCAGCTCGCTACGACGGTCCCCACGCGCTCGCCGGACACTATCCGGTCGATGTTCTCCTCGTCGTCCATGTTGAAGACGTAGATCGGGAGCCGGTTGTCCATGCAGAGCGCGAGCGCCGTCGAGTCCATCACGGCCAGCTCCTTCTCGATCGCCTCGCGGTGCGTGAGGTTCGCGATGAACTTCGCGTCGGCCTTCAGGCGCGGATCGGCGTCGTAGACCCCCTCCACCCCGTTCTTCGCCATCAGGATCGCCTCCGCGTGGATCTCGAGCGCGCGCAGCGCCGCGGCCGTGTCGGTCGTGAAGAACGGGTTGCCGGTGCCGGCGGCGAAGATCACGATCCGGTTCTTCTCGAGGTGGCGCATCGCGCGGCGGCGGATGTAGGGCTCGGCCACCTCCGAGATCTCGATCGCCGACTGCACGCGCGTGTGTGCGCCGAGCTTCTCGAGCGCGTCCTGGAGCGCGAGCGCGTTGAGGACCGTGGCGAGCATCCCCATGTAGTCGCCCGTCGCGCGATCCATCCCGGCGGCGGCACCGGCCAGCCCGCGATAGATGTTGCCGCCGCCCACGACCACGGCGATCTCCACGCCGCGCTCCTGCACGCGGCGCACCTGCTCGGCGATGGCGCTGATGCGCTCGGGATCGGCGCCGTACTCGAGCTGCCCCATCAGGGCCTCGCCCGACAACTTCAGAAGGACCCGGTTGAAGGCGGGCGCGCCGCCGTCCCCGGAAACCGCCATCTACTCGCCCTCGCCCACCTGGAAGCGGGCGAAGCGCCGGATCACGACGTTCTCGCCGGTCTTCGACGCGGTCGCGGCGCGCAGGTCCTCGATCGTCTGCCCGTTGTACTTGTCGCGGTTCACGTGCTCCTGGTGGAGCAGGACGTTCTCCTCGAGCCACTTGCGCCAGCGGCCCTCGACGATCTTCGGCCGCGCCTGCTCGGGCTTGTCCTGAGCCTGCTCCTCGTAGATCCGCTGCTCGGCCTGCTTGACGTCCTCGGAGACCTCGTCCTCCGACACGACCTGCGGCGCGGCGGCGGCGATGTGGATCGCCACGTCGCGGGCGAACTCCTGGAAGTCGTCGTTGCGAGCGACGAAGTCGGTCTCACAGTCGATCTCCACGAGCACGCCGATCCTGCCGGTCGCGTGGATGTAGCTCTGCACGACGCCCTCGGAGGCGGCGCGCTCGCCGCGCTTGGCGGCCTGCGCCTGGCCCTTCACGCGGAGGATCTCGATCGCCTTGTCGAGGTCGCCGCCGGCCTCCTGCAGCGCCTTCTTGCAGTCCATCATGCCGGCGCCCGTGCGCTCGCGGAGCGCCTTGACGTCACCGGCGGAGATCTGTGCGGCCTCCATCTCAGCCTACCTCCTGATCGGGTCGTGCGGCCTCTTCGCGCTCCTCGGCGGACTTCACGTCAGCTTCCTCTTCACCGCGCGGCCGGTGCAGGTGCTCCGGGTCGGCCTTCTCCTCCGCCTCGATGTGCTCGACCACGTCACGGGGCGGCGGCGACTGCCCGGTCTGCGCCTCGGCCTCCTCGCGCGAGGTCTCGGTCTTCACGTCGTCCTCGGGGCTGCCCGGTCCGGTGGCGGGATCAGGGTCGCCGGCCAGCGACGCACCGGCCGCCTCGCCGGCGCCGACCGCGGCGGCCTCGGCGGCGCGCCTGGCCTCCTCGGCTGCGGCGCGCTCCTCGGCCTCGCGGCGCTCGCGCTCGGCGGCCTCGCGGGCTGCCTTCTCCTCCGCCTCGCGACGCTCCTGCTCCTCGCGCTCGCGACGCGCCTTCTCCTCCTCGGCGCGAAACTGCGCGTGACGCTCGCCCACCACGTCGGCGATCGCGTCCACGATCAGCTTGCACGAGCGGATCGCGTCGTCGTTGCCGGGGATCGCGTAGCTCGTCGGCTCGGGATCGACGTTCGTGTCGACGAGGCCGATGATCGGAATGCCGAGACGCTCCGCCTCGCGCACGCCGATCGTCTCCGTCTTGAGGTCCACGACGAACATCGCGTCCGGTGGGCGCTGCATGTCCTTCACGCCGCCGAGGTTGATGTCGAGCTTCTCGCGCTCGTTCATCGCCGCGATGCGCTCGCGGGTCGGCAGCAGCGCCATCGTGCCGTTCTCGACCCAGTCGTTCAGGTCGTGCAGGCGCTTGATGCGCTTGGAGATGGTCTGGAAGTTGGTGAGCAGGCCGCCCAGCCAGCGCTGGTTGATGTACGGCATGCCCGCGCGCTCGGCGGCTTCCTTGACGGCGTCGCGGGCGCCCTTCTTGGTGCCGACGAACAGCACGGTCCCGCCGCGGCTGGCCACGCTGGCGGCGAACTCCTGGGCCTCGCGCAGCAGCCGCTCGGTCTGCTGGAGGTCGATGATGTGGATGCCGCCGCGCTCGCCAAAGATGTAGCGGCGCATCTTCGGATTCCAGCGGCGCGTCTGGTGGCCGAAGTGAACGCCGGCCTCCAGCAGCTCTCGAATACCTACGTCGTTAGCCATAAGGCTCCCTTGTTAGTGCACGGCAGTCCGTCGGCGAGACCGGCACACCTGACGCTCGTGCCAGGAGGGAGGCCGGTTCGGGTCCCGACGGGGTTGGGTTTCTGGTGGCCGTGAGGATAGAGGCACGGCTCAGCCAGTCGGCAGTCGGCAGTGCGGCAGTCGGCAGGGTTTGGCGGTTCGGCTCTGCCGACTGCCGACTGCGGACTGCCGACTGGACAGCAAAAGGGCGGCTCCGAAGAACCGCCCTTTCACTCAACTATGTACGGCTCCCGTCTGGCCCATCGGAAGCCGGCTCCCGCTTGGCTGCTTCGGACGCATGATGCAGATCGGCGGGAAGGTTGGACTCGCAGACGAGATTTTGCCCCGTCACGGGGTGCGTAAACGCGAGTTTCCAGGCGTGAAGGAATTGGCGCGTAAGCCCAAGCCGCCGACCGCATTCGGTCCCGCCGTATTGCCCATCGCCGCAGACCGGATGGCCGATTGCGGCGAGGTGGACGCGGATCTGATGCGTCCGCCCGGTCTCGAGCGTCACGTGCAGCAAGGTGGTGCGCGCGTACTCCTCGGCGATCTCGAAATGGGTGCGCGCATCGCGCGGGCGGTCGGTGCTGATCGAGTGCGTGGTGCGATCGCCGCGGTCGCGCCCGATCGGGGCATCGATGGTGCCGCGACGCGCGTCGGGCCGGCCGTCGACGAGCGCGAGGTACTCGCGGCGCATCTCCCGCCGCTGGATCTGCCCCTGGAGCGAGCGGTGGACGGCGTCCGACTTCGCCACCACGAGCAGCCCCGACGTGTCGCGGTCGAGCCGGTGAACGATTCCCGGCCGCCACGGCTCGGCGCCCCCGGCCGCGCGACCCGCAAGCGCCTGAGCAAGAGTTCCCGTCGCATGCCCCGCGCTCGGATGGACCACCACCCCGGCCGGCTTGTCCACCACGAGCAGGTGCTCGTCCTCGAACACCACCTCGTGCGGCACGCCCTCCCCCGCCTCGCCCGGGTCGATCGCCGGCGGCTGCTCGATCGTCACCTCCACGCGCTCCCCGGGCGAGAGCCGGTGGCGCTTGGGCCGCGGCTCTCCGTCGACGGTCACGGCGCCGGCGTCGACCAGCCGCTGCGCCGCCGAGCGCGAGCCCACGTCGGGGAGGCGCGCGAGCGCCACGTCCACACGCTCGCCCGCGTGCTCGGGCCCGGCGACCAGCTCGAGCTTCGTCACCGGCGGTCCACCACGTACAGGAGGCCGAGGATGCCGAGCACGATCCCCATGTCGGCGAGGTTGAAGGCCGGCCACAGCACCGGGTCGATGAAGTCGATCACCGCTCCGTCACGCGCCCGGTCGGCCAGGTTCCCGAGCGCCCCGCCGGCGATGACCCCGACCGGCAGCCACAGCCACGGCGTCGAGTAGCGCAGCGCGAAGTAGACGACCAGCAGCGTGAGCGCGCCGATCGTCAGCAGCGATACCAGCGCCCCACCGCCCGCGAACGCGCCGAACGCGACACCCGTGTTGCGCACGTTCGTGAGGTCGATCCCGAAGAAGACGTTGATCGAGTCGCCGCGATGGATCGACGCGATCACGATCTGCTTCGTGACCTGGTCGAGCGTCATGAAGAGGGCCGCGGCGATCGCCGCGCGCCGCCAGGCGTCGGCGCGGGTCATCAACCGTGGACGAGATTTATGACGATGCCGCCCACGATGGACAGCACCAGGATCGCGACAATCGGGCTGAGGTCGAGTGCCCCCGGGCCGATCCGCACCATCGGCAGGATGCGGCGGAAGATGTTCAGGTACGGGTCGGTGACCTCGCTCACGAACTTCAGGAACGCGTCGAGGTAGCGGTTGTAGGGGATCCGCGTGAACCACGACATGAGGATCCGGATGAAGATGATCACGATGTAGATCGTGAGCAGCGTGCGCAGGTAGTCCGCGACGTCCACGCGGGTGAGCGCGGCGATCATGGGCCGACCACGGCATCGACCGAGTCGGAGAAGGCGGCGCGTACTCCGCCCCGCTCGAGGGCCGCGAGGCCGCGCGCGGTCGAGCCGCCGGGTGAGGTGACGCGGCGGCGCAGCCCGGCGGTGTCGTCGCCGTGATCGCGCAAGACCGCCGCCGTCCCGGCCATCGTCTCCACCACCATGCGCGACGCGTCGTCCGGGGTGATGCCGTGCCGCACGCCCGCGTCCACGAGCGCCTCGGCGACCAGCGCGAAGAACGCGGGGCCGCAGCCCATCAGCGCGGTGGCCGGGTCGATCAGCGGCTCGGGCAGCTTCACGACCGTGCCGATCCGCCCGAACAGCTCGAGGACGTCCTGCTCGGGGCCCTCGCCGGCCAGCGTGCCGGGGGCGTAACAGAAGACGCCATGGCCCACCTCGGCCGGGATGTTCGGCATGAAGCGGTAGACGGGCAGCCCCGGGTACGCGGCCTCGATGTCCTCGATGCGCGTCCCGCCGAGGATCGAGATCACGACCTTCGCGCGCCCGCCGATCTCCTCGGCCACGTCGCGGAGCTGGGCCGGCTTGTGGCACAGCACGACCGCGTCGGCCTGGTCGGCCACGTAGGCGTTCGAGCCGGGAGCCTCACCGCCGAGCTGCTCGACGAGGAGTTGCGCGCGCCCGTGGTCGACGTCCGCGACGAGCACGGGCTCACCCCATCCGCGCGCGAGAGCGCTGGCCATGTTGCCCGCGCCTATGAGCCCGACCTTCATCGCGGGCAAGCATATGTGGCGCAGCGGCTCAGCCCACGAGGATCACGAAGCCGACGTTGTCGTCGGGCGTTGCGACGTTTGTCTGCACGAAGGTGTGGACCTCGTAGGCGGTCTCGTCGCAGGTGCTGTTGTTGGTGACGTCGTTGCTCGCGTAGGCGAGGATGTTCTCGGAACCCGACGCGGCCCAGTCGGGCGACACGACCGCCGTCGTGGCCGCGGGGTCGATACCCGCGGCCGGTGTGACGCAGTAGATGCCGGTCTCCGGGCGCGTCACCGCGGTGATGGCCTTGGTGTGCGCCGGCACCATGTACGTGGGCGTCCCGGGCGGCACGGAGTAGGCGCCGACCGGATCGATGAGGGCATATGCGCGCGCCGAGCCGGGAGCGCCCGCTGCACCGTCCCTGCCCGGCGCTCCGTCGCGCCCGGGGGCACCGGTGGGACCGATCGGGCCCTGGGGGCCCTGCGGGCCCTCGGGGAGGCCGCCGCGCTTGAAATCGGCGGCCGTGAGCGAGCGGTTCCGGATGTCCTTGCCGGTGAGGCTCGAGTTCTTCACCTGCTTGCCCGTGATCTTCGCGGCGGCATAGGCGGATCCGCCCAGTGCGGCGAAGAGGGCGAGGCTTGCAACGACGTTGGCGTAGGTCAGGTGCCGCATCGATTTCTCCTTCAGTGGGTGCTGCCGGCCAGATGCTGGCCGCGCTTGAGGCAGTACCAGTTGCCGCCGTTGGAGGCCCTGGAACGTTGGTAGAGGAACCAGCCGTGCCCGTTGGGGCAGCGCTTGCGGACGTCGAGCAAGCCGCTCCACGCCAGGGTCCGCGAGCACGAGGACACGTCGTAGCCGAGGTCGGCGTAGCGGTAGCCCTCCACGCAGTTCGTGTAGGAGTCGGGCGGGCGCCCGGCGACCGGCGCCTGGAAGTGCCTGCGCCGCAGCGTGGCGTCGTGCCACGCGAATTCACCGGCGGTGGCGCGGCCGAACGGTCCCCACTCGGTCCCTGGGATGGAGGGGCGCGTCTGCTCGACGTCGGCCGCGGGCGTGATGGTCAGGTCCGCGATCCTGGCGGCCATCCGGTCGTGCCAGTCGGGCGCCGCAGCGCGCCCCGGCTCGTCGCTCGTGATGGTGCAGCCGCGCTCGTACGGCGCAGGGTCCGAGCCGAGCTGGAAGTTGCCCATGAGCTCGAAGGCACCGAGCCACCCGGCACCTGCACGTCGTATGAGCGCGATGCCCGAGCCGGTCGAGAAGCGGTCGTCGTAGCGGCACGCGAAGTGCGCGCGGCCATGGTTGCCGTCGTCGATGTCGTCGATCGCGCCAGTCACGCTCACGCGCAGGGGGCCGGCGCTGTGCATCTCGCGATAGGTCTCGCCCATCAGCACGAGCGGCACGCGCCGCCTGAAGATCGTGACGGCGGTGGACCGGTCGGTTCGCGTCGTGAAGGTCGCCGTGGCGTGCACGTCGAGCTCGGCGGCGCCGCTGTCTGGGGACTGGAAGCGCGAGCTCTGTGTGTAGTCGAGCGAGCCGCTGCCGGTGACGCCCAGGAAGTAGCCCGGCGTCTTCACGTAGTGCGCCGCTGAGGATGCCGCCGGCGCAGCGGCGCACCCCAGCGCCGCGACCATGCCCGCGATCAAGATCCTCCTCACGCGACCGAGTGTCCACGCCGAGCGTTCGCCCAGCGTTCGGCCAGCGTGAAACCTACGACTGGTTGAAGAAGCCCTTCTCGATCAGCCGCGCGCGTTCCTCGGCGCTGACCTCGACGTTGCGCGGCGTGAGCAGGAACACCTTGTCGGCGATCCGCTGCATGCCGCCGTCGAGCGCGTAGGTGAGGCCGGAGGCGAAGTCGATCAGGCGCTTGGACAGGTCGGTGTCGGTGCCCTGGAGGTTGAGGATGACCGGCACGGCGTCCTTGAACTGGTCGGCCACCTGCTGCGCGTCGTTGAAGCTCTTCGGCACGACGAGGTGCACCTGCACGCCGCTGCGGCCGTTGTCCACCGGGCGCAGGACGCGCGTCTGGCGCGAGGAGCGCGGCGGCTCGTCCGCGAAGATGTCGTCGATCTCGTCGCGGCGGCGGCGGGTCTGGAGCCGGCGGACGTTCGGCCGCTCGTGGTAGCGCTCCTCGAGCTCCCGTTCAGGCTCCGGCTCGCGTTCGGGGTCGTCGGCGTAGCCGTCATCGGGCTCGGCGAGGCCGAAATAGACGAGCGTCTTGTGCCAGGTGTCTCTGAGCGCCATATCGTGGGCGGTTTTCGCGGGGTCGCCCGAAAACCCTTTCGTTATGGAAATCGGAGGGCCCGGTCCCGCTGCGCCCGGTCCCGGGCAGGCAGGCCGCCGGGCCCGAACGGTTTCCTTCCTTTACAAGTTACAGCGATTCATGCCAGAAACAGGCGATTCCAGCCCATTTGAGATTCGGTCCGGCGGCGTGACGCTCGCCGGCGAGACGGTCGGCGACGGCCCAGACGTCGTGCTGATGCACGGCCTGACGGCCACTCGCCACTACACCGTGATGGGCTCGAAGGCGCTGCCCCGCGCCGGCTATCGCCTCACCACGTTCGACGCGCGCGGGCATGGCGAATCGTCGCCGGCCGCCGACCGGCGCGCGTACGAATACCGCGACCTCGTCGACGACCTCGGCGCCGTCCTCGACCACCTCGGCGCGGACCGCGCGGCGATCGGCGGCGCGTCGATGGGCGCCCACACCGCCGCGGCGTTCGCGCTGGCGTATCCGGAGCGGGTGTCGGCGCTGATCGCGATCACGCCCGCGTACGACGGCGACCCGCGCGACGACCCCGATGCGCTGGCCGACTGGGACCGCCTCGCCGACGGCCTCGAGCGCGACGGGATCGACGGGTTCCTGGCCGCCTACAACCCCGGCGCCGGCGAGCGCTTCCGCGAGACGATCCTGACCGTCACCCGCCAGCGACTCGAGCGCCACCGGCACCTCGACGCCGTCGCCGACGCGCTGCGGGTGGTGCCGCGGTCGCTCGCGTTCGAGGGCATGGAGGAGCTGGAGGCGATCGCGGCGCCCGCGCTGGTGGTGGCCTCGCGCGACGAGGCCGACCCCGGCCACCCGCTCGCCGTCGGTCAGGCGTGGGCCGAGCGCCTGCCGGACGCCCGGCTCGCGACCGAGGAGGAGGGCCGGTCGCCGCTCGCGTGGCAGGGCGCGCGGCTCTCCAAGGCGATCGCGGAGTTCCTGGGCGAGAACGCCTAGCTCGGCGGCGGGCCCAGCCGCCACGGCCCGTCGTCGTGCTCCTGCGCCAGCCACGCCCGCGCATCCGCCTGCCCGAGCTCCACCAGCGCCGTCGCGAACTCCGGCGCGAAGAACAGGAACGAGAGCAGCTCGCCGTGGATCGCGCCGTTGCCCGCCGCGGTGAAGCGGCCGAGCACGTTCAGGTCGCGGTCGCGCACGAAGCCACGCGCGCCGGAGTAGCGCTCGCGCCAGATGCGCGAGGCGATCGCCCCGATGCCGTAGCGCTCGCGCGGCGTCACGAAGATGTAGGGGACCTTCCTGCCCTCGTGGCCGGGGAGGTTCTGCTCGGCGAGCGAGCGCACGTCCTGCTCGAGCGGGTCCACGAGCAGCGCCTGGAGGAGCTGGGCGGCGCCCTCGAACACATCGGGCTTGTCGTCGGCGGCGAGATCGCTCTCGGGCGCACGCGCGACGGAATTGAGCCCGATCACCACGACACGGTCAGCGCCGAACTCGAGCGCCGGCTTGATCGGCGCGTTCAGGCGCGTGCCGCCGTCGAAGTACCAGCCGCGGGCGCGCTCGGGCGACGGCACGTGACGCGCCGGGAACAGGCCGGGGATCGCGCCGGATGCGAGCACGTGATCCGGCAGCAGGTCAGTCGCGACGTAGTCGATCCCGCGCAGCTCGTCGCGCTCGGGCGAGCGCCCGCCGGCGTAGAACACCACGGTGCGCGCCGTGAGCGCGGACGTGGTCACCACGGCGGCGGTCCGCACCGCGTCGCTCGACACGTTCGCGCGGAGGCGGTCGAACGCCACGATGCGCTCGAGCGTGGCCGGCAGCGCGTCGGGGTGCAGCAGCGCGTCGATGCGCGGCTGCTTGACCCACAGGAGGCGCCCGAGGTAGCGCAGCGACCGCGCCACCGCGCGCGGCGAGGTGAGCGGCGCCATCACGTCGCGCCAGCGCAGCGACTCCCACCAGCCGATGCCGCCGGCGGTGGCCTCGGCGACCGGGCGGTCCGCGTTCGCCGCCAGGTACGCGGTGTTGAACGCGCCCACGCTCGTGCCCACCACGATCCTCGGCCGCTCGCCGCGCTCCTCGAGCACCGGCAGCAGCACCGACAGCGCGCCCACCTCGTACGCGCCGCGCGCGCCGCCGCCCGCCAGGACGATCGCGGTCTCAGCCATAGAGCACCGACCCGAGGCGCACGATCGTCGCGCCCTCCTGCACGGCCACCTCGAAGTCCTGCGTCGTGCCCATCGAGAGCCGCGCGAGCCCGTGCTCACCCGCCAGCTCCGCCAGCCGCGCGAAGTGGCGGCGGTTGTCCTCGGCGCGCTCGACCGCGGGCGGCATCGTCATCAGCCCGCCGACGGGAACGGGGCAGCGCTCGATGAAGTCGCCGAGCATGTCCGGCTCGATCCCCGCCTTGCTCTCCTCCCCCGCCAGGTTCACCTGGATCAGCACCTCGCCGGCCGGGTGCTGCTCCAGTTGCGCCAGCACGGAATCGCTCGCGACCGAGTGGATCAGCCTGACGCGGGGCGCCACGTCGCGCACCTTGCGCGATTGCAGCGCGCCGATGAAGTCCCACGTGAACGCATCGCCGAAGCGGTCCTGCTTCTCGGCGAGGTCCTGCGCGCGGTTCTCGCCGACGACGGTGATGCCGCCCTCGGCGAGCGCGCCGACCTCATCGACGGGCACGTACTTGACCGCCGCCAGGATCTCGACCTCGCCCGGGTCGCGCCCCGCCGCGGCGATCCGCTCGCGCACCCGGTCGAGGTTCGCGCGCACGCGCGCGGCGGTCAGCTGAGCCATGCGATCCCGGCCTGGCGGCCCGTCACGCCGTTGTCGCGGCGGTGGGAGAAGAAGAGGTCGGACCGGCAGCCCGTGCACAGATCCACGTCCTCGACCTGCGTCACGCCGGCGCCCTCGAGCTTCTGGCGGGCGACGGCGCGCAGCGAGAGCATCCGGCCGTCGGCGACGCCGTCGTAGGCCGAGAACGCTGCCAGCACC
>JAICRZ010000171.1 GCA_025937135.1 Thermoleophilaceae bacterium
ATCAGGCGGCCGTCCTGGTCCTCCTTGGTCAGGACGAGCGCGTCGACCTCCTCGCCCATCTCGACCTCGTCGAACGGGTTGGCCGACTTCCTGATCGAGAGCTCATTGGCGAGGATGACGCCCTCGCTCTTGTAGCCGATGTCGACGAGGACCTCGTCCTTGTCGATCCGCACCACCCTCCCGCTGACGACGTCGCCCTCTTCGAAGGGGACGATCGTGGCGTCGTAGTTGGGGACGATCTGGCCGTCGATCTCGAGCAGCAGACCGTCGGAGCCCTCTACGGGCGTGGCGTTGGGGGGCAGAGTTGAAGTTTCCATGTGGCGCGGAGGGTAGCGATTGCAGCCCGCAGCCCGCGGCCGGCAGCCCGCGGAGCGATAGGCTCAGCCGCCGTGCCAACTCGGCGTACAAAGCGAGGCGCGGAGCGCACTCCCCTGTCCGGTGACCACGACGTCCTGATCTGCGGCGCTTCGTTCGCGGGTTTGTCTGTCGCGCGCGAGCTCGCGGGTTCGGGCGCGCGCGTGATGATGATCGACCGCTACGAGGTGGGCGAGCGGCAGACGTCGGCGTGCGCGGCGCCGACGGAGTGGCTTCAGAACATGGGCGTCGCGGGCTCGATGCGCCAGACGTTCGACCAGCTCGTGATCCACACGCCGCACGGCACGTCGCGCTACAAGCTGCCGTGGGCGTTCTCGACGTTCGACTACCGCACGCTCTGCGAGCTCCTCGACGACCAGAACGACGCGTCGTTCGAGACGGCGAAGGTGGACGGGCGGACGGGCAACACGATCCACACCGACCGCGGCGACCTGACGGCACCACTTGTGGTCGACGCGCTCGGCTGGCGCCGCGTCCTCGCCGCGCCGGGCTACCAGCCGCCGGACGCGCCGCTCTCACGCGGGCTCGAGGTGCATCCGCACGGGTCGTCCGACGACCTCGAGATCTGGATCGACCGCAGGTACGTCCCGGCCGGCTACGGCTGGTCGTTCCCGGCGCGCGACGAGGTGCGCGTCGGCGTGGGCTCGTTCGACCCGCGCTTCCACGTGAAGGACACGACGGTGCTGCTGGCCGAGGACCTTCAGCGCGATGCGGTGCGCTACCAGGGCAACTGGATCCCGCACAAGCTGCGCGACTCGACCGCGGACGGCATCTTCTTCGCGGGCGACTCCGCCGGCCATTGCCTGCCGCTCACCGCCGAAGGCATCCGGACGGCGTTCTACTTCGGCATCGCTCTCGGGCGCGAGCTGCGCGGCGTGGTCGAAGGGCGCTCGACGCGCGCGGCCGCGCTGGCCGCGTATCACGCGTTCTCGGCACAACACGAGTGGAAGTTCCGCTGGATGCTGCGCACCCAGAAGGCCGTGCCGCGCGTGCCGCCGCGGCTGCTCGCGCCGGCGATCCGCGCGATGGGCGCGCAGCGCTTCGTGAACTGGTCGTTCGACCACTACCTGAACATCGCGCCGCCGTCGTTCGCGGCGGGCGTGTCGCCCGTCGCGCGCGCCGGCGAGCCGGTCGCCGCCTAGAACCCGCGGCGCTCGCGGTCCTGCTTCGACACGCGCTGTGCGGCCATGTCCTCCTGGATGTGGCGGCGGCGGTACAGCAGCCCGGACAGCCATACGGCGGCAAGCACCACGGCCACGATCGTCGAGCCGACGGCGTCCTTGACGTTGATCGCGCCGAGTGCCCAGAAGAACAGGAAGAGCACGGCCAGCCCGCCGCAGATCGCCATCGCGGCGGCGGCCGCGACGCGCGCGAACTGGGCGCGGTCCTCGGCACGGCGGCGGTAGTCGCGGCGCTCCGGCGCGCGGCGGTCGGCCACCGGCGGTAACGGCGATCCTGGGGGCTGTACGGTCATCGGCCTTCCACCTTCCTCGACCCCGATCTTAAATCGACCCCTGACCGATCGCTACCCGCAGCGCAGGTTCGCTCCGCCGCCCGGCTCGACCGAGGTGATCCTCGTGCGCCACGGCGCCTCCGCCCACGCGGTCCCGGATCAGCCGTTCGACCTGGTTGACGGGCACGCCGACCCGCCGCTGGCGCCCGAGGGCGAGGAGCAGGCGATCGCGGTCGCGCGGCGACTGGACAGCGAGCCAGTGGACGGTCTGTTCGTCACGCCGCTCCGGCGCACCGCCCAGACCGCCGCGCCGCTCGCGACCGCGACCGGACTCGAGCCCGTGGTGGTGCCGGAGCTGCGCGAGGTGCTGCTGGGCGACTGGGAGGGCGGCGAGCTGCGCATCCGCGCGGCGAACGCCGACCCGCTCTTCTTCCGCGTGATCGAGGAGGAGCGCTGGGACGTGATCCCGAACGCCGAGCCGATGGAGCAGTTCGCCGAGCGCGTGCGGCGCGGCCTCGAGCGAATCGTCGCGGTCGCCGGCCCGGACACGACCGTGGCGGCGGTGCTGCACGGCGGCGTGATCGGCGAGATCTGCCGCCAGGCCACAGCAAGTCGCGCGTTCGCGTTCGTGCACGCCGACAACTGCTCGATCTCGCGGCTGGTGGTGCTGCCGGGCGGGCGTCAGCTACTGCGGAGCTTCAACGACACGGCGCACCTGACGGGTTAGTCGCGCACGACCAGGAACACGCCCAGCGCCAGCAGCACCACGCCGAGGATCCGCGTCACGGCGAGCGGCTTCTCCGGCAGCCCGAGCAGGCCGAACCTGTCGATCACGACCGAGAAGGTGAGCTGACCGGCGATCGTTGCGGCCACGACGCCCCCGGCCCCCAGCGTCCGCACGGCGACCAGCGACGTGGCCACGAACGCGGCGCCCAGGAACCCGCCTGCGAAGTACCACCACGGGACGTGCCGGACGTCGCCGATGTGATGACCGCCGACGGCCACGGTCACCGCCAGCAGCGCGAGCGTCCCGATCAGGAACGAGGCGGTGGCGGCGGCGAAGTTGCCGATCGCGCCGCCCAGCTTGGAGTTGATCGGCGGCTGCATGGCCACCAGCGCGCCGGCGAAGCCGGACAGGATCAGGGCGATGCCCTTGCTCACTTCGCGGCCAGCCAGTTGTCGCCGACGCCGACGTCCACGCCCAGCGGCGGGTCCAGCTCGTAGGCGTTCGCCATCTCGCGCGCGACGATCTCCTTCGCCTGGTCGACCTCGGCCTCGGGCGCCTCGAACAGCAGCTCGTCATGGATCTGGAGAACGAGCCGCGTGTCGAGGCCGGCCTCGCGCAGCCGGTCGCGCGAGCGCACCATCGCGACCTTGATGATGTCCGCCGACGTGCCCTGGATCGGCGTGTTCACCGCGAGCCGCTCGCCCAGGGACCGTGTGGGCCACTTGCGCGAGCGCAGCTCCGGGATGCGGCGCTTGCGGCCGAACAGCGTGGTCACGTGGCCCTCCTCGGTCGCGCGCTCGATCGTCGTGTCGATGAACTCCTTGACCTTCGGGAAGCGGCCGAGGTAGCGCTCGATGAACTCGGCGGCCTCGTCCTGCGGGATGTCGAGGCGATCGGCCAGGCCGTACGCGGACAGCCCGTAGACGATCCCGAAGTTGATCATCTTCGCCTTCGAACGCAGGCCCGGGTCGACCTTCTCCGGCGGCACGCCGAACATCTCCCCGGCGGTGGCGGCGTGCACGTCCTCGCCGCGCTCGAAGATGTCCTTGAGCACCTGCTCGCCCGAGATGTGGGCCAGCACGCGCAGCTCGACCTGCGAGTAGTCGGCCGAGATCAGCTTGTTGCCCGGCTCCGCGATGAAGCAGGCGCGGATCTCGCGGCCGAGCTCGGTGCGGATCGGGATGTTCTGGAGGTTCGGGTCGGTGCTCGACAGGCGGCCGGTGGTGGTGGCGGTCTGGTTGAACGTGGTGTGCAGCCGGTCGCGCGAGTCCACGAGCAGCGGCAGCGCGTCCAGGTAGGTCGACTTCAGCTTCGTGTACTCGCGCCAGCTCTCGATCTTCTCGATGATCGGGTGCTCCTTGCGGATCGCCTGGAGCACGCGCGCGTCGGTGGAGTAGCCGGTCTTGCCGCGGCGCTTGCGCGAGAGGCCGAGCTTCTCGAACAGGATCACGCCGAGCTGCTGCGGTGAGCCGATCGTGAACTCCTCCCCCGCGAGCTCCCAGATCTCGCGCTCGAGCTCACCTGCCACGCGCTCGACCTTCTCCGAGATGACGGCGAGCGCCGCGGTGTCGAGCTTCACGCCCTCGCGCTCCATGTCGACCAGCACGTCGACGAGCGGCAGCTCGACGTCGCGGAAGAGGCTGGTCAGGCCCTGCTCCTCCATCTCGGTCTTCTGGCGCTCGGCCAGCGCGCGGGTCAGGACGGCGCGCTCGGCCAGCCCGTTGCCGCCGTCGATCTTCGCGCCGATCCCCTCGCGCTCGGAGATCTCGAGCAGCGGGTAGGCGCGGCCGGCGGGGTCGAGCAGGTAGGCGGCGACCATCGTGTCGTGCTCGAGCGGCGGCGCGTCGCACGGCTCCTCGCCGGTGGCGATCGTCTTCCAGTCGTGCGCGACGACGGGGCGGTCGCCCCAGCTCAGCGTAAGCGCCGCGAGCGTCTCGGTCTCGCCGGTGAGCACCTCGCCGCCGGTGTAGGCGGCGAACTTCAAAGGCTGCGTGTGGGCCGGCACCGCCTCGCCCTCGACCTCCTCCTCCGGCGCACCGGGACGTTCCGCCGCCAGCGCGGCGAGCTCGCCGTCGAGCTGGCCGAGCTCCGACGCCGGCACCTCCACCGCGCGCGCCTCGATCGTGATCTCGCTGCGCGAGCGCGGCACCTCGGCCTCGCCCTCCTCTGCCAGCGCCTCCTCGATCCGGCGCAGCGGGTCGCGCAGCTCGAACTCGCGGAACACCTCGCGCAGGCGCGAGCGGTCGGGCGGGTTCGAGACGGTGTGCTCGAGGTCGATGTCCTCGACCGGCACGTCGGTCACCGCCGTCGCCAGGCGCTTCGACATGCGCGCGTCGTCGGCGTGGTTCACCAGGTTCTCCTTGCGCTTGGCGCCGGAGATCTCGTCGATCGAGTCGAGCACCGTCTCGAGCGTGCCGAAGCGCTGGAGCAGGTCGGACGCGGTCTTGTCGCCGATGCCGGGGACGCCCGGGATGTTGTCGCTCGAGTCGCCCTTCAGGCCGTAGAAGTCGGGGATCAGCTCGGGTGGGATGCCGTAGCGGTCGAGCACGGCCTGCGAGTCGTAGATCTTCGTCTCGGTGATGCCGCGGCTCGTGGCCATCACGCGGATGCCGTCGAGCGCGGTCATCTGGAACATGTCGCGATCGCCGGTCACGATCATCACCTCGATGCCCTTCTCGCGCGCCTGCACGGCGAGCGTCGAGATCACGTCGTCGGCCTCGTAGCCCTGCACCTTCACGTTCTGGTAGCCGAACGCCTCCACGAGCGGCTGGAGGTGCGGCCACTGCTCCTGGAGCAGGTCCGGGCGCGGCCGGCGCTGCGCCTTGTAGTCCTCGGAGATGTCGCCGCGGCCGGACATGCCGGCGTCCCACACGACCAGCGTCGCCTTGGGCCCGTACTCGGTGAGGATCTTCACGAGCATCGAGGCGAAGCCGAAGATCGCGTTCGTGGGGAATCCCTTGGACGTGGCGATCGTCTCCGGAAGCGCGAAGAACGCCCGATACGCCAGGCTGTTTCCATCGATCAGGAAAAGCTCGCGTGAGGTGTCTTCCGCCACGAGCTTGAGCTTATTGACGGGTGGACGGTGGACAGTGGACAGTGGGCAAGCTGTGCTGCAAACGCCGCAGTTTGCGAGGTGTCCACTGTCCACCGTGCACCGTGCACCCCTTATATGCTCAGCGACGTTGGCGCCCAGGCGGGCGCCTCGGCCTCTCCCATGTCCTCCCCATCCGCACAGTTCTCGCTGATCCTCCGCGTCGAGTTGGAGCGCGGGCTGGATGTGATCGGGCGCGTGACCTCGGCGATCGGCGATGCCGGCGGGCAGATCGGCGCGATCGACATCGTCGAGTCGGGGCCGCAGAGCAGCGTCCGCTCGTTCACCGTCGACACGACCGACCGCGAGCACGGCGACGCGATCGTGACGGCGATCGACGCGGTCGCGGGCGCGCGCGTGGTCGAGGTGACCGACCGCACCTTCGAGCTGCACCGCGGCGGCAAGCTCTACACCGGCCTCAGGGCGCGGATCCAGTCGCGCGACGACCTGTCGATGGCCTACACCCCGGGCGTCGCGCGCGTGTGCATGGACATCCACGACGAGCGCGACAAGGCCTGGGAGTACACGATCAAGGGCAACAGCGTGGCCGTGGTGTCAGATGGCACGGCGGTGCCGTCGGTCACCACCGCCACCGTGTTCTGCTTGATGGTCAGCGCGCGGGCCTTGTCGACATCGGCGGCGATGGCGCGGCAGACGCGGGCGACGCCCGGCGTGTAGGCCATCGAGAGGTCGTCGCGCGTCTTCACCGG
>JAICRZ010000260.1 GCA_025937135.1 Thermoleophilaceae bacterium
ATGGCCGGCCCCACACCGGTCGGCGCCGCGCGCTCCGACGGCATGGACGACATCCTCATCGAGGAGCTCGAGCTGGGCGTCCGCTCCTACAACTGCCTCAAGCGCGCCGGCGTGCAGACGGTCGGCGACCTGTTGCAGAAGTCAGAGTCGGAGCTGGCCGCGATCCCGAACTTCGGTCGCAAGTCGATCGAGGAGGTCATCGAGACGCTGAAGTCGCGCGGGCTGGAGCTGCGCGCGGCCTAACGGCCTCGTATCCTTCGCCGCCGATGCGCCACCAGAAGAACAGGCACAAGCTCGGCCGCGACAGCGCGCACCGCAAGGCGCTGCTCGCGAACCTCTCGAAGGAGCTGATCGAGCACGAGCGGATCGAGACGACCGTGGCCAAGGCCAAGGCCGTCAAGCCCGAGGTCGAGAAGCTGATCACGCTGGCGCGGCGCGGCGACCTTCACGCTCGCCGCCAGGCGCTCTCGGCGCTCGGTCAGGACAAGTTCGCGGTCTACAAGCTGTTCGAGGAGATCGCCCCGCGCTACACCGAGCGCCCGGGCGGCTACACGCGCATCATGAAGCTCGGGCCACGCAAGAGCGACGCCACCGAGATGGCGCTCCTCGAGCTGGTGTGACCGAGCCGGACTTCGCCGAGCTCAAGGAGCGGGCCAGCAAGGTCTGGGGACTCGGGGACTACCCGAAGATCGCCGCGATGATCATCGGCGCCGCGCGCTCGCTCGTCGACGCGTGTGCGATCTCGGCCGGTCAGGAGGTCCTCGACGTGGCCGCCGGCACGGGCAACCTCGCGCTGCTGGCCGCGGAGGAGGGCGCCGACGTGACCGCGTGCGACATCTCGCCCGGCCAGGTCGAGCTGGGCCGCGCGCGGCTCGAGGCGGAGGGCGTCGACGTCGAGTGGCATGTGGCGGATGCCGAGCAGCTGCCGTTCGAGGACGACCGCTTCGACTGCGCGGCTTCGGTCTTCGGCGCGATGTTCGCGCCGCGCCCCGAGGTCGCCGCGCGCGAGCTGTTCCGCGTCGTCAAGCCCGGCGGCACGGTCGGGCTCGCCGTCTGGGGCCCGTACGGATCCCAGTCCGAGGTCTTCGACTTCCAGAACCGCTACGCGCCGCCGGCGCCGGAAGGCCTGCCGGAGCCGCGCGACTGGGGTCGCGAGGAGGTCGCTCGCGAGCGGCTCGAGCCGCTCGCCTCGTCGCTGGCCATGGAGCGCCGCACGATGCGCTGGGAGTTCGACTCCTTCGCCGGCATCTGGGAGAGCTTCCAGTCGGCGGGCCCCGCCGCCGCGGCGCGGTCCGCGCTGGCGCCCGAGACGCTCGAGGAGATCCGCACCGGCGTGGAGGAGATCGTCCAGCGCCACAACAAGGCCGCCGACGGCCGCATCCTCCTCGAGCCGGAGTACCTGGAGATCGTCGCCCGCAAGCGCGGGTGAGCGCCCGCCTCGAGATCGAGTACCACGGTGGGGGCTTCGCCGGCTGGGCGCGGCAGCCGGGCCTGCGGACCGTGCAGGGCGAGCTGGAGGCGGCGCTGGCGACGGTGCTCCGTCGCGAGGTCACGCTGACCGTCGCGGGCCGGACCGATCGCGGCGTGCACGCGCGCGGGCAGGTCGCGAGCCACGAAGGCGAGCCGGCGCCCACCTCCGCCCTGAACGGCGTGTTGTCCGACGACATGCGGGTGCTGTCGAGCGCGCCCGCCGACGACGGCTTCGACGCGCGCCGCGACGCTCTGTCGCGCACCTACCGCTACCGCATCCACACCCGCGCGGTCGCGAGCCCGTTCGAGCGCGGCCTGGCGTGGCATCGGCGGCGGCCGCTCGACCGCGCCGGCCTCGACGCGATGGCGGCGGCGCTCGTGGGCGCGCACGACTTCACGGCGTTCACGCCCACGCAGACCGACCACGTGCGCTTCGAGCGCGAGGTGATGCGCGCGGAGTGGCGCGACGCCGCCGGCGACATCCTCGAGTTCTGGATCGAGGCGGACAGCTTCATGCGTCGCATGGTCCGCACGCTGGTCGGGACGATGATCGGCGGCCGGCACGAGATCGAGCCGCTGCTCGAGGGACGGCCACGCGCCGAGGCCGGCGACAGCGCGCCGGCTCATGGGCTGTATCTCGAGTCGGTGCGCTACGGCTGAGCGGCGCCGGGCTCCAGGCGCCAGTCCACGCAGCGCATCATCTTCCCTCTCGTCGTCGACGATCTTGTGCATCCCCGGTTCCCGGAGGAAGCGCTCCTGCCGCTCGGCCATCTTCGCCGGGCTCTCGGGGCCGCCGAGGTGGCGCATCATCGCCGCGTCCCCGACGGTCTTCTCGAGCAGCGGCAGGTCGCCCGGTCCCCACGGCTCGAGGTGCACCAGGGGGGAGAGATTGCGCCCTTGCACGCCTCTATCCTGATCGAAGCCCCATGCGCGTGCTCCTGACCAACGACGACGGCATCCAGGCCACCGGCCTCAACGAGCTGCGCCGCGCGCTGCTCGAAGTGCCCGGGATCGAGCTCGCCGTGATCGCTCCGAACTCGAACCGCAGCGCGACCGCGCGGTCGATCACCACGCG
>JAICRZ010000095.1 GCA_025937135.1 Thermoleophilaceae bacterium
ACAGGCACGCCTCCTCGACCGCGCGCTTCTCGACGCCGGTCACGCCACTCGGCACGCACACGACCACGCGCGGGTGGGCCCAGCGGTTCTGGTGCACCTTCTGGATGAAGTGGCGGAGCATCTGCTCGGTGACGTCGATAACGGCGTCCAGCACGTCCTTGAGCGGCGGGATCGCGCTGATCGTGCCGGGCGTGCGACCCCGCATGCGCTTCGCCTCGATGCCGACGGCGTGGACCTCGCTCGTGCGTGCGTCGATGGCTACGACGCTCGGCTCCGACAGCACGATCCCGCGCCCGCGCACGTAGACGAGCGTGTTGGCGGTGCCGAGATCCACCGCCATGTCGCGGCCCCCGAAACCGGTTACGTACGAGAAAAGGCCCATTGGTTCCTGGTGAGACTAGGCCGCCTGGCGGCGGCCTCGCGCAACGGTCCGGTCAGAGGGTCTCCGCGTCCAAGGCGACCGGTCCGCGAGCGGAAGTGTAACGAACGAAATTCCCTGCGTTTTTGCTGAAATCGGGCTCAGCGAAGGAGATCTGGCGCGATGCGGACGAGCTCCGGGACGGGCAGGCCGACGACGTTCCAGAAGTCGCCGTCCACCGCCTCGACGAGCGCCGCCCCGCGGCCCTGTATCGCGTAGCCGCCGGCGCGATCCTGCCACTCGCCGCTGTCCAGATACCAGCGCATCAGGGCGTCGTCGACCGTGCGAAAGCGCACACGGGTGCAGCGCGCCGCCGTGGTCTCGGCACCGTCACGCTTCAGCGCGATCCCGCTCCACACCTCGTGCTCGCGACCGGACAGCATCCGGATGAAGCGGCCGGCCTGGTCGCGGTCGCCCGGCTTGCCGTAGGAGCGCCCGTCCACGACCACGGTCGTGTCGACCCCGAGGACGAGATCGCCGTGGACCGCGCGTGCCTTCCTGAGCGCGTTCTCGATCACGAGCCCGCGCGGGTCGCCGTCCTCGGTCTCCTCGACCTCGGGAACGACGACCTCGAAGCGGATGCCGAGCTGCTGGAGGATGGCCCGCCGCTGAGGGGACCGACTCGCCAGGATCAGCGTGGGCATTTCAAGCCCGGGCCCGCCGACACCGGGATCGCGGACCCTGGCGGGCAGGCCGCGCACGGCGGGTGATAGGGCGCATCAGGCTTCGGGGAAGAAGATGCCGACCTCGCGCTCGGCCGACTCCGGCGAGTCGCTGCCGTGGACGAGGTTCGTCTGGACCTCGAGGCCGTAGTCGCCGCGGATCGAGCCCGGCGCCGCCTCGATCGGGTTGGTCGCGCCGATCACCTGGCGCGCGGCCTTGACCGCCTCGTGCCCGGTCAGCACCATCGCCACGAGCGGACCGCCCGTGATGAACTCGACGAGCTCGCCGAAGAACGGCTTCTCCTTGTGCTCGGCGTAGTGCTCCTCGGCCTGGTCGCGCGCGACGGTCATGTGCTTGAGCGCAGCGATCCGCAGCCCCTTGCGCTCGAAGCGGGCGATGATCTCGCCGGTCAGCGCGCGCTCGAAGGCGTCGGGCTTGACGAGGATGAGGGTCCGGTCCATGGGTCTCCTTGTCCGTGAAGGTCGGCGCGAGACCCTAGCGGGACGCAGGGGGGGCGAACGTCGGTTTCTCCAGCCTATGTGCTGGAGAAATGGACGTTCACCTGTTGGAGTTGGCTGCGCGGCAGCGCGATCTGGTGGCCGCGTGGCAGTTGCGGGGGATCGGCTGGACCTGGGCGATGGTCGAGCAGCATGCCCACGACCAACGCTGGCGGCGCATCCACTCCGGCGTCTACGCGCTCACGCAGGCGCCTCTTACCCCGCCGCAGTTGCGCATGGCGGCAACACTCACCGCTCCGCATTCATACCTGACGCATTTCAGTGCCGGCGCCCACTATGAGATCTCGAGGTTCGACGCGGGCTACGAGACGATCGTGCGCCCGGGCGACAAAGGGCGTGAACGCCCGCGCGGCGTGCTTGTCCGCTACTCGAAGACCCTTCGCGGCGACACGACGACGCACGACGGCATCCCGATAACCACCCCGGAGCGCACCGTCATCGACCTCGCGGCGCCACGCCCGCTGCGAGAGGCGCTTCGCCTCAAGCTCACCACTCCCTACTCGATGGCCGTAAGCCTGGCGAAGCACAGCGGCCGAAGAGGAACGCGCATGCTCAAGGAGCTCAACGACCGCTACTCCGGCATCCCCTACAGCCGCTGCCGCTCCAACGCCGAGGCGAAGGCTCTCGAGATCCTCCACGACGCCGGCGGCGAGCCGCCGGACGTGAACGTGAGGATTGCCGGCAAGGAGGCCGACCTGAGCTGGCGCGGGCGCAAGCACATCGTCGAGATCGACGGCCCGCAGTACCCGCCCTGCGGGCTGTGGGCCGCGGGCTGCGGGCCGCTACTGCGCTGGCGGGCGCGTGCGGGTGACCGACGGCTGGTCGGCGGTCACCGTGCGTGGGCGCGTCGGGCGCTCGGCGCCGGCTGACGACGCGGCCGGGGCGCGCCGGGCGCGGCGTGGCGCCGCCTGGCCGACCTCGGCCTCGCAGTACGGGCAGATCTTCCAGCGCGGATCGAGCGGGCGGCCGCAGGTGCCGCATGGCTCCTTCAGCCGGCGCAGACAGCTCGGGCAGCGCAGGAAGCTCTTCTCGATCTCGAAGTCGCAGTGCGGGCAGTGCATTCCCTCCGCCTGGTGCAGGCGGGCCTCGGCGGCGGCGATCTCGAGCTCGCGCTCGTGCACGTCCTCGAGATACTCGGGCGGGCGCACGATCGCGTAGACGATCGAACCGACGAACGGGAAGAAGAACGACGCCGCGGCCGCGCAGCCCACGAGCATCGGGTCGGCGATCCGCCTGCGCGCATCTGCATAGGTCCAGAAGACGAGCGCCGCCCAGACGGCGACGAGGAACAGGATCAGCAGCTTGATCGCGAGATTGAGCCCGCTGCTGTTGATCCCGAAGATGGCGAGCGGCGTCATCGAGGCGTGGAGTCTAGACGGAGGGTTCCCATAACCACTGCACTTCGCGTGGTTCCCCGTGTCAGAGAAAGATCCTTCCGAGGACGTAGCCGACGGCGAAGAATACGAGGATGACCGCGGCCACCACGAGGGCGACCACGCCGATCATCGCCAGGAAGCTGGGACCGCGTTCCTCGTCCATGGCTACAGCCGCGACGCGCGCGCGTGGGGCTCCTCGCGCACGAGGTCGGCGATCAGATAGATCGAGCCCGTGGCCACGACCGCGCCCTCCGCGCCCGCGAGCTCGCGCGCCCGGTCGAGTGCCACACGCGGATCCGCCACGGCCTCCGCCGGCGGGCCGCCGAGCTGCCCGGCGAGCGCGACCAGCGTGGCCGGCGAGAGCGAGCGCGGGTTCGCGCTGCGGGTGAAGACGACCGTCTCGGCAAGCGGCAGCAGCGCGCGCAGCATCCCGGCCGCGTCCTTGTCGTCGAGCACGCCGATCACCGGCACGAGCCGCCGCGGGCCGACGAGCTCCGGCAGCGCGTCGGCCAGCGCGGCGGCGCCCGCCGGGTTGTGGGCGCCGTCGAGGATCACGAGCGGGTGCTCACCCACCTGCTGCATCCGCCCCGGCACCTCGACCTCGGCGGCCGCGCGCGTCACGGCATCCTCGTCGAGCCGCCCCAGGAACGCCTCGGCGGCCGAGCGCGCGAGGGCGAAGTTGTGGCGCTGGAACGACCCGCGCGCGCGCAGCGGCTCGCCCGCCTCGATCGGCGCGCGCACCAGCGTCGCGTGGCGCTCGGCCGCGACCTGCTCGGCCACCGCCACGGCATCCGGGTCGAGGTCGCCGGCGAGGACGAGCGTGCCGTGGTCGCGCACCACGTCGACCTTCTCGCGCGCGATGTCGGTCACGGTCGGGCCGAGCCAGCGCGTGTGCTCGAGCCCGACCGAGGTGAGCACCTGGACCTTCGACGGGATCACGTTGGTCGCGTCGTAGCGCCCGCCGAGACCGGCCTCCACCACCGCTACCTCCACGCCCCGGCGCGCGAGCTCGTGGTACGCCGCGGCCGTGAGTGCCTCGAACTGCGTCACGCGGTCGTCGGGCGCCTGCGTGCGGTTCACGAGCTCGGCCGCCCGCGCCACGCGCGCCACCGCGGCGGCGAAGTCGGCATCGGTCACCGGCTTCTCCCCCACCTCGATCCGCTCCGCGAACGAGCGCAGGTGGGGTGAGGTGTAGGCGCCGGTGCGCATCCCGTGGCGCTCGAGGATCGCCGCGATCATCCGCACGGTCGACGACTTGCCGTTCGAGCCGACCACGTGGATCGACGCGAAGCGCCGCTGCGGCATCCCCAGCACCGTCATCAGCTTGTGCATCCGGTCGAGGCCGAAGCGCATGCCGAACAGCTCGAGGTCGAGCAGGTAGGCCTCGGCCTGCTCCGGCGTCACTGGAGGTCCTCCAGCTCTCTGCGGTAGCGCTCGAGCTTCTCGCGCTCGCCGGCGACCACCTCCGGCGGCGCCTTGGCCACGAACTGGTCGTTGCCGAGCTTGCCCTCGAGCCGCCGGATCTCGCCCTTCAGCTTCTCGCGCTGCGCCCCGCGGCGCCGCTCGGCCTCCTCGGTGTCGATCGACTCCGTCGGAAGCACGTGGACGGTCCCTCCGGGCACGGCCACGGTCGCGACGGGCTCGACGCCGTTGCTGGACCCCTCGAACTCGAAGCGCGCGAGCCGCGCCACGTGCTCGGCCGTCTCGTCGTAGCCGTCGGCCGCGAGGCGCGCCGGGATCCGCGCGCCCGCCGGGGCGCCGACGTCGTCGCGGTAGCGCCGCAGCGCGGTCACGGCCTCGATCGTCCGCCCGAGCACCGCCTCGGCGTCCGGATCGAGCAGCGCCTGGTCCGCCTCGGGCCAGCGCGACGCGGCGAGCAGCCCGCGCTCGCCCGGCATGTACGCCCAGACCTCCTCGGTCACGAACGGCATGATCGGGTGCAGGAGCTGTAGACAGCGCTCGAGCACGTGCAGCAGCGTCGCGGAGACCGCTTCGTTCGAGTCCTCGTCGTAGAGCCGCGGCTTGACCAGCTCGAGGTACCAGTCGCAGACCTCACCCCAGAAGGCGGCATACAGGTCGAGCGCCGCACGCGAGAACTCGTAGCCGTCGATCAGCTCGGTGACGCGGAGGGTCAGGCGCTCGAGGCGCGACAGGATCCAGCGGTCCTCGACGGTCTCGGGCCGCGGGGCGGCTTCCACGTCGGCCACCTTCAGCAGGATCAGCCGCGACGCGTTCCACAGCTTGTTGGCCAGCTCCTGTCCCTGGCGCACCTTCTCGGCCGAGTAGCGCACGTCCTGCGACGACGCCATCGCCAGCAGACCGAAGCGCACGCCGTCGGCGCCGAACTTCTCGATCTCGTCGAGCGGGTCGATCCCGGTGCCGAGCGACTTCGACATGCGCCGCCCGTCGGGCGCCTGGATGACCGCGTGGATGTTCACGTCGCGGAAGGGCAGCTCGCCGGTGAACTCCACGCCCATCATCACCATGCGCGCGACCCAGAGGAAGATGATGTCGCGCGCGGTGGAGTCGACGTCGGTCGGGTAGAACGCGCCGAATTCCGGCGTCTGCTGCGGCCAGCCGAGGGTGGCGAACGGCCACAGCGCCGAGGAGAACCACGTATCGAGCACGTCCGGGTCGCGCTCCCAGCCGTCGCCCTCGGGTCCGCTCTCGCCCACGTGGACCTCCTCGCGGCGGTACCAGACCGGCAGCTGATGGCCCCACCAGAGCTGGCGCGAGATGCACCACGGCCTGATCTTCTCGAGCCAGTCGAGGTAGACGCCGGTCCACGGCTTGGCCGGGTGGAAGCGCAGCGTGCCGTCCTGCGCGGCGGCGATCGCGGGCTCGGCGAGGCCCTTCATGTCGCAGAACCACTGGAGCGAGATGAGCGGCTCGATGCGCATGCCGGAGCGCTGCGAGTGCGGCACGTCGTGCACGTAAGGCTGCGTGCCGGAGACGCGGCCCTCCGCGCGCAGGTCGGAGACCACGAGCTCGCGCGCCTCGGGCACGCCCTTGCCCGCGTAGCGCTCGCCCGCGGCGTCGGTCATGTTGCCGTCCTCGCCGATCACGCTGATCTCGTCGAGGCCGTGCTTGCGGCCGATCTCGAAGTCGTTCGGGTCGTGGCCGGGCGTGATCTTGAGCGCGCCCGTGCCGAACTCGGGGTCGACGTACTCGTCGGCGATGATCGGCAGCCGCCGCCCGACCAGCGGCAGGATCGCCGCCTCGCCGATCAGCCGCGTGTAGCGATCGTCGTTCGGGTTCCCCGCGAGGGCGGTGTCGGCGAGGATCGTCTCCGGGCGCACGGTCGCGCCCGTGACCGACCCCGACCCGGACTCGAGCGGGTAGTCGATCATGTACAGCGTGTCGTGCATCTCGCGCTGCTCGACCTCGAGGTCCGAGATGGCCGAGCGCGTGCCCGGGTCCCAGTTGACCATGTAGTTGTCGCGGTAGATCAGGCCCTTCTCGTAGAGCCTCACGAACACGTGCGCGACTGCCCGCTGGTAGGCGTCGTCCATCGTGAAGCGCTCGTCCTCGTAGTCCGCCGAGGCACCGAGGCGCTTGAACTGCTCGACGATCGTGGAGCCGTACTCCTCGCGCCACTTCCAGACGCGCTCGACGAACTCCTCGCGCCCGAGCGCGTGGCGGCTCGTCCCCTCCGCGGCCAGCTGCTGCTCGACCTTGACCTGAGTGGCGATCCCGGCGTGGTCGGTGCCGAAGATCCACTTGGTGCGCCGCCCCCGCATGCGGTTGAGCCGGATCAGCGCGTCCTGGATCGAGCCGTTCAGCGCGTGTCCCATGTGCAGCGCGCCGGTCACATTCGGCGGCGGGATCGCAATCGAGTAGTTGTCCTCCGCGTCGCCCTCCGGCTCGGCGTGGAAGATGCCGCTCCGCTCCCACGCCTCGAACACGCGCCGCTCGACGTCGGCGGGGACGTAGCGGGTGGTCTGCTCGAGCTTTTCGTGGCGTGCGGCGTCCATCGCGGCAAGTCTATGGACGCCCATGGGCCGTCGGGCTCATTCGGCGTTGATGTTTCTCAACGGGGCGCCCAGCGGCCCCGTGCGCGTGCATAATCGGACCGATGGCCCGCCCGCGAATCCCTCGCGTCGCACTGCCGGTGCTGCTCGCGCTGGCCGCGGGCGTTGGAATCGCCCACGCCGCGTCCGTTCCCGACGGCGCGCAGCGCGTCTCCAACGAGACGACGCTGTCGCGCTACGCCAACCCGAACGACTCGGGGCCGATCCGCAGCGCGCCCGGCAGGCACGCTCGTCTGGTCGCCCGGCTGAAGATCAACACCGAGGACCGCCTGCCGAACAACTACATCGTCCTGCGCAGCTGGACCGACCCGCAGGGCGGCGCCCTCTGGTACCAGGTCCGGATCCCCGGCCGGCCGAACGGTCGCGTCGGCTGGGTGCGTTCCGAGAGCCTCGGGCCGCTCCAGACCGTCAGGACGCAGCTCGTCGTGGATCGCCACACGCTGCGGGCCACGCTCTTCCGCAGCGGCCACAGGGTCTTCCGCGCGCCGATCGGCGTCGGCAAGGCGAGCACGCCCACGCCCGGCGGCCACTTCTGGATCCGCGAGAAGCTGGTGCTGAGCGGCGGGCACGGCGTCTACGGGCCGCTCGCGTTCGGCACCTCGGCCTACTCGAACAAGCTCACCGACTGGCCGCGCGGCGGCGTGGTCGGGATCCACGGCACGAACGAGCCGCGCCTCGTCCCCGGTCGCCCGTCGCACGGCTGTGTGCGAATGCACAACCGCGACATCAAGCGCCTCGCGCGGCTCATGCCGGTCGGCACGCCGGTGCTGATCAAGTAGGCCCCCTCCGAACGCCGACGGTTGTCATGTTTGGGCTCGCGCCCAGCAGGCAAAAACGAGGCAGCGTCCTCGCCGGCATGGCCTCCAAGGTGGGAGTAGCCGTGCCTGCCTCAGCCTCGGAGTACCCCTATGCGATTCGTCGGCCCCTGCCGTCGGACAGCCGCATCGCTTTTTGCTGCCTGCGTCGTCGCGGCCCTCGCGAGCGCTGCGCCGGCACAGGCGGACGACTGCGGGCCGTACGCCGACGCATCCGCCGACGCCGCGACGATCCAGCAGCTGTCCGAAGCGACCGTCTGCCTGCTCAACCAGCAGCGCGCAGCCGCCGGCGTCGGGGCGCTCAGGTCCAGCGCCCCGCTCGTCACCACGGCGCAGCGCTACGCCGACTACATGGTCTCCGACGACCACTTCGCCCACCAGGACGAGGACGGGCACAACGTCGTCTACCGCGTGCTGAACACGGACCCGTCGCTGGCCGACCGCTGGGTCGTGCTGGGCGAGAACCTCGGGTGGGGAAGCTACGGACTCGCGACGCCGCGCTCGATGGTGCAGGGCTGGATGAACAGCCCGACCCACCGCGACAACATCCTCTACGGCGAGTTCGACGAGATCGGCGTCGGCATCACGCGCGGCGCGCCGCAGCCCGGCGCCGGCGACGCGCTCACGTACGCGACCGTGTTCGGCAAGGTCGCACCGGCGAAGCCGGCGTCGAAGCCGGCCGCGGGCAACCGCTGCATGCGCCGCGCCAAGCTCAGGGCCCGGAAGGCGCACACGCGCAAGGCACGCCGCCGCGCCGCGCGCGCGAAGCGCTCGTGCGTCGCGAAGATGCGCGCCGCGCGCTCGGCGCGGCGGTCCTAGTCGCCGGCCGGCAGCGCTGCGGGCGCGGCGCCCGGCCTGTCGACCGCTCCGGGGGGCGGCCGCCCGACGCGGTAGCCCTGCGCGAAGTCGACGCCCTGCTGGCGCAGCAGCGCGAGCGTGTCCTCGTCGGAGACGAACACCGCAACCGTCTTCGTGCCGGTGCCGGCGGCCACGTCCACGAGCGCCTTCACGATCAGCTGCGAGGTCCGGCTCTCCGCGAGTGACCCGACGAGCTCGCCGTCGAGCTTGAGGTAGTCGAGCGGCAGGTCCTTCAGCAGCCGGAACGAGCCGAACGTCGAGCGGAAGTCGTCGAGGGCGAAGCGGCAGCCAAGCGCGCGGATCCGCTTCGCCATCGCGCGCGTGGCCTCGAGGCCGTCGGCGGCGGTCTGGCCGGTCACCTCGAGGATCAGGCGCGCCGGGTCCACGCTCGTGGTCGCCAGCTCCTGGTCGATCAGGGCGGGCAGCTCCGAGTCGTGGATCGCCTCGGGCGAGAGGTTCACCTCGAGCGAGACGGTGTCCGGGCAGCGCGCGAGCAGGCGGACCGCCTCGCGCACGACCCAGCGGTCGATCGCGTGCGCCAGCCCGGCGCGCCGCGCCGGGCCGAGGAACGCCTGCGGCAGGATCAGCCGCCCGTCGTCGCCGACCATGCGGATCAAGAGCTCGTACTGCGTCGTGTCGTTGGTCCGCAGGTCGATGACCGGCTGGGCATGGAGCTGGAACGACTCCTGCTCGAGCGCGCGCCGCATCGCCTCCTCGGACGGCGCATCGAGCTCCTCGGCGGCCTCCGCGTCCACGATCACGCCGTCGACGGACTCGTCGCCGTCGGCGTCCTCGACCTGGAGGATGAACAGCTCGGGCTCGCCGGCCGCGTCGCGCAGGAGCGCGAGCGACTCGCGCATCGTGACCGCGTGGCCGTCGGCGTGCACGTAGCGGCGGTAGCTGCGGGCGCTCGACTGCTCGCCGGCGAGCATGCGCGCAGCCAGCGCCAGCTTCGCGTCGACGTCGTCGGGGTGGATCACGGCCGGCGCGTCGTCGCTCACGAGGCGCTCGCGGCTGTGCCCGAGCAGCTCGCACAGCGCGCCGTTCGCGTCCACGAAGCGCCCGTCGGGCGCGACGAGCGCCGTCGGGACCGGGGCGCCGTGGAAGACGGCGCGCAGCCGTGCGTGCTCGCCGTCGGTCGGCACCGGCTCGCTCGCTGCGCGCGCGGCGTCGAGCTCGGCGCGGGCGTGCTCGAGCTGCGACACGGTGTCCGCAGCCTCCGCCGCCTCGCGGTTCAGCTCGGCCGTCAGCCGCTCGGACTCGGCCCGCGCCTTGTCGAGCTCCGCACGCAGGCGCTCCGCCTCGCTGCCGCGACGCTCGGAGATCGCGGCGCCCTGCTCGTGCTCGGCGCGCGCGGCCTCGAGCTCGGCACGGATCGTGCCCAGCTCGCGCTGCGCCTCCTGGAGACGGTTGCGCAGCGCCTCCACCTCGGCGGCGCCGCGTGCGGCGTCCGAGCGTGCCTCCGTCAGCTCGGCCTCCACCTGACCCACGGCCCCGCGCGTGGCATCGCGCGCCTCACGCAGCTCGCCACGCAGGCGCTCGGTCTCGCGCTGCGACTCCTCGGCGCGGATCCGTGAGGCCTCGGCGGTGGCCAGCGCGTCGTCGGCGGACCGGCGCGCGTCGTCGATCTGGCGCTGTGCCTCCTGGGCCTCGCGCTGCGACAGCGCCAGCGCGTCGCGGGCGTCGTTCGCCTCCTGCCGGGCGACGTCGGCCTCGTTGCGGGCGCGCTGCGCCTCGCGCCGCGACTCCTCGAGCTGGCCCTCGACGCTCTGAAGCTCCGTGCGCGCCTCCTCGAGCTCCGCGTGCGAGCGGTCGAGCTGGGTGCGCAGCTCCTCGCTGCCGGCGGCGTCGGCGATCGACACGACGTTGTCGGGCACCGCCGGAGCCGTCCCGCCCTCGCCGGCCCGGAACACGACGAGCGCCCCGGCCAGGCGACCGCCGTCCTCGGTCTGCGCCGCCTCGGCGGCCTTGCCGCTCAGCGCGGACTGGATCAGGTCGAGGACCGACTCGTGACGCGACTTGAGCTCGCCTACCGACGTGGCATCGCCAGACCGGCTCGAGATCTCCTGAAGCAGCGCGTTGAACTCGTAGCCGACGCTGAGCTGGATCGGCACGAGCGCGAACGCCGCGCGCAGGGTGGCGCCGCTCGCGTCGAGCGCGTCGAGGTCGCCGGTGAAGCCCGCGTGGTCGGCT
>JAICRZ010000063.1 GCA_025937135.1 Thermoleophilaceae bacterium
CGGCATCCCGCACCAGGGCCCGAACGGCGAGACGATCTTCCCGGAGGAGCCGGAGCCGCTGGCCGACGCGCTGGCGGAGTACGTCGAGCGCTACGGCCTCGGCATCGTCGGCGGCTGCTGCGGCACGACGCCCGATCACATCCGGGCGATCGCCGAGAGGGTCCAGGACAAGCCCGCGCCGAAGCGGCCGCAGGACGCCTGGGAGCCGCACGTCTCGAGCATGATGAGCGCGACGCCGCTCGTGCAGGACCCGAGGCCCGCGATGGTCGGCGAGCGCGTGAACTCGCAGGGCTCGCGCAAGGCCAAGGAGCTGCTGCTGGCAGACGACTACGACTCGCTCGTGACCGTGGCCGAGGACCAGGTCGAGGGCGGCGCCCACGTGCTCGACGTCTGCGTGGCCCTGACCGAGCGCCAGGACGAGGACGAGCAGATGCGGCAGGTGGTGAAGCGCATCGCGCTGACCCAGCCCGCGCCGATCCAGGTCGACTCGACCGAGCCGAACGTCATCAAGACCGCGCTCGAGCAGATCCCCGGCCGCGCGATCGTCAACAGCATCAACCTCGAGGCCGGCCGCGACAAGGCCGACACCGTCATCCCGCTCGCGAAGGCGCACGGCGCGGCGCTGATCGCCCTGACGATCGACGAGGTCGGCATGGCGAAGACGCCCGAGCGCAAGCTCGAGATCGCCCAGCGCATCCGCGACATCGCGGTGAACGATCACGGCTTCGACGAGGAGCTCCTGATCTTCGACCTCCTCACCTTCACGCTCACGACCGGCGACGACGAGTGGAAGCCGTCCGCCGTGGCGACGATCGAGGGCATCCGCAAGCTCAAGTCGGAGATGCCCAAGGTCAAGACCTCGCTCGGCGTCTCGAACGTGTCGTTCGGCGTCGGCCAGCCCGCGCGCGTGGTCCTGAACTCGGCGTTCCTCCACCACTGCGTGGAGGCCGGGCTCGACCTGGCGATGGTCAACCCGAACCACATCACGCCCTACGGCGAGATCCCCGAGGAGGAGCGCCAGCTCGCCGACGATCTCGTCTTCAACCGCCGCGAGGACGCGCTCGAGCGCTTCATCGGCCACTTCGAGTCGAAGGGCGAGGAGGACGAGGCCGAGGTTGCCGACCCCACCGCCGGCATGGAGCCGGAGGAGGCGCTGCACTGGCACATCCTGCGGCGCAAGAAGGACGGCGTCGAGGACCAGATCGACGCGTCCGTCGACAAGATCGGCGCGGTACCGACGCTGAACGACGTGCTGCTGCCCGCGATGAAGGAAGTGGGCGACAAGTTCGGCGCCGGCGAGCTGATCCTGCCGTTCGTGCTCCAGTCGGCCGAGGTGATGAAGCGCGCCGTCTCGCAGCTCGAGAAGTACCTCGACAAGATCGAGGGCTACACGAAGGGCACCGTGGTGCTCGCAACGGTCTTCGGCGACGTGCACGACATCGGCAAGTCGCTCGTCAACACGATCCTCACCAACAACGGCTACACCGTCGTCGACCTCGGCAAGCAGGTCCCGATCGGCACGATCGTCGACGCGGCGAAGGAGCACAACGCGACCGCGATCGGCCTGAGCGCGCTGCTCGTGTCGACGTCGAAGCAGATGCCCGCCGCCGTGCAGGAGCTCCACCAGCAGGCACTCGAGTTCCCCGTGCTCGTGGGCGGCGCCGCGATCAACCGCAACTTCGGCCGCCGCATCCTCTACCCCAAGGGCACCGAGTCCGAGGAGATCTACGAGCCCGGCGTCTTCTACTGCAAGGACGCCTTCGAGGGCCTCCATGTGGTCGACCAGCTCGTGGACGGCGACGCCCGCGCGCAGCTCGTGGAGAAGATCAAGGACGAGGCCAGGACGCTGCGGGAGAAGGGCGACGAGCCCGAGGACCTGCCGACCGACGACGACACCGTCCGCTCCGCGGCGAGCACCGACGTGCCCATCCCGAAGCCGCCGTTCTGGGGCGCACGCGAGGTGCCCGTCGATCTCGACGACGTCTTCCCCCACCTCGACCTGCACGTGCTGTTCAAGCTCCACTGGGGCGGCCGCGGCGTGAAGGGCGAGGCCTGGGACAAGCTGCTCGACGAGGACTTCCGGCCGCGCCTCGCGCGCATGTGGAAGGAGAAGGACGCCTGGGTGCAGCCGCGCGCTGTCGTCGGCTACTTCCCGTGCAACTCGCAGGGCAACGAGCTGATCGTCTTCGACCCGGAGAACCCCGACGTCGAGCTGGAGCGACTCGTGTTCCCGCGCCAGCCGAAGCACGACCGCATCTGCATCGCCGACTTCTACAGGCCGCTCGAGTCCGGCGAGCGCGACGTGGTCGCCCTCCAGGCCGTGACCGCCGGCGACGAGGTCACGAAGCTGATGGACCGCCTGCACGCCGCCGACGAGTTCTCCGAGCAGCTGTTCACGCACGGGCTCGGCGTGCAGATCGCCGAGGGCATGGCCGAGTGGCTGCACTCGGAGGTGCGCAGGGAGCTGGGCGCGCAGCCCGAGCAGGGCCGCCGCTGGTCCTGGGGCTACCCCGCCTGCCCGGAGCAGTCCGAGCACGAGAAGGTATTCCGCCTCCTCGATGCGGAGCAGATCGGCCTGCGGCTGTCAGGCGGCTACGCCGTCGAGCCCGAGCAGTCGACCGTCGCGATCATCGCGACCCATCCGCAGGCGGTGTACTTCGGCATGAAGTCGGGCCGGCTGCCGAAGGAGCTCGCGCCCGACGCGCTGATCGCCGATCCGCGCCGGCGTCGCGGCCACCGCGTGGTGGACGGCGCGGTCTGGTTCGACGACGCGGCCGACGCCAAGGACGAATCGCGCGACGAGGCGGTCGAGGAGAACCAGCCCGTCTGATGGGCTGGCTTCCCGACGGCTTCGCGCACCCCGAGCGCGTCGACCTGCCGACGGGCCATCACCTGCGGCCGATCCGCGCCGACGACGTGGACATCGACATGCCCGCCGTGATGGGCTCGCGCGAGCGGCTCTGGGCGAAGTACGGCGCCGCGTGGGGCTGGCCGCCCGAGCACATGACGCGTGAGCAGGACCGCGAGGACCTCCAGCACCACGAGGACGAGATCGCGGCGCACGAGACCTTCAACTACGCCGTGCTCGACGAGGGCGAGACGGAGCTGCTCGGCTGCGTCTACATCGATCCCGCGGACGAGCGCACGCCACCCGGTCATGACGCGGTGGCGTCGTGGTGGGTCGTCGACCCCGCCGTCGGCACCGAGCTGGAGCGCGAGCTGGACGAGTTCGTACCGCTCTGGCTGCGCGAGACCTGGCGGTTCCGCAGCGTCCACCTCTTCCCGTAGGCGCATCTCATCCGCAGGAGGGACGACAGACGGCGTCCGGGAGGGCACGCTGGTACGCATGCCCCCATGCACCGCCGTAGATGAGATCAGCGCCCTGCCGGCGCGGCATCTCCAGGCCGGCGACCGGCTGGCGGTGGCCGACATGTTCCTGCGCCTGAGCGAGGAGTCGCGGCGCCGGCGCTTCCTCTCGGCCAAGCCGTACCTCAGCGAGCGCGACCTCGAGCTCCTGACCGATGCCGACCACACGACGTGCGAGGCCGTGGCCGCGCTCGACGCCGACGGCCGCATCATCGCGGTGGCGCAGTACGCGGCCACGGCCACGCCGGGCACCGCCGCGCTCGCCGTGGCGGTCGTCGACGAGCATCAGGGCCGCGGCATCGGGCGTGCGCTCGTCGGCGCGATCATGCGCTGCGCTCGCGCGAACGGATACGAGCGGCTCGTGGTCACGACCCTGGCGGAGAACGTGGCCGCGCGGGCACTCTTCCGCGCGTTCGGCTTCCGGGCCGTGAGGGTCGGCGACGGCCTCGTGGAGCTCCGGCTCAGCTAGCTACGACGCGCCCACTCGCGTCGGCCGCGTTTTGCGGGGCTTTGGCATGGGGACGGGTCCTCTAGAAGGCCTCGGTCGGGGGCGGGGGGCGTTTTCCGGCCGACGCTTCGAATGGCGGGGGAACGGGTCGCGACAGGATGCGCGCAAACGCGCTCACCGCCTGATCCGAAAGGGGGGAGTGCGCCATGGCGTGCTTCAAGACAGCCGGATGCGCGGCCGCGATAGCCGCGACCGCGGTGCTGGCGGCGCCCGGGCTCGCGATCGCGGATCCGGGAACGAGCAATGCCGGCGGGCAGGGGAACGGCAACGGGCCCGCCCCGCAGTCGGCGCCCGCCCAGGGACAGGTCCCGCCCGGGCAGGCGAACGCGCCGCAGCCGCAACCGTCGCAGTCGAACGCGACGCCGCCGCCGAAGCAGCCGCAGCATCAGCCGGCGCCGCAGCAGCAGCATCAACAGCACGCGGCCCCGGCGCCGCGGCACACGCAGGCGGCGCCGCAGAGCGGTCCCGACCAGGGGTCCGGCACGCCGGGCACGCTGAACAGCGACTGCACGGCGCAGAAGGACCCGCGCGATCCGGGTAGCTGCCAGGAGAAGGGTGGCGGCAACTCGTACGACCGCGACCCGTATCGCGGGCCCAATCGCGGCAACGACTGCGACGAGGGCGGGGGCAACAACGTCAACGGCTCGCGGACGAACGCGAGCAACGGGGACAGCCCGGACGACAACGACATGGGCGGCGGCAACAACCGCTGCGCGACGCAGTCGTCGACCACCACCACGCCGGAGACGCCGGGCACGCCGACGACGCCTGCCGGCGCGGGGCCGCCGAGCGGTTTGACCGCCCAGTCACCGGGGGCCCCGGCGACGCCGGGCGCGCCGGCCGTCGCGGGCGAGCAGACCACGAGCCCCGGCAATTCGCCGTCGACGCCGGGTGGCGGCAACAACCCGGCCACGCGGGCGGAGGCGCCGGGCGCCGTCGCGCGCGCCGGAGGCCTGCTGCCGTTCACCGGGCTCAACGCCCTGTGGATCGCGCTTGCGGGGTTGCTGATGTGCGCGCTGTCGTTCCCGATGCGCGGGATCGCTCGCCGCAGCGCGAGCTGAGCAAGACGGGAGGCGCGGGCGCGGCCCGCGCCTCCCGATCGCACTATCGTGCCGGGCCTGATCGCGTGCCCGAACCCGCGCGAGCGCGACGCGGGCTTCTAGCCTCGGGATGGCATGACCGATATCTCTCCAAACTCGCTCGACCATGTCGCGCTCTGGGTCACCGAGCGCGACGCCATCGCCTCGTTCACCGGTGACCACCTCGGCATGCACGTGATCGAGAAGACCGACGACTTCACGCTCGTGGGCGCCGACGCACGGCGCGGCAAGCTCACCCTCTTCGACGCCGAGGGACCGCGCGAGCCGGGCCCGCTCGAACGCGTCGTGCTGCGCGTGGGCGACCTCGACGCCGCGGCCGAGTCGCTGCCCGCAGCCGTCGCGGCGGAGCGCGACGGCGAGCTCGTCAAGTTCGAGATCCCCGACGGTCTCCGGATCGGCCTCGTCGCCGCGAACGGCGCGGCCGGACCCGACTATGACCTCGACCACGTGGTCCTGCGCGTCCCGGACCCGGCCGGGACCGCCGAGGACCTCGCGCGGCTCGGGTTCGATCACGACGGGAACGGGCGGCTCTCGATCGCCGACAAGGACGTGCGCCTCGAGCAGGGCGATGCGGACGCCGGCGACAAGCCGCTGCTCAACCACATCGCGGTGCTCGTCGACTCCGCGGGCGAGGTGCAGGACGAGGCCGAGCGCCGCGGGCTCGAGATCGACAAGTTCGTGGACGCGCCGAACACGCTCGCGGTGTTCGTCTGGGGCCCCGACCGGATCAAGCTCGAGTACGTCGAGCACAAGCCGGGTTTCTCGCTGACCTGAGGCGCCCGTGCCCGACCTGGTCGTAGCCGGCGCCGGCATGGCCGGGCTTGTCGCCGCCGCGCACGCGCGTGAACGTGGCGCCCACGTGCAGGTGCTCGAGAAGGGCGACCGCATCGGCGGCGCGATGCTGCTGTCGAGTGGCGTCATCTGGCGTCACCGCGACTTCGATGCCTTCCGAGCCGAGGCGCCCGCCGGCGACCCCGAGCTCCAGCGCCTCGTCCTCGACCGGCTCGACGCTGACCTCGCCTGGCTCGAGTCGCTCGGCGCGCGCGTGACCGAGCGCGAGACCGGCAATCCGCGGACCAGCGGCATGCGCTTCGACACGCGCTCGCTCGTTGACGCGCTCGCCACCGGCGACGTGCAGCTACGGACGCCGCTTCACGCGCTTCCGGAGGGCGCTCCCGTCGTGCTCGCCACCGGCGGCTTCGCGGCCGACCGCGGGCTCGTGCGCGAGCACATCACACCCGAGGCCGACGAGCTGATGCTGCGCTCGACGCCCTGGAGCACGGGCGACGGGCTGCGGCTCGGACTCGCGGCGGGTGGATCGCTCGGCGACGGGATGGGCGAGTTCTACGGGCGCAACATGCCGGCCGCGCGCATCCCCGAGAGCGAATTCGTATCGGCGTCGCAGCTCTACGCGCGCTTCGCGACCGTGGTGAACGAACGAGGGGAGCGATTCGAGGCGGCGACATGGTCGGAGATCGACGTGGCGCAATGGACCGCGCGGCAGCCACGGGCCCGGGCGTGGTTCCGCGTGGCCGAGACCGCACTCGGCGAGCGCGTGCGCGAGCGCACCGTGGCCGACATGATCGCCGCCGCCGAGCGCGCCGGCGCCGCGGTCGAGCGGTCCGGCGGGCTCGTCACCGTGGAGACCGTGGCCGCGATCACCACAACCCTGGGCGGGCTCCGGGTGGACCGCCGCGCGCGGGCGGCGCCGCGCGTGTACGCCGCGGGCCACGACGCCGGCGGCATCTCCACCGGCGGCTACGCGAGCGGGCTGGCCGCAGCGTTGGTGCTGGGACGGATAGCGGCCGAGTCGGCGCTGGAGGCGCGCTGATGGACCACGCCTTCGGCCGCTCCTTCACGCTCGGCGTCGAGGAGGAGCTGCTGCTGGTGGACCGCGCGACGCTCGCGCTCGCGCCCGTGGCCGAGCGCGTGCTGGCGGGCGTGGGCGATCACCCGCGCGAGCGGCTCGCGCACGAGGCCTACGCTGCCGAGCTCGAGGCGCGCACGCCGGTCACCGGTGGCGTGTCCGAGGCGATCGCTGCGCTGGGGGAGTCGCGCCTGGCGGCGCGGGCGGCCGGCGCCACGCTCATGGGCGCCGGGGTCCACCCCACGGCACAGCTCGGCGATGCCCGGCTCGTGAACGAGGAGCGCTACCGGATCGTGGGCGACGCGATGCGTGGGCTGCTCCAGCGCACCCCGGAGTGCGCGCTGCACGTCCACGTCGGGATGCCCGACCCCGACACCGCGATCTGGGCGTTCAACGGCATGCGCCGGCACCTGCCGCTGCTGGTTGGGCTCGCCGCGAACTCGCCGTGGTGGTTCGGCGCGGACTCCGGCATGGCGAGTGCGCGCGCGGCGCTCGTGCGGTCCTATCCCGGCCGCGGCATCCCGCGCGCATTCCGCGACTGGGACGACTACTGCGCGACCGTCGACGGCATCGTCTCGGCCGGAGGCATCGACGACTACACGCACCTGTGGTGGGACGTGCGCCCCCACCCCCGGCTCGGCACGCTCGAGGTCCGCGAGATGGACGCCCAGTCGTCGCTCGACGACGTGGCGGCGCTGGTCGCGCTGGTGCACGCGCTGGCGCGCCACTCCGCGGAGCAGACGGCGCCGCGCGTGGTCGCGCCGGACGCGCTGGCGTGGTCCAGCTTCCGCGCCGCGCGCGACGGCCTCGACGCCGAGATTCTCTGCGGCGAGCGAATCATGCCGCTGCGCGACGCCGCGCGGGTGACGCTCGACGAGGTCCGTGGCGTGGGTGACGACGGCGCGCTCGACGGGATCGAGCGGATCCTGCGCGAGGGCGGCGGCGCCGACCGCCGGAGGCGGGCCGCGGCCCGCGGTGGCGCGCAGGCGATGCTGAAGGAGCTCGTCGCCGAGACCAGCCGCTCGGGCTGATCGGGGTCTCAGCCCGCGCGGTAGCGCTCGACGAAGCCGACCACCTCGTCGATCCGGCGCTCGGCCTCGCCGGCCTCGACGGGAGGCAGCCAGTAGACCGCGCGTGTGACGCCGTGCTCGGCCCATTCGCGCAGCACATCCGGCTTGCGCGACGCGCCGTAGATCGTCACCGGGATCGGCGCCCGGCCGGCCTCGTCGGCGCGCCGCCGCAGCTCGTCGAGCCGCTGCACGAACGCGGCATCGTCGCCGACGCGATTCGGCATCCACTCGTCGCCGAAGGCCAGCACGCGATCGAGCACCCTCTTGCCGTTGCCGCCCACCACGATCGGCGGGTGCGGCTTCTGCACCGGCTTCGGCCACGACCAGATCGGGTCGAAGTCCACGTGGCGGCCGTGGTACTCCGCCTCGTCCTCGGTCCAGATCGCCTTCATGGCCTCGACGCGCTCGCGCATGAGGCCGAAGCGGGCGTCCGGGTCGGTGCCGTGGTTGGCCATCTCCTCGCGGTTCCAGCCGGCGCCGACCCCGAACAGGAAGCGCCCGCCGGAGATGGTGTCGAGCGAGGCCACCTCCTTGGCGGTGGTGATCGGGTCGCGCTCGACGATCAGGCAGATGCCGGTGCCGACCTTGAGCCGCGAGGTCGTGGCCGCGACTGCCGTGAGGGCGACGAACGGATCGTGGGTGTGCGAGTACTCGGGCGGCAGCTCACCACCGGCCGGGTACGGCGACCTGCGGCTCACGGGGATGTGCGTGTGCTCGGGCACCCAGAGCGACTCGAAGCCGCGCTCCTCGGCCAGGCCACCGAGCGCGACCGGGTCGATCGCGTAGTCGGCGGCGAACATAGCGACGCCGAACTGGAGATCCGCAGGCGCCATGCGGCGCGGAGACTACGCCACGGGGGCGAGCGGGCCCGTCGCGAGGACGTCCTGGAGCAGCTTGCGCGCGCTCTCGTCGAGCCAGCGCTCGGAGTCCACGAGGTGACGCGCCAGTGCGGTGACGTCGGAGACCGCCTCGCGCGCCTCGGCGTCGCTGCCGAGGTCCTCGGCGAAGAACAGCGTGTCCGCCGCCTGGCGGACGCGGTCGCGCTCGGACTCGGTCAGCTTCGCCGGACCGAGATCCTCGAGCGTGCGCATGACGCGTCCGTATGCCTGTGAGCGTTCTGAAGTCATTGTTCTGGTCGCTGTTCCCCGCATATACGGGTAGCACACATGAGATCGACCAACGGCCGATTTTCTGTATGACGGCGCGAAGTGGCAAGCCTGGCAGCCGGGCTGCTATAACGATACGTCGCGTCTCGTAATCCCCCGAACAAGCCCCTGGAGGTGCCCGTGGAGGCACGCAAGTGGTGGACCCTCGGCGCCGTGCTGATCGGCGTCTTCATGCTGCTGCTGGACATCACCGTGGTGAACGTCGCGCTTCCGGTGATCCGCAACGACCTGAACGCGAGCTTCAGCGACCTCCAGTGGGTCGTGGACGCCTACGCACTCACGCTCGCGGCACTCCTGCTCGTCTCGGGGTCGTTCGCCGACCTGATCGGCCGCCGGCGCGTCTTCATCATCGGGCTCGTCCTGTTCTCCGCCGCGTCGTTCGCTTGCGGCCTGGCGCAGTCGCCGCTGTGGCTGATCCTCTCGCGCGCGGTGCAGGGCATCGGCGGGGCGATGCTGTTCGCCACCTCGCTCGCCCTGATCGCGCAGGCATTCACCGGCCGCGACCGCGCCACCGCCTTCGGCATCTGGGGCGCGACGATCGGCGCCGCCGTCGCGATCGGCCCGCTGGTCGGCGGCGCGCTCACCGACAGCCTCGGCTGGCAGTGGATCTTCTTCGTCAACGTGCCGATCGGCGTGGCGGCGGTGTTCATCACGTTGGCGCAGGTGGACGAGTCGAAGGACCCGCACCCGGCCGGCATCGACTGGGCCGGCGCGCTCACGTTCACCGCGGGGCTCTTCATGCTCGTGCTCGCGCTCATCCGCGGCAACGAGGAGGGCTGGGGCAGCACGCTGATCGTCGCGTTGTTCACCGGGACGATCGTCGCGCTGGCCGCGTTCGTGTTCGTCGAGCTGCGCAGCGACCACCCGATGTTCGAGCTGCGGCTGTTCCGCAACCGGACCTTCGGCGGCGCGTCGCTGGTCGCATTCGCGCTGTCGGCGTCGATGTTCTCGCTGTTCCTCTACATCACGCTCTACATCGAGAGCGTGCTCGGCTACAAGCCGCTCGACGCGGGCCTGCGCTTCCTGCCGCTCACCGTCATCTCGTTCTTCGTCGCGCCGCTCAGCGGCAGGCTGTCGTCGAAGGGCGTGCCGGTTCGCGTGTTCCTGTCGGGCGGGCTCGTTCTGGTGGGCATCGGCCTGCTGCTCATGCACGGCGTGAAGGCCGACTCGAACTGGACCACGCTGCTCGCCGGCTTCTGCGTCGCGGGCGCCGGCGTGGGCGCGGTCAATCCCGCGCTCGCAACCGCCGCGGTCGGCGTCGTGGACCCGCGGCGCTCCGGGATGGCGTCGGGGATCAACAACACCTTCCGGCAGGTGGGGATCGCCACCGGGATCGCGGCGCTCGGCGCGATCTTCCAGTCGCACATCACCTCCAAGGTGAGCGCCGGTCTCGCGGGCACGCCCGGCGCGTCGCACGCGTCGGACATCGCGCATGCGACCGCCGCCGGCGCGCTGAACGACGTGCTCAAGGCGGTCCCCGCGCAGGCGCGCGGCACCGTCGGCCATCTCGCGCGCAGCGCGTTCGCGAGCGGCCTGAACACGCTGTTCATGGTCTCGGCGATCCTGGCTTTCGTCGGCGCGGTCCTGGCCGCGGTGCTGGTGCGCGAGAAGGACTTCGTGACCCAGCATCGCGCCGCCCCCCAGGAGGCGCCGCAGGAAGCCCCGGCGCCCGCGTGAGCGCGGAGCCGGCAGCGCGCGGCCGGCCGCGCAGCGCCGAGGCCGACGAACGGATCGTCGAGGTCGCGCTCGATCACCTCCGCGAGCGCGGCTATCGCGACCTCTCGATGGAGCAGGTCGCGTGCGAAGCCGGCGTCGCGAAGACGACCGTCTATCGCCGCTACCGCAACAAGGCCGACCTGGCGAGCGCGGCGCTCGCAGTCGTCAGCGCCGCACGCTTCTCCGCACCGCTGCCCGACGGCACCCGCGAAGCGCTCGTCGAGCACCTGCACCGCTTCGAGAACGGCGTGGCCACGGTCGGCCTCGGCGCGCTCGGATCGCTGCTCGACGAGGACGACCCGGAGGCGCTCGAGCTGCACCGCGAGCGCACGATCCGGCGCGGCCAGGCACGGGCGCGGGCCGTGCTCGAGCGCGCCGGGCAGCGTGGTGAGCTGCGCGCCGGCGCCGACCTCGAGATCGCGATCGAGATGCTGTTCGGGTCTTACTTCGCCCAGCGGCTGAACGGCCGCGATGCGCCCGGCTGGGCCGAGTCCGCGGTCGACACCCTGCTGCGCGGCCTCGCCCGCTAGGGTCCCGCGTCGATGATGAAGAGGGGCAGGGTCATCATGCTCGCCGTCGTGGCGGTGCTCGCGCTCGCGGTCGTGGGCTGCGGCAGCAAGAAGCAGGACAGCGGCGGCGGCGGCGCGCAGGCGGTGCCGGGCGTCACGCTCCCGCCGCAGGCGTCGGACCTCAACGTCAAGCCCGTGATCCCGAAGCCGACCGGTCAGCCGCCCGCGTCGCTACAGGTCCGCGACGTGGTGCAGGGCAACGGCAAGCCCGCCGAGTCCGGCGACACGCTCAGCGTCCAGTACGTCGGAGTCTCGTGGAGCACCGGCCAGCAGTTCGACTCGTCATGGGACCGCGGCAAGCAGCCGTTCAACTTCAAGCTCGGCGCCGGCATGGTGATCCCCGGTTGGGACCAGGGCCTTGTCGGCATGCGTCAGGGCGGCCGCCGCGAGCTGATCATCCCGCCCAACCTCGCCTACGGCCCGCAGGGCCAGCCACCCGCGATCGGGCCGAACGAGACGCTGATCTTCGTCATCGACCTGCAAAAGGTCAAGAAGTAGCGCGGCGAGCCCTGGTCACCGGCGCGAGCGGCGGGATCGGCGCCGCGATCGCGCGTGCCCTGAAGTACGAGGGCTACGAGCTCGTCCTGTCGTACAACGCGAATCCGCCGCCGGACGACCTCGGCGGCCGCGCGATCCAGGCTGACCTGAGCGACCCGGACGCGGCCCTGCGACTCGTCGACGAGGCAGGCCCCGTCGACGTGCTGGTCGCCAACGCCGGCGTCGGCGTGCGCCGCGACGTGATCGAGGACGTGACCCGCGCGGACTGGGACACGCACATCGCGGTGAACCTGACGGCGCCGTTCCTGCTGGCCCAGCGCCTCGCGCCGGGTATGCGCGAGCGCGGCTTCGGCCGGATCCTGTTCATGTCGTCGGTGGCCGCGTTCACGGGCGGCGTCGTGGGGCCGCACTACGCCGCATCGAAGGCCGGCCTCCACGGCCTCACCCACTGGCTCGCCTCGCGCTTCGCCGGGGCGGGCGTGACGGTGAACGCGATCGCGCCCGCGCTCATCGAGGACACCGGCATGCTGCCGGGCGGCAGCGACGAGCTGTCGGCGAAGATCCCGGTCGGTCGCCTGGGCAAGCCCGAGGAGGTCGCGGACCTGGCGCTTGCCGTGATCCGCAACGGCTACATCACCAACCAGGTGATCGGGATCGACGGCGGGATGCGCCCCGGCGGCTAGACCCTCACGCCGCGGTCGGCGAGCCAGTTCGCGATGAACTCGGGCGGCTCGCCCTTGTACTCGGAGCGCGCCGCAAGGCGGAGGATGTGCTCGTCGTCGTCGCCGATCTCGTCGCGGCGGTGGGCGAGATAGAGGATCGCCGCGCCGGCCATCTGCACGGCGGGGTCGTCCAGGTTGGCATCGACCCCCTCGGACGCGATCGCAACGCGCTCCTCGATGTTCTCCACGCTCGTCACGGGCTCGTCGGCGTCCTCGAACTGGGCGAGGAAATCGCCGAGCGCCGCGTCGGCGCCCTGCGGGTCGCAGGCCTCGACCGCGCGCTTGGCGACGTCGAACAGGCTGATCGGCTGAGGCTCGGTTGGCATCGGCGGCAACCTACCCGACCGCGGCCGGAGCTAACTCCTACGCGCGCTCGAGCTCCGCGGAGTCGCTGCCGCGGCGCGGCACGGCGAGCTCGACCGGCGACGAATGCATGGCCCGCAGGCGCAGGTCCTTCCACGACATCCCCTCGCGCACCAGCGCGGGCATGCCGAGCGCAAATGCGGTCGCGATCTCGACCGCCTGAAGGATGATCCCGTAGGCGAGCGCGTCCGTGTGGCCCACGCCGTAGGCCGACAGCACCGCCACGCACGCCGCCTGGAACACGCCGATGTTCGACGGCGTGGCCGGCAGCGCGGCGGTCACGTTCACCGCGAACAGGACGGCAGCGGCGGCGCCGACGCCGACGTGCCCGAGCCCGAGCGCCACGAGCAGTGCGTAGCAGGCGATCCACTGGATCCCCCACGCCACGATCTGCACGAACGCGGCCCACGCCCCCAGCTTCGGCTGGCGGAAGACCTCGAGGCCGCGCCGGACCTGCACGAGCGCGCCGCGCGCCTTGGCGGCGGCCTGCTGAAGGCGCGCGAAGCGCGACGGCTTGCCGCGCCTGAGCAGCGCGGGCGCCGAGAGGACGAGCGCCAGCAGAACGATCGGCAGGATCGTGGCCACGATCAGCGCGCGCTCGTGCCCGTGGAAGAGGCCGACGGTGGCGAACATGATCGTGCCGAGGATCACGAGAGCGACGAGGTTGAGCAGCGTCTGCGACACGATCGACCCGAGCACCACGGGCAGCCGCTCGCGCACGCGCCCGATGCGCCGCGCCACGATCAGCGCGCGCGACGGCTCGCCGAGTCGCGCCGGCAGCGTGGCGGACATCAGCACGCCGACCATCACCCCGCGCGCGGCGTCGCGGCGGCGCACGCGCACGCCCGGCAGCGCGGCGCGCAGGATCGCGTGCCAGGACTCGGCGCGCAGGAGCATCGAGGTGCACATGAGCGCGAACGCCATCACGACCCAGAACGGCGTGGCCGCGAGCAGGGCGTCGCCGACCGACTGGAGGCCGATCCGCTTGAGTGCGAGCGCCGCGAGCCCGGCGCCTGCCGCTGCGCCGCCCCAGACGGCGGCGCGGCGCGCGACGCGGAAGGCGCGCCGGCGGCCGCTGCCCGGCTCGGCCGGGTCGGGCGAGGGCAGCCGCATCGGCGCCCGCACGC
>JAICRZ010000134.1 GCA_025937135.1 Thermoleophilaceae bacterium
CGACCGCCGACGCCGCGGCTGCCATCGCGTGGGCGGTCTACGCGAGCATGCTGGGCTACATCGGCGGTACGAGCTTCCAGCACTCGTTCTGGAAGCCGATGCTCGCGGCGCTGGCCGTGGGCGCGGTGCTCGGGCTGGTCGCCGAGGGATACCGGCGCGTGCAGAAGCGGCGCGGGCGCGACTTCCTGGGCCAGCGTCTCGGCGAGGAGAGCCACGCCTGACGCTCAGGCCTCCTCGAGCTCCTCGCGGTCCTCGTGCTCCGAGCGCAGGCGTCCGAGCAGCGGGATGCTGAGCAGGATGGCCGCGGCGCACACGCCCCACATCGCCTGAAAACCCTGCGTGCCGGACAGCGGGCTGCGGGTGAGCTGGATCGCGGTGCCGGCGAGCACCGGACCGAGCGAGATCCCGATGCCGCGGCTGACGCTGTAGAAGCCGGTCAGCGCGCCGTGCTCGTCCTCGGGCATCATCGGCACGAGCAGCGCGTACGGGAGCGTGAGGATCACCGCGCCGCCGAGCGCGACGACGGGGATGATCGCGACGATCGCGATCGGCAGCGTCACGACGAGCGGCACGAGCAGCCCGATCCCGTAGACGATCAACGCGATCCGTATCACCCGCGCGCGGCCGAAGCGGTCGGCGAGCTTGCCGGCGAGCGGCGCGCCGCCCAGGATCACGAGGGCCGCGAAGCCGACGGCCGCGACCGCGAGCGGCAGGCTCTTGCCGAGCCCGATCGTGATGTAGAGGATCACGAACGTCTTGAGCGCCGCGAGCGACAGCTCCCAGAGCGCGTTCGCGAACATGTACGCGCGCAGCGCGGGATGCCGCCGCACGAGCCGCACCACGCCACGGACGCGATCGCGGACCCCCTCCTCCGAGCCGGAACGGTCGGCGGTTCCCTCGCGGCGGAGCACCAGCGTGCAGAAGACCGAGACGACCACCACGAGTATCACCGCGGCGGCCACGAACGGGATGCCGCGGCCGAGCGAGAGGAGCAGGCCGCCGCCCACGAGCGCGAGCCCGGTGCCGGCGCCGCGCCAGATCGCCTGCGTGCTCTGGGCGCGGCCCTGGATCTCGTCGTCGGTCAGGTCCGGGTAGAGCGCGCGATACGGCTCGTAGGCGGTGAAGTAGCCGATAAAGAAGAAGAACGTGACGAGCGCCATCGGCCCGAGCGACGACAGCGTGGCCATGAACGCGAGCGCCACCACCATCAGCGGAGTGCCCGCCACGAGGAACGGCAGCCGCCCGCCGATCCGCGTCTGCAACCGGTCCGACCACGAGCCGACGACTATCGGCACGAACAGCGCCACAATCCCCTCGCCGCCCAGTATCAGCCCGATCAGGATCGTCGAGCTCGTGAACTGCTCGACCACGCGCGAGAGATACGTCGACACGGTCGTGATCGCGAGGGCCATGCCGAACGTCGGCAGGCCGAGGAGCGCCAGCGTCCGCTTCTCGCCGGGCTTGAGGTCGCGGTCGGAGGCGGTGCTCACGCGCCCTCGGCGGCGAGCGGCTCGTCGCTCCACGGCGGCGGGCCGGGCTCGGCATCCGGGGCGACCAGCTCGGCCTCCTCGGCGTGGAACGGGCGCCAGGCATTTGTGATCGGCATGCTCAGGTCCTGCCCGAATGCGCGCGTCGTTATCTTCACGCCGGGCGGTGTCTGACGGCGCTTGAACTCGGCGTCGTCCACGAGCTGGAGCACTCCCCGCACCACCGCAGGCTCGAACCCGAGGGCGACCAGCTCGTCGAGCGCCTGCCCGCGTTCGAGGTAGCGCTGCACGATCGGGTCGAGGACCTCGTAGTCGGGCAGTGTCGTCTTGACGTCGTCCTGCACCGACGGCGTGCGGTCGAGGATGCGCGGCGGGATCACCTCGTCGCGTGCGTTGCGCAGCTCGGCGAGCCGGTAGACGAGCGTCTTCGGCACGTCCTTGATCGGCGCGAACGCGCCCGCCATGTCGCCGAACAGCGCGGCCGAGCCGATCGACAGCTCGCTCTTGTTGCCGGTGGCCAGGGGCATGTGCCCGAGCCGGTCGGCGACCGCCCAGAGCAGCGTCGCGCGCGTGCGGGCCTGGAGCGCCTCGGCGGCGCCCGGCGCCGACTCGCGCTCGAGCAGCGACCCCAGCCCGCGCTCCACGGCGGCGGTCACGTCGGCGATCGGGATCACGTGGAAGTCGATTCCGAGCCGCCGCGCCAGCTCGCGCGCGTCCTCGAGCTCGGCGGGCGCGGAGTCTGGCGCGGGCATCGCGATGCCGATCACGTTCTCCGCGCCTAGCGCCTCGGCGGCAACGGCGGCCGTGACCGCGGCGTCGATGCCGCCCGACAGCCCGAGCACCGCCCTGGCCCCGCCGTTCTTGCGCACGAAGTCGCGCGTGCCGACGACCAGCGCGCACCAGACCTGCTCGTCGGCCGAGATCTGCGGCGCGGGGCGCGGCGCCGGCAGGGGGTCTCTGCCCGGCCGCGGCCGCGTGTGCACCGTCTTCGGGGTCACGGTGACCGGCCGCTCGCCGCCGAGCGGAACGTCCAGGACGAAGCGCTCGGCCTCGAACTGCCGCGCCCGGTAGAGCAGCTCGCCGTCGGCGCCGACGACCAGCGAGCCCCCGTCGAAGACGAGCTCGTCCTGGCCGCCGACCAGGTTCACGTACACGACCGGCGTGCCGTTGCGGCGTGCCACCTCGGAGACCAGCTTCTGGCGACCGGCCGGCTTCTCGAGGTTGAACGGCGACGCATTCGGCACGAGCAGGATCCGCGCTCCCGCCGCGGCCTGCTCCTCGGGCGGCCCATCGCCCGACCACGAGTCCTCGCAGATCACGACGCCCGCGATCGTCTCGCCGATCCGCCAGACGCGGGCGGGATCGCTGCCCGGCGCGAAGTTGCGCGCCTCGTTGAAGACCTCGTAGTTCGGCAGCAGGGTCTTGTGGTAGAAGCCGCGCAGCTGGCCGTCGCAGACGATCGCGGAGCTGATCGCCACGTCGCGGTCGCGCGTGTCCCACGAGCGCCGCGGCGGAACGCGGTCGACCGTGCCCACCACCGCGGCCGTGTTGCCGGACCGCTCGGCCAGCCAGCGCACGCGGTCGAGCGCGGCGTCGACGAACTCCTCGCGCAGCACGAGGTCGGCGAGCGGGTACCCGGTGAGGGCGAGCTCCGGGAAGACGACCACGTCCGCCTCGCGCTCCTCGGCCCAGCGCATGGCGTCGAGAATGCGCTCGGCATTGCCGGTGAGGTCGCCGACGACGTTCTCGAGCTGAATTCCGGCGACGCGGATTAGATCTGGCTCAGGCACGGTCAGCATCCTGCCATCACAGCAACCTCTCCGGTCGCGGCGAGTTGTAGTCGCTGTGCGTTCCCCCCGCGTGCTCCTCGCGCTGCTCTGCGCCGCGCTCGCGCTCCCCGTTTCCGCCGCGATCGCCGCGCCGCCCCCCAATGACGGCCCGGACGGCGCGACGGCGTTCGAGCCGGTGACCGCCGCCAACGGCACTCCGCGCGACATGCGGGCACTCGCCGACCTCAGCGAGGCGACACCGGACCCCGGCGTCCCGCGCTGCCTCGGCCCGCGTTCGTTCGAGCGCACGGCCTGGTTCCGCGTCCCGGCCGCGGCGGCGCCGCAGGTCGTGACGGTCGAGGCCGCCGGCAGGACGCTCGCCGTGGTCGACCTGGCCGCCTTCGTGCAGCCGGAGGGCGTCCACCCGCCGCTGCGCCGTCAGCCGAACGCCTGCTCGGGCGTGGGCTCCGGCGCCGGCGACGCCGCCGAGGAGCCGACCTCGGGCGTGACGCTCCAGGTGCCCGCCGGGCGCTCGGTGCTGATCCAGGCCGGCCACCGCGGTCCGCCGGCCGCGCCCGCCGACGAGCAGCTCGTGCTCTCGCTCGACACGCGGCTGCTGCCGTTCACACCGCTTCCGTCCGGCGACATGGCCACGAGGCACACGCCTCGCGCCGGCATCTCACACGCCTCGCTCGTGAACATCGCCCACTCGACGATCACCGACGACGAGCCGGCCGATCCGGTCTGCCCCTCGCTCGGCAGCGTCTGGCGACGCGTCAAGCCGAGCCACTCAGGCCGGCGGCTGATCACCGCGCGCGGGCGCTACGTCACGACCATCGCGGTCTATTCGGGACGCCTGCCGACCGCGAGCAACGAGCTCGACTGCGTGAACCGGGCCATGACCGGCGAGCTTCAGATGAACGTGCGCGCGCGGCGCGGACGAACGCTGTGGATCCGCATCGGCTCCGACAACGCCCCCGGCGGCGCCCGCGCGAAGCTGCGCGTGGAGGATGGCCGCGACCGCCCGGTGGTGCATGGCGGCCCCGGCGGCTTCGATCCCACGACGGGCGGTCCCGCGGGCGGCCTCCCGGCGTCATGCGACCGCTCGCGGCCCGAGCGCGCGACGGTGCGCGGTCCGCGCCTGGCGGGCGCGGCGGGACGCCACGTGGTGCCGGTGAGGATCTCCGTGCGCGGCTGGGCGATCTGCGACGTGCAGGCCGACCTCGTCCGCGGCGGCCACGTCTACGCGAGCACGATCGCGGGACGGCTGCACGGCCGAGCGACCCTGCGGCTGATCGCCACGCGCGCGATCCGCCGCGGCGGCTATCGCCTGCGCGTGACCGCCGTCGACCGGCTCGGCAAGCGCGTGACCGTGCGCTCACGGGTCAGGGGCAGGCTGAGGTGAACCGCTCGACACGACGTGAGCTGATCGGCGCCGCCGCGCTCGGCGCCGCCGCACTCAGCGCGCCGCCCGCGCTGGGACGCCGCCTCACGAGCCGGCGAGCGGGAGTCGGTCCCGGCCGCTTCCTCGACGGCGTGGCCTCGGGCGACCCTGGCCCGACGTCGGCCACCTTCTGGTCGCGCCTGTCGACCAGCCGTCCGCGCTCCGGCGCGCGCCTGATAGTCGCGCGCGATGCGGGCATGCGAAGGGTCGTGGCCACGCGCGTGGTGCCGACCGGCCGCTCGATCAACGGCACCCTCAAGACGCGCGTCGGCAGGCTGAAGCCGTACGAGGAGTACTTCTACATCTGGGAGTCGGGCAACCACGTCTCGGACATCGGGCGCGTCCGGACGCTTCCGGATCCGTCATCGACCCAGCCGCTGAACATCGCCTTCTCGTCGTGCCAGAACTACTCGCACGGCTACTTCAGCCCCCACAACGCCGCCGCCGCGGAGGACCTTGACCTCTACATCTTCCTCGGCGACTACATCTACGCCGAGGGCCGGCGCCAGCAGCCGGACGACCCGCGCGCCGACACCTTCAACGCGAACGACCTGCGCTCGTACCGGCGCAAGTACCGGATGTACCGCACCGACGAAGCGCTGCGCAAGCTGCACCAGGCGCACCCGACCGTGCACGTCTGGGACGACCACGAGGTCGAGAACAACTACACCGACAACAAGCCCGCGCCCTCGCCGCTCCAGCGCAGCGCGGCCTACCGCGCCGCGTTCGAGTGGCTTCCGCGCAGGGTCACCCCCAGCGACCGCTTCCGCATCTACCGCAGCATCCAGCTCGGGCGCACCGCCGAGGTGTTCCTGCTCGACGAGCGCCAGTACCGGACGGTCGACGACAACGACCGCCCGGTTCGCCTGCTCGGCGACGAGCAGTACCGCTGGCTCGTGAACGGGCTGAGGTCCTCGCAGGCCACCTGGAAGATCGTGGCCAACTCTGTCGTGATCGCGCCGATGGACTACGGCGGCGGCCCGTCGATGGACAGCTGGGGCGGCTACGAGAACACCCGCACCGCGCTGCTGACCGAGCTCGAGCAGGCGGGAATATCGAACGTGGTCTTCGCGAGCGGCGACGCGCACGTCTACATGCAGAACCTGCTCGCGAGCGACCAGAGCGTCTTCGCGAGCGATCCGTCTCACCGCCCGACCGCGGTCGAGTACGTGGGCGGGTCGGTCACGTCGCCCGCGGGCCAGCGCTCCGAGGCCGAGGTCCAGGCACGCAACCCGTGGAACCGCCAGTACAACAGCTACTTCCACGGCTACGGGCACATGGCGCTCGACGGCGCCAACCTGGTCACGGAGTTCCGCGCCAGCGACATCACGCGCCCCGACGGCGGCTCGTTCGCGTTCGAGCGCTTCACGCAGCCGGTGGGCACCAACTCGCCCACGCGCGAGCACCTGGTCTAGGGGATCGCGCTCACGAGGCCGCCGTCCACCTGGATGGCCGCCCCGCTCACGTACGACGCCGCGTCGGAGAGCAGGAACGCCGCCACGCGCGCCATCTCCGCCGGCTCTCCGTAGCGGCGCAGCGGGATCTCCGCCGCCGACGCCGCGCGCACCTCGTCGAGGTCGCGCCCCTCGCGCTCGGCGCGCGCCCGGTCGTTGCCGCGCAGGCGGTCGGTGTCGATCCGCCCGGGCGCGATCGAGTTCACGCGTATCCCGCGCGGGCCGAGGTCGCGCGCCAGCACCTTCGCCAGGGCCGCCACGCCCGGCCGCAGCACGTTCGAGGTGTCGAGCCCGCCGATCGGCTGGCGGACCGAGGAGGAGGTGACGAACAGGATCGCGCCGCCCTCGCCCATCAGCGGGACGAGCGCGCGCAGGAGCCGCAGCGGCCCGCCGATCAGCAGTTCGTACGAGCCACGCCAGTCCTCGTCGGAGACGTCGAGCGCGCGGCCGAGCGGCGGCCCGCCGGAGTTCACCACCACACCGTCGACGCGGCCGCCGACGGCCGCGCGGACGCGCTCCGGCGTATCGGGAGCGGCCATGTCCGCGGCCAGCCCGAGCGCGCGCTCGCCCAGCTCGGCCGCGGCCGCCTCCACGGCCTCGGCGGTGCGCGACATGAGCACGACGCGGGCGCCGGCGGACACGAGCTCGGTCGCCGTCGCGCGGCCGATCCCGCGACTCGCGCCGCCCACGACGAACACCTTGCCGCCCAGGTCCATGGGCCGGGCAGGCTACTCCCGTACCGTGGGACGGGTGGACCGGCTCACCTGGCGCTCCGTTCTGACGCGGACGGCGTTGGCACTGGCGCTGCTGGTGGCGCTCGGCTGGCTGGCCGTCCGCCTCGTGCCCGGCGCGGGCGACCGCTTGGCCCACGCGTCGGCGGGCTGGATCGCCCTCTGCGTCGCGCTCGAGCTGGCCGCGTGCGCGGGGTTCGCCGCGTGCTTCTGGGCCTGCTTCTCATACGCGCCGCACCATGTGTCGCGCACGCGCGCGACGGAGGTCGCCCTCGGCGAGCTGGCCGCTTTCGCGATCGTGCCGACCGGCATCGCGGCGCCGCTGCTGCGCTTCTGGGTCCTCCGCCAGGGCGGCATGCCGCTGCGCACGATCGCGGTCCGCAGCGTCGTGCACGCGCCGCTGCTCAACGTGCCGTACGTGCTCGCGGCCATCGTGCTCGGCGCGGGCGTGCTCGCCGGCGCCGGGCCCGGCCACGCCCCGACCGCCGTCGCGCTCGCGCCGATCGGTGTCGTCCTGGTGGCCGTCGCGGGGGCGTGGGCGCTCACGCTCGCCGGGCGCCGCGCGCGCCGGCATCCGAATCCGTCGCGCCGGAACCGGATCGCCGCCGAGCTCGCCACGATCGTGCCCGACGGGCTGCGCGAGATCCCCGGCCGCGGGCGGCATCCGGCCACGATCGGCGGCGCGGCGGTCTACTGGGCCTGCGACTGCGCGGTCCTCTGGGCGGGGTTCCACGCGATCGGCGCGGACCAGGACGCCGGCGTCGTGGCGCTCGCCTACCTGCTCGGGCAACTCGGCAACACGCTGCCGCTGCCGGGTGGGATCGGTGGCGTGGAACCGCTGATGCTCGGCGTGCTCACGGCTTCCGGGGTCGGCACCGGCGTGGGCGCCGCGGCGATCGTGGTGTACCGAGCGGTGTCGCTCGGTCTACAGGCCGCGCTGGGCGCGGTGGCCATCGGGGTGCTGATCCCTGCGGTGCGCGCCGAGGCTAGGCGCTGAGCCCGATGGGGCAGCTCACGCCGGTGCCGCCCAGGCCGCAGTAGCCATTCGGCACCTTCGAGAGGTACTGCTGGTGGTAGTCCTCGGCGTAGTAGAAGTCGCTCAAGGGGGCGATCTCGGTCGTGATCTCGCCGTAGCCCGCCTGCATCAACCGGTCGGCGAACGTGCGCCGCGAACGTTCGGCCGCCTCGCGCTGCGCCTCGTCCGCGTGGTAGATCGCCGAGCGGTACTGCGTGCCCACGTCGTTGCCCTGGCGCATGCCCTGGGTCGGGTCGTGGTTCTCCCAGAACACCTTCAGCAGCTGCTCGTAACCGATCTTGGCCGGGTCGTACACGACCTGGACCACCTCGGCGTGCCCCGTCGAGCCGGAGCACG
>JAICRZ010000034.1 GCA_025937135.1 Thermoleophilaceae bacterium
AACGTCGACTTCTACTCCGGTCTGATCTATGAGGCGCTGAGCCTGCCGACGGAGATGTTCACCGTCATGTTCGCCATCCCGCGGACGAGCGGCTGGGCCTCCCAGTGGCTCGAGATGGTCAACGACAAGGAGCAGAAGATCGCGCGCCCGCGCCAGGTCTACGTGGGCGAGCGCGAGCGCGACTACGTGCCGATCGACCAGCGCGGTTAGCGCAGGCGGATCCGGCGTGAGTAGGTGACCGGGCGCGGCGAGCGGCCGCGCGCGGTCACCGACACGAGGGCCGTGCCGCGCGCGTGCGCGGCGGCCTGCCCGAAGCGCAGCGTCACGCGGCCGCGGCGGTGAGCGGCGAGCCGGCGTGACCTGCCCGGGTTCGATCGCGAGACTCCGCCGCCGCGCCTGAGCAGGAGGCCGTCGGCTCGGACGCGGCAGCGTGCGCTGCAGCGCACGGGAATTTTGAGCGTGCCGCCGGCGCTCAGCGCCGGGTCAGCCGGCGAACCAACCTCCACCGCAGGCGGGAACGGCAGTGGCGGCTGCGAGTCGTCCTCCCGCGTCGCCACCTGCACCTCGCCGTTCGCGAAGTCGCCCCCGCCCGGGTTGTAGGCGTGCGTCCAGCCGACGATCGCCTGGCCGGCGTCGTTGAGCGCCGCGTTGCCCCCCATCGAGTCGGGCGGCGAGAGCGTTTGGTCCTGGCCGAGGACGCCACCTGCGGGCCGGTCGGCCGCCGCGATCGTGGTTCCGCGGCCGAACTCCTCCGGGTGGCTGCACCAGGTGACCAGCATGTCGCCGCCGAGGTTCATCGCGGCGTGCGGGCAGGCGGCGGGGCCGGAGGAGATCTGCGTGGGACCGACGAGCGTCCCGTCGGCGAGGCGGGTGGTGATGAAGCTCGTGAGTGCGCTCGGGTCGGGGTTGCCCGGCGCCGGGTGCCCGACCAGGAACGACACAGCTCCCGAGGGCTCCGCGAGCACCTGTCCGGCCTGGCCGTTCGCGTCGATCGAGACCGGCCCGTCCCACGGCCCGAGTGAGGGGCGCACCGCGAAGGCTGTGGCGCCACCCGGCCCCGTCAGGCGGAACGAGCTGGCGAGTGCCACGGCGTCCCCGTTCGCGGCGACGGCGGGCAACGTCCGTTCGACGGGGAGGGGCAGCGGGATCTGCTCGGCGGGACCGAAGCTGCCCGCCGGCGGCCGGTAGGAGGCCATCGGAACGCTGTTCGTGGCCAGCTGCCAGGTGACCATCGCGGCCCCCGCCTGGTTCATCGCGATGCTGGGCGGCATGCCGGTCGTCTCGCCGCCGAGGATTTGGGTCGGGCCGAACTGTCCGCCCGCGGGTCGCACGGCGACGTTCGTTTGTGCGGTGTTCGAGTCCGGGCCCGGTATGGCGTCGGTCCAAGCGACCGCGACCTCGCCCGCGTCATCGGTTGCGACGGTCGCGTAGCCGGCCCTGTGCGGCGCAGGAACATCGATGGTCTCGCGGTCGGCGAACGCCTGGCCGGGCCTCGCGCGTGCGACCACGATCCGCGTCCCGTTCCCTTCGACCCAGGCCACCGTCGCCTCCCCGCGCGGGGTGATCACGAAGTTGCCCAGCGACGTACTGCGCAGGGTCACGAGCGAGCGTGGCTTGCCCCAGCTGCCCCTGGGCGGCCGCCAGCTGTAGGAGATCTTGTTGTCGACGGTTCCCCAGATGGCCAGCGCGTCGCCTCGGGCGTCGATGCCCACGCTGGCACCCGTGGCAGGGCGCGCAAGCGTCTGCGGTCGGCTCCAGCGCAGCGCCCCATGTGCGGGCGCAGCCACGGCGAGTGAGGCCACCAAACCCGTCAGGACGATCCAGCGGTTAGGAGCCATCACACGGTATGAAACCTCACATCGGCGCTGCGCGCCAGCTCGGCGACGATGATACGTTTCGAGGTGCTTTGTCTCATCAGCCCGGACCCGGATCGGTCGTCTGGCGGGTGGGCGGCGACTGGACGCTGCTGCTCGGCGGCGGCCGCGCGCTGATCCTCCAGGTCGCGCATCCCACGGTCGCCGCCGGCGTCGGCCAGTTCTCGGACTACGAGAGCGCGCCGTGGAAGCGGCTGGTCGGGACGCTCGACCTGTACATGCGCGTGATCTACGGGGGGCGCGACGAGACGCCGGCCGAGGCCGGCGAGCGTCTGCGTTCGATGCACAGGCGCATCAAGGGCGTGCACGAGGACGGCTCGCACTGGCACGCGCTCGACCCGGCCGCGTTCCATTGGGTGCACGCGACCCTGACGGACGGCATCGTCGAGATGAACGCGCGCTTCGGTCACACGATGACCACGCTCGAGCTCGAGCTCTTCTACGAGGAGATGCGCGAGGTCGGCCGCCTGTACGGGTTGCGCGAACAGGACATGCCGCCCGACTGGACCGCGTTCCGCGCCTACTTCGACGAGATGGTCCACACCGAGCTGCGCGACAGCGAGACGCTCCAGAACGTGATCAGGTCCGTCTTCCACCCCGCCAAGCCCCCACTGCCGGTGCCGCTGCCAGAGAGCGTCTGGAACATTGCCTCCTGGCCGGGCTCTGAGCTGGTGCGCCTCACGACCGTCGGCTCGCTGCCGGCGGTCCTGCGCGGACGGTTCAACCTCGCGTGGAGCCGGGAGAAGGAGCTCGCGCTGCGCGCTCAGCAGCGCGCCATCAAGGGGCTCTTCCCGCGGCTGCCGGACCGGGTCAGGCTGATGCCGCCCGCTTACGCGGCGCGGCACGGCGCGACGCTGGTACCGGCTTGACGGGCTTCACCGGGACGCCCGTGGCCTCGGCCTCCTGGATCTCGACCAGCCGTTCGAGCAGCGCCTCGACCCGCTGGAGCGACGCGAGCACGTCGGGCAGCGTCTGGATCGGCGCCATCTCGTCCCTCATGCTGCTCATCGCGCGCTCGAGCCGGGTCATCGGCTCGGTGATCTCATGCAGCGGGTTCAGGCGGGACAACGGACGACCTCCCGGGTAGATGGCGACGGCAATCTTGCAGAAGGCGCTGGACGGAGCGCCGGCGGGCGACTCCACGACCGAGCGGATCCTGGCCGGAGCGCTGGGGCAGTTCGAGAACTTCGGCATCCGCCGGACGACCATGGAGGACGTGGCGCGGCAGGCCGGCGTGGCGCGGGTCACGGTCTACCGGCGGTTCGCGAACAAGGAGCGCCTGGTCGAGGCGGTCGTATTGGGGGAGGCGCAGCGGTTCTTCGCCGAGCTGGAGGCCGCGACCGCGCGCTTCGGCTCGGTGGAGGATCGCATCGTCGAGGCGTTCGCGCACACGCTGGCGGCGGCACGCGAGCAGCGGCTGCTGAACCGGCTGCTGCGCACCGAGCCCGAGCTGCTGCTGCCGCACGTGACCACGGGCGGCGGCCCTGTTTTGGCCGCCGGCCGCGCCTTCCTGGCGCGGCAGATGAAGTTGGCGGGAACCGATGTGCCCCCGCGTGAGGTGGACGCCGTGGCCGAGGTCGTCGCGCGCCTGGTGCTGTCGTTCCTGCTCACGCCGGACAGCGCGGTGAAGCTCGAGAACCCGCGCGAGGCGCGCCGCTTCGCACGGCGGTACATCGTCCCGCTGATGACGGGGTAGCCTGCCCCTCGTGGGCGACCTTCTCCACGACGGACACGGACGGCGCATCTCCGACCTCCGCGTGTCGGTCACGGACCGCTGCAACTTCCGCTGCCAGTACTGCATGCCCGCCGACGGCCTGCCCTGGCTCGATCGCTCCGCGGTCCTGCGCTTCGAGGAGATCGAGCGGCTGGTGGGCATCTTCGCCGGGATGGGCGTGACCGACGTGCGGCTGACCGGCGGCGAGCCGCTCGTGCGCCGCGACTTCCCGCGGCTGGCGCGGATGCTGGCGAACGTCGACGGCGTCGAGGACCTGTCCCTCACCACCAACGGCTACCTGCTCGAGCGCGACGCGACGGCGCTCGTCGAGGCGGGCATCAACCGGGTGAACGTGTCGATCGACTCGCTCCAGCGCGACCGCTTCTTCCAGATCACGCGCCGCGACTCGTTGCCGCAGGTCCTGCGCGGCCTGGACGAGCTCGCAAAGCATCCCGAGGTTCAGCCGATCAAGGTCAACGCCGTCGCGATCCGCGGCTTCACCGAGCAGGAGGCGATCCCGTTCGCGGAGTTCGCCCGTTCGACCGCGTTCCAGGTGCGCTTCATCGAGTTCATGCCGCTCGACGCCGACCACGCCTGGAGCGCCGACCAGGTGTTGAGCGGCGACGAGCTGCGCGCGATCATCCACGCCGTCCACCCGCTCGAGGAGCTGCCGCGCGAGCCGAACTCGACCGCGCGCGTGTTCCGCTTCGCCGACGGCGGCGGCGAGATCGGCTTCATCAACCCGGTGTCGGAGCCCTTCTGCGCCGACTGCAACCGCGTGCGGATCACCGCGGAGGGCAGGTTGCGCACGTGCCTCTTCTCGATCCACGAGACCGATCTGCGCGAGCCGCTGCGGGCCGGCGCGAGCGACGCGGACATCGAGGGGCTGATCCGCGACGCGGTGTGGCGCAAGGAGCTGAAGCACCACGTGGGCGAGCCGGGCTTCCGCCAGCCGCCGCGCAGCATGAGCGCCATTGGCGGGTAGCAAGACCGATCCCGCTGTTCGGCCTGCTTCGGAGGGCGCAGCCGCGCGCATCAGGCGTTCTCGGTTCAAGCTGGTGACGAGAGTTGGGCCGAAGGTCGATCGCGAGCGGTTCGGCGATCTGCGAGCCGCGCTTGAAGCACTTGAAGCGCGCGCACGGGAGATCGCGCTGACGACGAAGGCGAAACCGGTCAGCACCATGCTCGGCCGCAACTTCGAACCGGTGCAGCAGGTCAGCGCCCGGCTCGAACTGCGCGGGCCGCGCGTGCGCGCCGGGGTTGACGTGCGCGGCGACGGCTCGGCCGAGGCGTACACCGGCTGGGTTCGGCGGCGGCTCGTGACGCAGCGCGACGGCGAGTCGCCGTACGACGCGCTGCGCCGCGCGCTCCCTACTCGGTGACCTCCTCGATCACCTCGAACACGCCCGAGACATGCTCGTTCTCGACGAACTGCGACATCTCGTCGACGCGCTTGTTCTCTGCGGCGTCCGCCTCCCCGCGGAACGAGTGGTAGTCGTCCTTCGTCATGTCGAAGAGGCCGAAGGAGATGATCTCGTCCTCGTCGCGGACGTTGCGCGCGTGGTAGGCGCGAATGAAGCCGGGCGGCCGCTCGCCCGTCCCGTCCCAGGCGCGGCGGAACTGCTCGAAGGCTCCCGGCTTGAGCCGGCGGGCGGTGAAGAAGACCAGCATCGTCAGACCTCCTCGGTCGATCGAGCTGATCCTCTCACCTCCGGCTAGCCTGCCCCCGCGATGCCCGAGAAGCGCTCGATCGTGCCGCTGCCCAAGGAGGCGACGCCGCCGTTCCGCGTGTTCCTCAACGGCGTGCCACAGACGGAGGGCCGCGACTACCGGGTCGTCGATGGCGCGCTCGTCTTCCCGAGGCACCTCCAGAAGGAGGGGCGGCTCGGCGCGATCCGCTGGGCCGGGATCTTCCTCGGGCTGTTCGGCACCTACCGGCAGAACGACTCGGTCGACGTCCAGTGGCAGGAGGGCGGCCAGACGCGCATCGCCACCTACCTCGACATCGTCCATCCGGAAGCCCGTTCGTAACCTCTTCCGCCCATGCAAATCGACGCGATCCTCGATGACACACGCCCGTGCTTCTCGTTCGAGTTCTTCCCGCCCAAGACCGAGGAGGGCTGGCAGAACCTCTGGATGGCCGCCCAGGAGCTGAAGCACGACGAGCCTGCGTTCGTGTCGGTGACCTACGGCGCCGGCGGCTCAACGCGTGGCCGGACGATCGAGATCGTCAAGAAGATCAAGCAGGAGCTGGGCCTCGAGGCGATGGCGCACTTCACCTGCGTGGGCGCGACCGTCGACGAGCTGCGCTCGGTGCTCGACGAGATGCGCGACGCCGGGATCGAGAACGTGCTGGCGCTGCGCGGCGACCCGCCGCAGGGCGAGACGGAGTGGACCGCGACCGACGGCGGGCTGACCTACTCGACCGAGCTGATCGACCTGATCGCGCGCGAGTACGACTTCTCGATCGGCGCCGCGGCGTTCCCCGAGGTGCACATCCACTCCGAGAACATGGATCAGGACATCCGCGTGATGGAGGAGAAGGTCGCGAACGGCGCGCGCTTCCTGATCACGCAGCTGTTCTTCGACAACGACCTCTACTTCGAGTTCGTCGACAGGGCGCGCGCCGCCGGCGTCGAGGTGCCGATCATCCCGGGCATCATGCCGATCCTGAGGTTCGCCTCGATCAAGCGCATGACCGAGATGTGCGGCGCCACGATCCCGCCGGACCTCGATCGCGAGCTGAACGCGCGCAAGGACGACGAGCAGGCGGTGGCCGAGCTGGGCGTGGCCTACGCGACGCTCCAGTGCGCCGATCTGCTGGAGCGCGGCGCGCCCGGCATCCACTTCTACGTGCTCAACCGCCACCCGGCGGCCCGGGCGATCCTCGCGGCGCTGCGCGCCACGCGGCCGTGGGAGAACGGCGCCTAGCTCTTCTCGGCGGCCGCGGCCAGGCGCTTGGCCGTATCGGCGATGAAGCGCGACAGCACGACCCGGAACAGGCCGCCCGTGCCCGGCAGCTTGGGCTCGAACTCGTTGCGCCAGCGGATCTCGGTCCCGCTGCCGTCCGCCGGCGTGAGCGTGACCTCGCCACGGTAGCCGCGCAGCGGCAGCCCGGAGCGCAGCTCGTAGCAGAGCCGCCGCGGCGGCTCGAAGATCGTGACCTCCTCGACCGTGACGGTCGGGAACCTCTTCAGGCGCTTGACCGCGTGCACTCCGCCGGGCGGCGGCGTGCCCTCGCGGACGAGCTCTGCGCTCGACCAGTCGCCCCAGTCCGACCAGGTGGTTGCGTCGGCGAGCAGCGCCCAGACCGCGTCCGGCGACGCCGCCGACCGCGCGCTGACGTCCACCGCCTGGCGGCTCAAGCGATCAGGGTTCGCTGGCGGGCCCGGCCGAGCCTGCGCGACGCGGTGACCGATCCCTTGCGGTGCCAGGCCAGTAGCGCGGCGCCCGGGATGATCGTGAAGGCTGGCCAGAACTCGTGGCCACCGCCCCAGGCCCACATCGAGACCATCACGGTGTTGAACGACACGTAGCACCACGCGTGGAAGCGGAAGATCGCGCGCTGGAAGCGGTCGACGCCGCGCACGACCTGGCGGCGCGCGACCGGCAGCTCGAACGGCAGGTCGCGGGTGAGGCCGCGGAGCTCGGCGCGCCAGGTGGCGGCGTAGGCGCGCTCGATCCGGCGCTCGAGGTCGTCCAGCTTCAGGCGGCCCGCCGCATACGCGCGCCGGAGGCTCGCGACCGTGCGCTCACGTTCGGCGTCTGATGCGCGTACGCCCATGAGCAGATTCTACGCCGCGAGCGCCCATCTGTGGTTCGGCTCCTCGTCCACCTTCGCGGCCTCGCCGGTCCGCTCCAGGTGGTCGAGGTACGCGAGTGCCTCCGACAGCCCCCAGGTGACCATCATCGGCGACGGGTTCGGGTCGCCGAGCAGGATCGGGACGATCTCGAACGGGGTCTGCGGGCCGTCTGCCTGGCGCAGCGCCGAGCGCACGCGCTCGATCCGCTCGTGCACCTCGCGCCGGTTCGCGGCGATGTGCTCCTTGACGTCGCGGAACGGGCGGCCGTGGCCCGACAGGCAGAGGCTCGAGTCGAGCGCGTCGATCGTGTCGAGGCTCGACAGGAACTCGCCGGCGGGGTCGGGGGTCCAGCCGTAGTCGTAGTAGAGCGATACGCGGCCGAGGAGGTGGTCGCCCGAGATCAGGATCCCGCGCTCGGGGTCGTGGAGGCAGACATGCGACGGCGCGTGGCCGGGCGTCTCGTAGACGTCGAACGTCCCGAGGTCGGTCTGGACCTGCACGCCCGGCAGCAGCTCCCGGTCCGGCTCGACGATCCGCGCGATCCCCAGCGGCTGGTTCTTGCGCTGCTCGCTGTAGCGCTGGAGCGCCTCGATCGGCACGCCGCTCTGGCGCGCCACCTCGATGCGGCGCTCGAAGGCGCGCTCCGGATCCTCCGCGGCGCGCCGCGCGTGGTCGAAGTTCGGGTGCATCCAGAGCTCGCAGCCGGCGTAGTCGACGATCGGGCCGGCCAGCCCGTAGTGGTCGGAGTGCGCGTGCGTGCACACGAGCAGGCGCACGTGCTCGAGCCGCAGCCCGGCCTGGTCCATCGCGCGCTGGAGCTGCTGCATCGCGCCGGCGTCGCCGATGCCCGTGTCCACGAGCACGATGCCGTCCCCCGAGGCGATCGCCCACGCGTTCCCGTGCGGCACCCCCGGCCACGGGAGCGGCAGCCGCAGCCGCCAGACGCCCGGCAGCACGCGGTCGGCCCGTCCGAGCTCACGCTTGCGCCGCTGCGGGGTCACGGGGTGAGCATATGGAGCGCGCTCGTTACCTCAGCTGGTCCGCGTTGCTGTGTTGCTGTTGCTCTACAACAGAAAGTCAGTGAACGCCGTCCTGTGGCTGTTCACTGAGCATCTCGGGATCGCCCGATAGCGAACGGCGCAGCGCCTCGACCGAGCACGCGGCCAAGCTGGCGTAGGAGAACTTGTCGCCGACCGGAATCGCCCACTCTCGCGCCAGTCAGGATCCGTCGCCATCCACCCGCACGCGTAACAGCTCGGCTCCCCGAAATCGATGAGTGCGCCATGGCGATGAGGTTCGCGGCGTTCATGGACGTTAAGACGGCCTTGGCGTCCTGAGTTGCTGTTGCTCTACAACAGAAAGTCAGGAATTACGGGTCGATCAGCACGCCCGGGTTCAGGATCCCGGCGGGGTCGACCGCTCGCTTCGCCGCGCGCAGCGCGTCGGCGAACGGGTCCGGGCGCTGGCGGTCGTACCAGGGCCGGTGGTCGCGGCCGACCGCGTGGTGGTGGGTGATCGTGCCGCCCGCGGCGATCAGGGCATCCGACGCCGCCGCCTTCACCTCGTCCCACTGCTCGACCTCCGAGCCGCGGCGCGCCGGCGCGTAGACCGTGAAGTAGGGCGCGGCGCCGTCGGGATACGCGTGCGTGAGGCGGCAGGTGACGCGGCCGGCGCCGCAGACCTCGCGGACCGCCGTCTCCGCGCGCTCGCGCACATCCGCGACGAAGGCGTCGAAGCGGTCCCACGTGATCGCGGTCTCGAAGGTGTCGACGAGGACGCCGAACGCGATCAGCGTGTCGCGCAGGTACGGCGCCTGGAGGAAGACGCTCCGCCACGTGTCGCCGCCACTGCCCTCGCCGGGCCCGCGCAGGCTCGGGCCGTCGGTCACCTCACCGCCGTGGTCACGGCAGAGCTCCAGAGCGCGCTCGATCCAGGGCCCGAGCGGGTGATCGGCGGACTCGAAGCCGAGCACGAGCAGCGATCGGCCCGCGGCGGCGCCGGTGATCGTGGCCTCGCCGGAGTCGAGCAACCGGCAGTTCGACGGCTGGAGGCCCGACTGCGCGAGGGCGCGGACCGCTCGCGCGCCGTCGCCGAAGTCGCCGAACTGCACGCCGGCGCTCGCGCGGAACTCCGGCGGCCGCTGGACGCGGATCCAGGCCTCGGTGATCACGCCGAGGATCCCCTCGGAGCCGATCAGCATCCGGTCCGGGCTCGGCCCCGCGCCCGAGCCGGGCAGCCGCCGCGACTCCCACAGCCCGGCCGGGGTGATCGCGCGCACCGACTCGACGAGGTCGTCGATGTGCGTGGCGCCGGTTGCGTAGTGGCCGCCCGCGCGCGTGGCCACCCAGCCGCCGAGCGTGGAGAACTCCCACGACTGCGGGTAGTGGCGCAGCGTCAACGCGTGCTCGCGCAGCTGGTCGGCCAGAGCCGGTCCACGGACCCCAGCCTGCACGCGGGCGGCGAGCGACTCGCGGTCCACCTCGAGTACGCGATCGAGCGCGCCCAGGTCCACGCTCACCGCGGCGTCGAGCCCTCGCGGCTCGAGCCCGCCGACCACGCTGGTGCCGCCGCCGTACGGGATCGCCGCGGCGCCCGCGGTGGCGCACCAGTCGAGCACCTGCTCGACCTCGGCCTCCGAGCGCGGGCGCGCGACCGCGTCCACCGGGTTGTCGATCCGCCCGCGGAACGCCCGCACGATGTCGCGGTAGGCCTTGCCGTAGGAGTGCGCGGCGCGGTCGCGCGCGTCGACCGAGCAGATGGCCGAGAGCGCGGGCGGTGGCTCGATCCGCGGGGCGCGCAGCGCGAGGTCCTCGACCCGCGCCGGCGACTCCGGCTCGACCGGATCGAAGCCGAGGTGCTCGCGCGCGGCCACGCCCATCTCCGCCGGCGGCTGATCCTCCTCGCTTCCCCAGCCCCACCATTTCTCCATGGCTGGGATCCTCGCGGAAGAAGGCGGGCTACAGTACTCAGGCGTCCCAATGGAAGCCGGAACCACCGTCCAGATACGCATGCCCGAGATGGGCGAGTCGGTGACGGAAGGGACGATCCTCGACTGGCTCGTGAAGGTGGGCGACGAGGTGGAGGCCGAGCAGGGCCTCGTCGAGGTCTCGACCGACAAGGTCGACACCGAGGTCCCCTCGCCCGCGAGCGGCGTTCTCACGAAGATCCTCGTCGAGCCGGACGAGACGGTTCCCGTCGGGACCGTGCTGGGTGAGATCTCTCCGAGCGGCAGCAACGGCGCCAAGCCGGCCGATCCCGACCCCGACTGGGCGGCGGACGAGTCCGCGGTCGAGGAGGCCGAGCACGGCGCCGCGGCCGAGGAGGAGCACGAGGCCGCGAAGGAGGCGCTCGACGCCCAGGGCCAGGTGATGGACGTGGCCGTGCCGGAGATGGGCGAGTCGGTCTCCGAGGGCACGGTCCTCGACTGGCTCGTGAAGGTGGGCGACGTCGTCGAGAAGGAGCAGGGCCTCGTCGAGATCTCGACGGACAAGGTCGATGCGGAACTGCCGTCGCCGGCGGCGGGAACCGTGGTCGAGATCCTGGCCGCGCCTGACGATGTCGTCGCTACCGGGACCGTGGTTGCGCGCATTTCCGTCGGGGAGCCCGCGGCCCGCGGCCCGCAGCCCGCGGAGCCGGCGGCCCCGGCGCAGCCGGCCGCCACGAACGGCGGCGGTAACGGAGCGGGGAACGCGACGCCCGTGGCCGCGCGCATGGCTGCGGCGAACGGGCTCGATGTGAGCAAGGTCGAAGGCAGCGGGCCACGCGGGCGCGTGACCAAGGACGACGTGCAGAGCGCGCTCGAGGGCAACGGCCACGCCACGTCCTCCGCTCCCAGCTCCTCTCCGATTCGCGGCCCCGCCGCCACTCTCGTCCGCTTCATGAACGAGAGCCGCTCGATCCCGACGGCCACCAGCTTCCGGACGCTCGAGGTCGACCGGCTCGACGAGCGCCGCAGGGCGCTCAAGGGTGTCGGCAAGAAACTGTCGTTCACCCACCTGATCGCATGGGCGATCGTCCGAGCCGCGCAGGAGATGCCGGTGATGGGCAACTCCTACACGGAGGCCGACGGCAAGCCTCAGCGGGTCGTGCCGGAGTCGATCAGCCTGGGCCTGGCCGTGGACGTGGAGCGCAAGGACGGCACGCGCTCGCTCGTGGTCCCGGTGCTGAAGGCCGCAAGTGATCGTGACTTCGCCGACTTCGTGGCCGAGTACGACCGCCTCGTGGCCGGCGCGCGCGACAACACGCTCGGCCCTGACGACTACGCCGGGGCGAACATCAGCCTGACCAATCCGGGCGGCATCGGAACGGTGGCTTCGGTGCCGCGGCTGATGCCCGGCCAGGGGACGATCGTCGCCACGGGCGCGATCGGCTACCCGCCCGGGCTCACGAGGAGCGATCCGGAGAAGCTGCGCGAGCTGGGCGTCTCGAAGGTGATGACGATGACGTCGACCTACGACCATCGCGTCATCCAGGGCGCCGAGTCGGGCGCGTTCCTGCGCCGGATCGATCAGCTGCTCCAGGGCGAGGAACAGTTCTACGAGCTCGTCTTCGAGGCTCTCGGGATTCAGGCGCACGTGCCGCCGGCCGGGGTCGAGGATCGGCGCCAGGACGGCGCCGGCCCGGTCACCGCCGCCGAGCCTGCGCCGTCGCCGGTGCGACCCGGAGCCGACGCCGACCTCGCGCTGCTCCAGGCGGTCCAGGCCGCGACCTCGGTCGTCAAGGCGCATCGCATGCACGGCCATCTGGCCGCGCGGCTCGACCCGCTCGGCTCCGAGCCCGAGTCGGACCCGGCGCTCGACCCCGCCACGGTCCACCTCACGCCCGAGCTCATGCGCGCGATACCGGCGTCGGTGCTGCGCGTCGCGGTGCCCGGCGAGACATTCGCGGACGCGCTGCCGCACCTACAGGAGACCTACACCGGCACGATCGCCTACGAGATCGAGCACATCGCCGATCACGAGCAGCGCGTCTGGTTGCGGCAGACGATCGAGTCAGGCGAGCACCGCCAGGATCTGAGCGACGACGACCGCAAGCGCCTGCTCGAGCGCCTGACCGAGTCCGACGTCTTCGAGGGTTACCTCCACAAGGCTTTCCTGGGCAAGAAGCAGTTCTCGCTCGAGGGCCTCGACATGCTGATCCCGATGCTCGACGAGACGCTCGAGCTGGCCTCCGACGCCGGCGCGCGCGAGGTCGTGATCGGCATGGCGCACCGCGGCCGGCTGAACGTGCTCGCGCACACGGTCGGGCGCAGCTACCAGGCGATTCTCGCGGAGTTCGAGGGCGAGTCCAACCTCGAGGTGGACACGCAGATGCCCGAGGGCGGCACCGGCGACGTGAAGTACCACCACGGCGCCGCCGGCACGCGCAAGACCATGAGCGGCAAGGGCATCCGCGTGACGCTGTCGCCGAACCCGAGCCACCTCGAGTTCGTCGACCCGGTCGTCGAGGGGCGTGCGCGCGCCGACCAGTCGAGCCGCGACAGCCGCAAGCTCGAGCACGACCCGACCGTCGTCCTGCCGGTCCTGATCCACGGTGACGCCGCGTTTCCGGGCCAGGGCGTCGTGGCCGAGACGCTGAACCTTCAGGGCCTCGACGGCTACACGACCGGCGGCACGCTCCACATCATCACCAACAACCAACTCGGCTTCACGACCGATCCGGACGAGAGCCGCTCGACGCGCTACGCCTCGGACCTGGCGAAGGGCTTCGACATCCCGATCATCCACGTGAACGCCGACGACGTGGAGGCATGCGTCGCCGCCGTCCGCCTCGCGCTCGCCTTCCGTGAGCGCTTCGGCCGCGACGCTCTCATCGACCTGATCGGCTACCGCCGCTTCGGCCACAACGAGCAGGACGAGCCGGCCTACACGCAGCCGACGATGTACGACGCGATCAAGAAGCACCCGCCGGTCCGCAAGCTGTACGCCGACCAGCTCACGCAACGGGGCGTCATCTCGGCCGACGAGGCCGAGCGAGTGGCGAGCGAGGTGCATCAGCGGGTCGCTACAGCGCACGAGGACCTCAAGGCCGCGATCGGCGAGGCGGACGAGGAAGAGGAGCGCGAGCTCGACCGCACCGCGTCGCCCGAGCCGAAGACCTCGGTGTCTGCCGACACCGTCCGGCACCTGAACGAGCAGCTCATGAAGGCGCCCGAGGGCTTCACGATGCACCGCAAGCTCAAGCCGCTGATGGAGCGCCGGCGGACGGGACTCGAGGACGGCAAGATCGACTGGGCGCACGCGGAGGAGCTGGCGTGGGCGTCGCTGCTCTATCAGGGCGTGCCGATCCGCCTCACCGGCCAGGACACCGAGCGCGGCACGTTCAGCCAGCGCCACCTCGTCTTCCACGACGCGCAGACGGGCGAGAAGTACGCGCCGATCCAGAACCTGCCGAAGTCCGAGGTCCCGTTCGAGCTGTACAACAGCCCGCTGTCGGAGACCGCGGCGCTCGGCTTCGAGTACGGCTACAGCGCGCAGGCGCCCGAGGCGCTGGTGTTGTGGGAGGCGCAGTTCGGCGACTTCGTGAACGGCGCGCAGGTGATCGTCGACCAGTTCATCACGTCGGGTCTCGCGAAGTGGGGCCAGACCACGCGCCTCACGCTGCTGCTCCCGCACGGGTACGAGGGCGCCGGCCCCGAGCACTCGTCCGGCCGCCTCGAGCGCTTCATGCAGCTCGGCGCCGAGGGCAACATCCGCGTGGCCAACTGCACCACGCCGGCCCAGTACTTCCACCTGCTGCGGCGCCAGGCGCTCATCGCCAAGCGCCGCCCGCTCGTGGTGATGACGCCCAAGTCGCTGCTGCGGCTGCCGGCCGCCACGTCCGGGCTCGAGGACCTGACCGAGGGCAGCTTCCAGCCGGTGCTCGACGATCCGACGCTCGTCGGCTCGCGCGAGGATGTCACGCGGCTCGTGCTCTGCTCGGGCAAGGTCTTCTACGACATCGTCGGCCACGAGGCGCGGGCGGGCTGCGAACACGTCGCGATCGGACGAGTCGAGCTGCTCTACCCGTTCGCCGAGAACGAGCTGCGCGCGCTGATGGCGAGCTACCCCAACCTGGAGACCGTCGTGTGGGCCCAGGAGGAGCCGAAGAACATGGGCGCGCGCTCGACGATGGAGTCGCGGCTCGGCTGGATCCTGCCCGACCGCGTGCAGTACGAGTACGTCGGGCGCCAGTTCCGCGCCTCGCCGGGCGAGGGCTACTCCGCCGCGCACCGCGCCGAGCAGTCGCGCATCGTGCGCGCCGCGCTGGGCGTCGACTAGATGGAGCTGCGCGACCGCGTCGCCGTCGTAACGGGCGGCGCGTCCGGCATCGGCCGTGCGCTGGCGCTGCGCTTCGCCGCCGAGGGCGCGAGTCGCGTCGTCGTCGTGGACCTCAACGCCGAGGGCGCGGCGGCCGTGGCGGAGGAGATCGGCACCGACGCCGCGGCGAGTGTCGTGTGCGACGTGGCCGACGAGGCTGCGCTGGCCGAGCTGCTCGAGCGCTTCGGGCCCGTGGACGTGTTCTGCGCGAACGCCGGCATCGGCACCGGCCAGGGACTCGACGCATCCGACGAGGTCTGGGACCAGATCCTCGCGGTGAACGTGCGCGCGCACATCGTGGCCGCGCGGCTGCTCGTGCCCGGCTGGCTCGAGCGTGGCGAGGGCTACTTCGTGGCGACCGCGTCCGCGGCCGGCGTGCTCACGCAGGTGGGCGACGCGCCGTACGCGGTCACCAAGCATGCCGCCGTGGCGTTCGCCGAGTGGCTGTCGGTCACCTACGGCGAGCGCGGCATCCGCGTGAGCTGCCTCTGCCCGATGGGCGTGAACACGCCGTTGCTGAACGGCGGGCTCGAGATGGAGGGCGGCGAGGGCGTGGGCGCGCGCGTGGTGCAGGCGGCCGGCGCGATCCTCGAGCCCGACGAGGTGGCCGGCGACGTCGTCGACGCGATGCGCGACGAGCGCTTCCTGATCCTGCCGCACCCCGAGGTCCTCAAGTTCATGCAGAACAAGACCGGCGACTACGAGCGCTGGCTCGCCGGGATGCGACGGCTACAGGCGTACGTGACCGGCGCCTGAGCACTGTCAGATTACGGTCTCGACCAACGGCGGCGCCGGGGTTACCCTGACGCCGTGAAGCCGGGCCGCCTCCTTCTTCTCGTCCTCGTGCTCGGCGCCGCGCTCGCCGCCATGCCGGGATCCGCGTACGCCAAGACGTCGTGCGGCAGCTTCATCGCCAAGAACGGCAACTTCAGCGTGAAGGTGCACGTCTTCCGCATCAAGGGACACGTCTCGTGCCGCAGGGCCCGGCGCCTCTCCCACCACGTCATCGGCGCGCGCTGCCAGGGCGAGAAGGTCGTGGGCTCGTACCGCTGCTACCACGGCGCTCCCGCGCTTCGCGAGCCGGCGTCGTCCGGCTACACGCTGAAGAAGCGCGGCACCGTCATCGAGGGCCGCCTCCGCTGAGTGGCGGTCAGCGCTTGCTGCGCTGACCCTCGCCCATCGCCGCGCCGACCCTGTGGCTGCCGAGCCGGCGCTGGATGGCGGCCATCAGCCCGGGCGCGACGCCGAAGAAGCGCGCGCCCATCCGGAACGACAGGGGCGCCACGTCGAGTTCCTGGCGGCCGGTCTCGATCGCCCGCACGACCGCGTCGCTCACGTCCTGCGGCGTCCGCGTGCCGGCGCCCGGCGGGAGCTCGGCCCCGGAGTCGGCGAACATCCCGGCGTCGCGGATGAAGCCGGGCGCGATGATCGAGACGCCGACGTGGGTGTCGTGCAGCTCGTCGTTGAGGCTCAGCCCGAAGCCGCGCAGCCCGAACTTCGTCGCGCTGTAGATGCTGCTGTAGGCCGCCGGCACCTTGCCCGAGAGCGAGGAGATGAGCACGATGTGCCCTGAGCCGCGCTCGACCATCTGGGGCACGAGCGCGCGCGTGAGCTGGATCGGCGCGCGCAGGTTCACGTCGAGCGCGCGATCGATCTCCTCGGGCGAATAGCTGTCGAGCCTCCCGCTGCCCGGCAGGGCCGCATTGGCCACGAGCACGTCCACGCGGCCGGCCTGCTCGAGCAGCTGTGCGACCGCGTCCCTGTCGGAGAGGTCGGCGACGATCGGCTCGCCGTCCAGCGCCTCGAGCGCCTCCCGGCGCCTGCCCGTGAGCAGCATGTGGGCGCCCTTGTCGCGCAGCCCGTGCGCGATCGCGTTGCCGATCCCACCGCTGGCGCCGGTGAGCAGCACGCGCGCACCGTTGAGGTCAGCGGGCATCGCGGTGGATCGTACTCGGCGCGGCGTCTGCTTTATGGGATTTCTTTCATGCTGGCCGAGCGGCGAAGGGGGTAGCAGGATGGTGCGGAAGGAGTAGCGTCGAAGAACCCACCGCTCCAGACGAGGAGGGACGCGTGACCTGGCAGACGAAGTTGCTGGTGGTCGCGAACCGCACAGCCGGCTCCGACGAGCTCATCGAGGCGCTGAAGCGCCGGGCCGGCAAGGGAACGCTCTCCTGCACCGTGCTCATGCCGTCCGGACCGGGCGCGCGCGAGGAGGCGCGCGAACGCCTCGACGTGGCGCTGGCGCGAATGGCCGCCGAGGGCATCGCGGCCGAGGGCGTCGTGGGCATCGACCAGAACCCGCTCTTCTGCATCGGCGAGGTCTGGGACCCCGCGCAGTACGACGAGATCCTGCTCTCGACCTACCCGAGCGGCGTCTCGCACTGGCTCAACGCCGACCTGCCGCAGCGCGTGGCCAAGCTGACGGACGCGCCGGTGCAGCACGTGGTGTCGGAGCCACACCGCAACGTCGCGTGATCGCGCTCCTCGCGGCGGTCGCCGCCGCGGCCGCGCCGACGTGCGCGAGCAACCAGCTGACGCTCCACTACAAGGGCTTCGAAGGCGCCGCCGGCACGGGCTATGAACTGTTCCGCCTGGTGCCGCGCCGCGGGCTGACGTGCCGCCTCGGCGGCTATCCGGGCGTGGCCCTGCTCGACTCGCGGGGCCGCACGGTGATCCACGTGGCCCGCTACCACGACGACCTGCACCCGCTCCGCACACTCACATTCTCCCGCCGGAAGCCCGCCCGCTTCGACGTGCGCCATCCGAACGCGGACCCCCGAACCGGGCGCCGGTGCTCTCATCGCGTCGCCTCCGTCCGCGTGATCCCGCCGAACGCAACCCGCGCGCTCACCTGGCACTTCCGCCGGCCGCTGCACCTGTGTACCAAGGGCGCCCGCGTCACGCCCGTCGGTCGGCGCTACTGACCAGAGCGCGAAGCGACGAAGACGCGAGCGACGGGACTCGAACCCGCGACCTCCGGCGTGACAGGCCGGCGCTCTAACCAACTGAGCTACGCCCGCTGGCGCGCTGTGAGGGTAGCGACTCGGCTGGTTACCTGACCAGCCGCAGGCGGCCGGGTTCGGGCGTCGCGTCGAGCGCCCTCATGAACGCCTGGACGACGCGCTCGTCGAACTGCGTGCCGGCGCAGCGGAGCAGCTCCGCCCGGGCGTCGGACTCGTCCATCGCGGCGCGGTAGACGCGGTTGCTCGTCATCGCCTCGTAGGCGTCTGCGACGGCCAGGATCCGCGCTTCGAAGGGGATGTCCGAGCCGCGCAGGCCGTGCGGGTAGCCGGTTCCGTCGGGCCGCTCGTGGTGCGAGAGGACCCACTCGCTCACGTCGTCCATGTCGGCGCCGGCGAGGATCGAGGCGCCGATCTCGGGGTGCCGGCGCATCGCGTCCCAGTCCTCGGCGGAAAGCCAGCCGGGCTTCTGGAGGATCGAGTCGGGGATGCCGATCTTGCCGATGTCGCGGACGATGCCGCTGAAGCGCACGCGTTCCACCACCGCCTCGGGCAGCCCCAGCTCGCGGGCGATCGCGGCGGCGTAGCGGCCGACCGCCTGCGAGTGCGCGGTGGTGCCGCGGTCGCGGCTGTCGACCACGTCGGCCAGCGCGAGGACCGTCGAGCTGTGGCGCTCGGACCGCGCACGATGGAACTCGCCGGCTTCGGGCGGGACGCTGTCGGCCAGGTCGTCGCTGTAGAGCATCGTGCGGTCGCGGCCGAGCGCCTTGGCGGCGTAGAGCGCCTCATCGGCCTGCGCCACGAGGACCTCGACGCTCGACCCATGCAGCGGGAACGTCGCCACGCCGATGCTGATCGTGAGCTCGTACGGCTCGTACATGAACGTCTCGCGCACCTCGCGGCGCATCCGCTCGGCGAGGATGTAGGCGGCGTGCTGGTCGGAGTCCGGCAGCACCACGGCGAACTCCTCGCCGCCGATCCGCGCGGCGGTGTCGATGCGGCGCTTGGCCGTGTCGAGGATCAGCGCGAGCTGCTCGAGGGCACGGTCGCCGGCGCCATGGCCGAAGCGGTCGTTCAGCGCCTTGAAGTGGTCGAGGTCGCCGATCAGCAGGCTGAGCGGCTGGCCGCTGCGGCGTGCGCGCTCGAGCTCCGTCTCGATCAGCTCCTGGAAGCCGCGGCGGTTCATCAGCCCGGTGAGCGCGTCCGTGACGGCGGCGTCGGAGAGCCGCCAGATCAGCCGGTTCGCGTTCGCACGCTGGAGCCCGACGAGTCCGGCCGCGGCGCCGATCCCGACGCTGGCCACCACCACGTGGCTGCCGGAGGCGGGGCCGGCGAGCGCCGCGGCGAGGTAGCCGCCGGAGGCGAGCGCGGCTATCGCGAGCGCGGCCAGCTTGCGCAGGAAGAACATCGCATAGGTGGCGGGCAGCACCAGCAGCGGGGCGCACGCCAGCGCGACGCCCTCGCCCGAGTACACGGTCCACAGCAGCAGGCCCGTGCCGAGGGCGGTGAGGAGCGGGAAGGCCCAGTCGGGCAGCGCGTCGTAGACGGCCAGCAGCAATGCCGCGACGGACCAGCAGACGGCGGCCGTCACCCCGAGGCGCACCGGCTCGTGCGTGGCTGCGGCCAGCGACAGGACCCCGCCGAGGGCGTACGGATACATCAGCGTCCGGGCCATGACGCCGCGGTCGGTCCGCGTGTCCGCGGTGCGGTCGGTCAGCCCGAGGCGCTTTCTGAACGGAAATTGCATCGCGCCTGGCTGTATCGGCACTTCCGGCCGCCCGGATGACCCGCCTATCCGTCGAGCGCGGGGGTCCTAGGACCAAGGTCCAATGGAATGACGGACCGCGCTGCTCAGAGACTCCGCCGCGTCAACGTCTTTTCAGAGGGGGACCAAGATGTTCGCTCGACGTACTGCAATGACTCTCGCCGCCGCCGTCGCAAGCCTGGCGCTGGCGGCCTCGCCGGCGCTCGCGCGCGGCGGCTCGGGATCGGGTGGCGGCGGCGGGGGTGGCGGCGGCACCACGACGACCGTGGACACCGCGCCCACCTTCGACGCCTGGTCGCTCTGCCCCGAGTACGTCGACCCGATCGTCATCAAGCTCGCGGACGGCTCCGACACGTTCGCCAACACCGTCGTGAACACCGCGTGCGTGATCGTGCGCGAGTCCGGCGGCGTGCTGAGCCTCTACAGCCTGCGCCTCGCTCCGGGCTGGGTCGCCGACGTGAAGTCGGCCGGTGGCGGCAACTCGAACACCGTCGACATCGAGTTCACCTACCCGCCGACGGGCGAGAAGCACTCGTTCATGACGAAGCCGGGCAAGCTCGTCATCAGGTAGTCGCCTCGTTCGGAACGGCCGCCGGGCTCTCCGGCGGTCGTTCCGCCCCCTGGGTCGCGGCCCGCTCCAGCGCCCGCTCGCGCAGCTCGCGGTGCACCGAGCGCTCGCCCCCCTCGCGCCGCTCCCAGCTCCCGTCGGGGCGCAGCTCCCACGCGAAGCTGTCGTCGGCGAAGCAGCGATCGAGCGTGTCCTGGAGCTCCGCCTGAAGCTGCTGCGACTCCACCGGAGCCAGCAGCTCCACCCGGTTGTCGAGGTTACGCGGCATCAGGTCCGCAGAGCCGAGCCAGTAGCGCCGCTCGTCGCCGCACTGGAACGAATAGATGCGCGAGTGCTCGAGGAACTGGCCGACCACCGACACCACGCGGATGTTCTCGCTCACGCCTTCGACGCCCGGCCGCAGCGCGCAGATGCCGCGCACGTTGAGGTCGACCGCCACGCCGGCTTGCGACGCCTCATAGAGCGCCTCGATGCAGCGCTGGTCCACGAGCGCGTTCGTCTTCATCGCGATCCGCGCGTCCTTGCCGTCGCGGTGTGCCTGCACGGTCGCCTCGATCTCGCCGAGCAGCCCGTCGCGCATGTAGGCCGGCGCCACCAGCACCTTGCGGTAGCTCTTCGGCCGCGCGAAGCCGGTCAGCGTGTTGAACACCTCGGCCACGTCGGCGGTCAGGTCCTCGTCGGTCGTGAACAGGCCGAAGTCCTCGTAGAGCCGCGCCGTCCTGGCGTTGTAGTTGCCGGTGCCGATGTGCGCGTAGTGGCGCACGCCCTCGCCCTCGCGGCGGATGACCATGAGCGCCTTCGCGTGCGTCTTCAGCCCGGGCAGGCCGTGCACCACGTGCGCGCCGGACTCCTCGAGCGACCGCGCCCATGAGATGTTGCGGCGCTCGTCGAAGCGCGCCTTCAGCTCGACGAGGCAGACCACCTGCTTGCCCTGCTCCGCGGCCTCGATCAGCGCCGGCATCAGGTTCGAGTCGTCTGAGGTGCGGTAGACCGTGAGCTTGATCGCGAGCACGTCCGGGTCGCTCACCGCCTGCTGCACGAGCCGTTCGACGCTCGTCGAGAACGAGTCGTAGGGCTGGTGCACGAGCAGATCCCGCTG
>JAICRZ010000028.1 GCA_025937135.1 Thermoleophilaceae bacterium
CACCGGGATCGACGGCGAGTGCGGCCAGAACAGTCCCTGCACGTGGAACCACATCCTCGAGCTGCGGCCTGACGCCACTATCGAAGAGGGTGCGACCTGCGGCAACGCGACGTTCCCGAAGCCGGTCTGCCCCGGATCGCTCGGCTTCAACCAGGGATCGGGCAACCCGGGCGCGGTGTCGAACGCCGACGCCCTCTACGTCAGCGTGGGTGACGACACCACCACGTTCGACTTCGAGCTCCGGCCGACGAGCAAGGACGACTGCAAGAACGGCGGTTGGATGAGCTACGGCAGCACGTTCAAGAACCAGGGCGACTGCGTGAGCTACGTCGCGACTGGCGGCAAGAACGGGCCTGGCAACAACGCGGACTGACCGCGAGCAAGCGCGAGAGGGCCCGGAGTCGCCGGGCCCTCTCGCCGATCGCGTGCAACACCGCACCTTCGCCCGCTGAGGTGGGTTCGTCTGGTCAAAGCGAAGTCACGATCACCGGCAAGGAGAGGCCAGGATGATGCGGAAGCGCAAGGCGACAGGGGCAGTGGCGATCGGCGCGATCGCGTGTGCGATGGGACTCGTTCCCGGCGCCGCGGAGGCCGCGAAGCACTCGAGCCCCAACGGCCGGCACAACATCTCGATCCACGTGTCCGAGAACCCGGTCGTCGCCGGCGACCAGCTCGCGATCTGGGGCCGGCTGAAGGGGCCGAACAACGGCAACCGCGTCGTCACCCTCTGGCACCGGATCAACCCGCGGCCGCGCTTCACGCCGATCCAGCGCGTGCGCACCGACGCGAACGGCTTCTACGCGATCTTCCGGCCCGACGGCATCGTGAGGTCGAACCGCAACTGGTTCGTGCGCTCGGCGCGTGCCCGCAGCCGCACCCTGCACGAGCGCGTTCGCCTGCTCGTGACCCTGACGGGTCCCGCCGACGGCTCGAACCTGCTGACCGGGCCGATGCACAGCACCACGTTCACCGGCACCGTCTCCCCCGCCGACCGCGGCCGGGGCGTGCTCCTCCAGCGCCAGGACTCCGACCGCGGCAACCGCTGGCACACGATCCACCGTGGCCGCGTGGCGGCCGACGGCAGCTACAGCATCAAGCACACGTTCCGCGTGCCGGGATCGGCGAACGTCCGCGTGCTCGTGAGGGCCACGCGCCGGCACCTGGCCAGCCCCTCCAACGTGGTCGCGTACGAGATCTCGCAGGCGCAGAACCCGCAGCTCACACTGAACCCGTCGGCGGACCCGATCGCGGCCGGCCAGTCGGTCACGCTCAGCGGTGTCCTCGCCGCCGGTGCCGGCCAGCCGGTGATGCTCTACGCGAAGACGCGCGGCAGCCACTTCACGCAGGTCGCGCAGACGACCGCGGGCTCGAACGGCGGCTACTCGTTCGCACAGTCACCGCTGTTCAACACGATCTACCAGGCACGCGCCGCCGGCAAGCGCTCGGCCCAGCTCTTCGAGGGTGTGAAGGACGTGCTCACCGCGAGTGTCTCGGCCACCACCGTCAGCACGGGCGACCCGATCACCTTCAGCGGCAGCGTCGCACCGGACCAGACCGGCCACGCCATCTACCTACAGCGCCAGAACCCGGATGGCAACGGCTTCCACACGGTCAAGATCGCGTTCGTCGGCTCCGGCTCGACGTACTCGATCACGCGGCGTCTCCAGGCGCCGGGGACGAAGGTCTTCCGCGTCTTCATCCCGGGCGGGCCGCGCAACCAGGGCGCGGCGAGCGACCCGTTCACGATCACCGTGAACCAGGGCTCGGCGGAGTCGCTGGGGAGCTAGTCGAAGCTCTCGGCGGTGGTCGTGCGCATCACCATGCGCACGACCGTGCCCCGGCGCGTCGAGCGCACCTGAACGAGGTCGCAGACCTGATGTGCGAGCCACAGGCCGTGGCCGTCGCCGACCTCCGAGCGCGGGCGCATGCGCCCGGTCACCGGGTTGTCGATGAGGCCGCGGTCGCGTACCTCGCACACGAGCGCGCCGCCGCTCGTCCATACGCGTACCGCGCCGCTGCCGCCGCCGTAGCGCACGCTGTTCGTGGCCGCCTCGTTCACGGCGATCACCAGGTCCTCGGCGCGCTCGTCCGGCAGCTCGGCCTCGTCCGCCAGCTCGCGCACGAGGCGCCGGACGCGCTCCAGCGTCATCGCGTCGTAGCGGACCTCGAGCGTGGGTCCGTCGGGCGGCGCGAGCGGCTCGCGGTGAAGTGCGAGCGCACGGTCCTCGACGTAGTCGGCGCAGGTGGTGGGCTCGCCGCCTTCGAGCGTGAGCGGGTGCGTGCGGCGCGCCTCATGGATCACGTCCGCCGGAAGCGACTCGGTGTCATACGGGCAGACCAGCCGGAACCCGTCGGCGTCCTCGAACGCCGCGTTGATGAGCGACTCGTGCTGCTGGCACTCGACGAGCTCGTCCGGGGTGCGTCCCGCCCATACCGGCTCGCCGATCCCACGCGCGCGCCCCCCGGCGGCCACGTGCTCACCGGCGAAGTCGCTCCAGTGCGAGATGATGCGGCCCGGGTTGCGGCCGGCGTCGGCCATGTCGGTGAACATCACGCGGTCGGCGTCGGGGCCGAGCTCCGCGCGGAGCGCGTCGATCTTGTCGGGGGTGACCATGACGAGCACCGGCTCGTCACGCTCGAGGCCTTCGCGGATGAATGCCGTGCAGCGTCCCGCGAAGTCCCGCGGGCCCGCGTAGAACAGCGCTTCGTGACTGAAGCCTCGTGACTCTGTGACCGCGATGAGCCGAGCCTAGGTCGCGAAAGCCCGCATGACCACGCGGCGTCCGTCCGCGAACGTGTTGGCGCGTCAGCGGTTCGCGCGCTCGCTGCCCCGTGCGCGGATCGCGTGGCGCATGATGTCGCGCGCGGCCGGGTCGCCCTTGAGGAATGCGCGCGTCATGTTGCGCACGGTGTCGAAGCGGAGCTGCGGCGGCATGGGCGGCATCGTCGGGTCGGTGACCACATCGAGCAGGACGGGCCCCGGATGCGCCAGCGCCTCCTCCCACGCGGGCTTGACCGCGTCCGGCTCCTCGACGCGGATGCCGTGCATTCCGAGCGACCGCGCGTAGGCGGCGTAGTCGAACGCCGGCAGCGTCTGCGACACGTCGTAGCGCGGGTCGCCGGCCATCGCGCGCTGCTCCCAGGTGACCTCGTTGAGGTCACCGTTGTTGAGCACCGCCACCACACAGGTCTTGTTCGGCCAGCGCTCGGCGTAGAAGGCGATGTCGATCAGCGCGTTGATGCCGATCATCTGCATCGCGCCGTCGCCCACGAACGCGATCACCGGCCGGTCGGGGTGTGCGAACTTCGCTGCCAGCGCGTACGGCACGGCGCAGCCCATCGTGGCCAGCGTGCCGCTGATCCCCGCCATCATCCCGTCGCGCAGGCAGAGGTGGCGCGCCCACCAGTTGGCGGACGTGCCGCTGTCGGCGGTCGTGATGCAGCGGTCGGGCAGGAGCGGCGAGACGTCCTGGAACACGCGCTGCGGGTTGATCGGGTTGCCCGGCAGCATCGCGCGCTCCTCGAGAACCCGCCACCCGACGGTAACCGACTTCTCGACGCGCTCGCGCCACGAGCGATCGGACTTGCGCTCGAGCAGCGGAAGCAGCGCGCGCAGCGTGTGCGCGGCGTCGCCGACGAGGTTCACCTCCGTCGGGTAGCGCATCCCGATCACACGGCCGTCGATGTCGATCTGCACCCCGCGCGCCTGGCCCTCCTCGGGCAGCCAGTCGGCGAACGGGAAGTTCGAGCCCACCATCAGCAGCGTGTCGCAGCCGTTCATCAGGTCGCTCGATGCCTTCGTCCCGAGCAGCCCGATCGAGCCGGTCACGAACGGCAGGTCGTCGGGCAGCGCGGCGCGTCCGTTCAGCGCCTTCGCCACGCCCGCGCCGAGCGCGTCCGCGGCAGCGATCACCTCGCCCTTCGCCCCGATCGCGCCCTGGCCGATCAGGATCGCCACCTTGGAACCCGCGTTGAGCACGTCCGCGGCGCGGCGCAGCTCGTCCTCCTCGGGCACAGCGGCCACCGGGCTGATCGCCGACGACGAGAAGACCGACCCATGCGCCTTCGGCGGGTCCGTGGCGTCGGCGTGCTGCACGTCCACCGGCACGATCAGGGAGGCGACCCCGTTCGTGGCGATCGCGGTGCGCATCGCGCGATCGATGAGGTGGCGCGCCTGCTCGGGCGCCATGCACGTCTGCACGAACTCGGACACGTCGGCGAGCAGTGTGTGCAGGTCCACCTCCTGAAGCCAGTCCGAGCCGAGCGACACGGTCTGCTGCTGGCCCACGAGCGCGACGACCGGGCGGTGGTCGAGCTTCGCGTCGTAGAGGCCGTTGAGGAGCTGCACGGCGCCGGGCCCGGACGTGGCGATGCACGCGCCCACCTCGCCCGTGAACTTCGAGTGTGCGCAGGCGGCGTACGACGCGATCGTCTCGTGGCGCACCTGCACGAACTCCGGCCTGCCGCCCAGCTCCTGGAACGCGCCCATGAAGCCGCTGATCCCGTCGCCCGGGTAGCCGTAGAGCCGCCGCACGCCCCAGTCCTCGCCGAGGCGCCGCAGCATGAACTCCGCGACCGACTCAGCCACCGGCCGCCACGGTCTTCGCCGCGATGCGGCCGGTGAACACGCAGCCGCCCAGGAAGGTGCCCTCGAGCGAGCGCTTGCCGTGCAGCCCGCCGCCGCCGAAGCCGGCCGCCTCGCCCGCCGCGTAGAGACCGGGGATGGGCGCGCCGTCGGGGCGCAGCACGCGGCTCGACAGGTCGGTCTGGATCCCGCCGAGCGACTTGCGCGCCATCACCGTCATGCGGATCGCGATCAGCGGTCCGGCCGCGGGGTCGGCGATCTGCTGGAACTTCGCCGTGCGCAGGCGATCACCGCGCCAGTTGCGCAGCTGCTGGATGCGGCGGATCTGGTCGTCGTTCCAGAGTCCCTTCCCCCGCGCGAGCGTGGCGTCGTAGTGGCGCACCTCGTGCTCGACCTGCGCGGCGTCGAGCGCGCCGTCGCCGGTCACCTCGGCCATCTTGCGCGTGAGCTCCGGCAGCGAGTCGGCCGTCACGAAGTCGGGGCACTTCTCCACGAAGTGCTTCACGAGCGTGGGCTTGCCGAGCACGATCGACAGCAGGAAGCGCACGAGGCGCTTCTCGCGTATCGACGGGTTGTGCTGCGAGCCGGACACGTCGAGCTCGCGCCGCGCGATCTTCTCGTTGCAGATCATCCAGTAGTACTTGCGCTCGTCCTCGCACATGCGCTCGAGCGCGTAGTGGGCGTCGAAGGTGGGGATCAGCGGGATCGGCCCGTAGCGCTTGCCGGTCGGGTCGAGCACCAGCCCCGAGCGCGGCGGGATCAGCTTGAGGCCGTGGTTCGCGCGCGCCGGCTCCGGGTGGCGCACCGCGTCGGCGTAGTTCCACATGCGGCCCAGGTGCGTGACGTTGCCGCCGCGCCGCTCGACCTCCTCGTGCATGGCGCCGTCGGCGTAGTAGTGCGAGCCCATCAGGATGTCCTTCGGCGGGCTGCCGAGCTCGGGCGGCCAGTACTTGCGCACGATGTCGAGGTTGCCGCCGATCCCGCCGGCCGCGATCACCACTGCGGGCGCGCGCAGCTCCTCGCCGCCGTCGATGCGCACGCCCACCACGCGCTCGCCGTCCATCACCAGTTCGGTGACCCGCGTGCCGAAGCGCGTCTCCACGTTCGAGCGCGTGCGCAGCGCGCCCCAGATCTGATCGACGAGCGCCTTGCCGCAGCCCCACGTCAGGTGGAAGCGCGGGACCGAGTTGCCGTCGCCGTAGACGCCGCGCTCGGCCCAGTTCACGACCGGGAAGAAGCGCACGCCGTGACCCTTCAGCCAGGCGCCGACCTCGTCGCGCGCGCGCTTGACGTACTCCTGCGCCCATTGCCGCGGGATGTCGTCCCCGTCCTCGAAGGCGGCCATCCGCATCCAGTCCTCCGTCGCCAGCTCGACGCTGTCCTCGATCCCCGAGCGCCGCTGCTCCGGTGTGTCGACCATGAACATGCCGCCGAACGCCTCACGTGCGAGGCCGCCGACCTCCTCGGGCTTGCAGCGGTCGAGCAGCAGGACGGACTTGCCCGCGTCGGCCAGTTCCAGTGCGGTGACGAGGCCGGCGAGCCCGGCCCCCACCACGATCGCATCGCTCATCGGGCGCGAATGTACGCCTTCGCGAACGTCCGGCGCCCGCTGAGCAGGAGCAGGCGCATCGCGTGGCGGCCCTTGCGCAGCCGCACGTGGAAGCGCGCGACGCCGTTCTTGTCGCTTCTTCTGACCGTGTGCCCGAGCTTCACGCGGGCACGCGCGAACGGCAGCCCGTCGGCCAGCACGGTCGCGCGGATCGTCACTCGGCGTCCCGCGCGCACGTGTCGCGGCCGCACCTTCATCGCCCACTTGGTCTTGCCCGGCGCGGTCCCGCTCGGCACGAAGATCGGCTCGCCCTGCTCGGCCGCGAACACGTCGAAGATGGCGAAGTGGCTGGCGTCGCCGGAGAAGTACGCGTCGTTGGCCACGATCAGCCGGTCGTTGTCGAACCAGACGCTGGCCGGCTCGTCGAACGGCGGGTCGCCGCTGTCATGCCTGATCCGCGCGATCTCGCGGCCGTCGGGCCCCACCACGGCGATCGCGTTCACGTTCGGCCCGACGAGGCAGACGTAGACGTTGCCGGACTTCGCGAGGGCGATGCCGTCGGGCGCCTCGGCCGGGCCGCTCTCCCACACCTTCGTGAGCGTGCCGGGATTGCCGTTCGGGCGGATCGGCAGCTTGTAGAGCTCGCCGGTGGTCGCGCTGCTGGGGTCGGTCGCGGGCCCGGCGCTCGTCGAGAACATCAGGGTGGAGTGGTCCGGCATCAGCTGGATGCCGGCGGGACCGAACTGCGCGCCGTCCAGGCGCGGATCTGTGAACCAGACGTGCGCCTGACCGCCCGTCGGGCGGACCTTCCAGATCAGCCCCTGCGTGTAGTCGGTCACGTACAGCGAGCCGTCCGGCCCCCACGCCGCGTAGTCCGGCTCGGGCGGGTTGTCGGACACGGTCGCCGAGCACTCGTTGCCGACCGGGTTGCAGGGCGGGACGTCCTTGAACGTGGCGAAGGTCGTCTGCGCTCCGGTGCGCGGGTCGAGCTTGAGCACGCGCGCGGGATGCTGGTCGAGCAGGTAGAGGTCGCCGTCCGCGTCGTAGGCCGCCACCTGCACGCCGTTGTCGGCGTTCGGGTCCTGCCCCGAGATCGTGTAGGTGCGCAGCAGCTGGCCGGTCGGCGAGTAGGCGAACACCTTCGACGGCCCGTTCGCGCTGCCCGACGCGTTCGTGAACGTGCCCTCGTAGATCGTGCGGTCGGGTGCGACCAGCGCGAGCGCCGGCTGCCCGGGCGGCGGGACCCTGGCGAGGGTCTGGACGTCGTAGCGGTCGCGCGCGCTCGCGGCGGGCGCGGCGGCGAGCACGATCAGCGCCGCCGCCAGCAGCGTCCGCCTCATCCGGCGAGCGCCTCCGCGGCGGCGCGCTCGCCGGCGCGCACCGCGCCGTCCATGTAGCCGTTCCAGTAGGTCGACGTCTCGGTTCCGGCCCAGTGGATCCGCCCCTCCGGCCGGCGGATCGCCTCGCCGAAGTCGAGCAGCGTGCCCGGCGCAAGCACCGACACGGGGCAGCCGCGGTTCCACGTCTCGGTCGTCCAGTTGAACTGCACGTACGAGCGCGGGCTCTTCGCCTGATCCCCGAAGTAGTTCGCGAAGCTCTGGAGCGCCGCGGCCTGCTGGTCCGCCGGGCTCTTCTGCGTGAGCTGGCGCGCCTCCGTGCCGCCGATGAAGCCCATCAGCACGCCGACCGACCCGTCCGGCGGCGAGTTGTCGAACGTCGCCTTGACCGGGCCGACGTCGCTGATCGCCTGGCCGGTGTAGCCCTGGTCGCGCCAGAACGGCCGGTCGTAGACCGCCTCGGCCTTCATCAGGCTGCCCATCGGCATCCGCTGGGTGAGCTGGTCACGCAGAGCCGACAGGCCGGGCTCGTAGATGATCCGCCCGGCGATCGGCGGGGGCACCGCCACGATCACGCGCTTGGCGTGGTAGGTGAACTTGTCGGTGACGACCGCCACGCGCGTGCGCGTCTGCTCGATCCGCCGCACCGGCGAGTTGAGCCGCACGCGCCGCCCGAGCGCATTCGCCATCGCGAGCGGCACGAGCTGCGAGCCGCCGACGTAGCGCTGCTGCTGCCCGCCACCGCGCGTGTTGAAGTTGCGCTCGAACGTTCCCGGCGTGGACTCGTTGCCGGACGCCGCGATGTAGAAGAGCGTGAACAGCAGCGAGACGTCGCGCGGCTCGGAGCCGAAGATCGCCTCCGTCGCCGCCGCCGCGACTCCCATGAACTGCGGCGACGCGCTGTTGTTCTTCAGCCACGTGTACAGCGTCTGGCTGTCCCAGTCGGCTGCGTTCGGCGCCGTCCACGGAGCGTCGACCGGCACCTGCGTCGACATCTGGTCGAGCTGGGCCACCACGGCCGCGGCCTCGGGGCCGACCTGGACGGGCGCAGCGCCCGTCGGGAGCGTGTCGCTGAACGTCTGGCGGTTCCCGTTCGAGTAGTAGACGTTGAGGCCGGTGTCGTAGGTGTCGAAGCGCTCGACCTTGAGCTGGTCGGAGAGCCCGATGATGTGGTCCTGGGTCGGGCCGACGAACTCGGCGCCCATCTCGGTCACGTGCCCGTTGCCGATGTCGTGGTTGAGGATCCGCCCGCCCACGCGATTGCGCGCCTCGAGCACGATCACGGTCTTGCCCTTGAAGGCGATCTCGCGCGCGGCGGTCAGGCCCGACAGGCCCGCGCCCACGACGATCACGTCGGCGCGGCGCGTGAGCGCCCGCTTGTGCTTGTGGTGGTGGTGGCGCTTCTTGCGCGCCTCGGCGGAATCGGCTGTGGCGAGCGCGGCCGCGGCGGCGGCGCCGGCGATGGCGGTGCGGCGAGTGAAGCGGGAATCGTCCATTGGCGCGGCTTATATCGCCCGCAGGTGCGGCGATGCGCCAGTTCCTGCTCCAATGGCGGGATGAGCGATTTCGGGGCGGCGCGCTGGTATGCGGTGCGGCCGGCGGGGAGCACCAAGCCGGCCACGTATCGCTGCCCGCTCTGCGGCGGCTTCCTCCCCGCGCTGAGCCGCCACTACCTGGTGTTGCCGGAGGGCGACGCGGCGCGCCGCCGCCACGCTCACGCCCGGTGCGTCACGAACGCGCGCCGCTCCGGGCGGCTGCCGCTGCGCGAGGACGTCGAGCCGCGGCGGCCCGGCATCCTCGCGCGACTGCTGCGGCGCTGACTACGGCCCGGGCGGGGGGCCGGGCATGCCGGGCGGAGGGCCGTGGCGGAAACCGCGGCGGCCACCCTGGAAGCGCGGGCGGAAGTTCGCGTCAGCGGCCATCACCCGCGTGCCCTCCGGCGACTGGATGACGTGTACGAAGTCGCCGTCCTCCAGGTTGTCGACCGTCGCCTTCTGCCCGTTCCGGACGACCTTGGCGCCCGACGCGATCGTGATGGTCACGTCCTTGTAGGTCTCGGTCTGCGTGCCCTCGGTGATCGTGATGTCGTTGCCCGAGCGCGACTTCAGCTTGCCGTTGTCCTCGGTCACGGTCTCGAAGCCGTTGCCCGAGCGCTTCGGCACGACCGCCTCGGCGTGGATCGGCGGGCCGATGCGATCGCCGCGATGCATGCGCCAATGCTCGGCCGGCCGGCTGCCGCTCGTGGACGGCGACGCCGCGCCGCCCGCTATGCCCGCCACCGCCCCGACCGTCGCGCAGACGGCGGCGAGGGAGCCTGCTTTGAACCAGCTTGTGCGTGTCATGGACCGGATTGTTCCCCGCGACCCTGAGATCGGGCTGAGAGATAGGGTCCGGCCGATGGACGCCGCCCGCGAGCAGGTAGCCGCCGCGTCGCGCCGGCTCGCCGCCGAGGGCCTCGTGCTCGGAACGGCGGGCAACGTGAGCGCGCGCGGCGACGACGACCTCGTCGCCATCAGCCCCACCGGCGCGGTGCTCGCGGAGTTGCAGCCGGAGCAGGTCAGCGTGGTCGAGCTCGACACGGGCAAGCTCGTGGCGGGCGACCTCGAGCCGACGTCCGAGGTCGACCTGCACCTCGGCGTCTACCGCCGCTACGGCGCCGGCGCGGTCGTCCACACGCACGCGCCATGGGCCACCGCGATCGCCTGCGCGCTCGACGAGCTGCCGTGCGTCCACTACCAGATGCTGCTGCTCGGCGGGACCGTCCGCGTCGCGCCGTACCGGACGTTCGGCACGCCCGAGCTGGCCGAGACCGTGCTCGATGCGCTCGAAGGGCGCACCGCCGCGCTGATGGCCAACCACGGCGCGCTGAACTACGGCGCGAGCATGGACGCAGCGCTCGACGGCGCTCTCCTGCTCGAGTGGTGCTGCGAGGTGTACTGGCGCGCCGCCGCGCTCGGCCCGCCGAAGACGCTCGGCGAGGACGAGCGCCAGGCCGTGATCGACGCGGTGACGCAGCGCAGCTACGGGACCACGAGGAGGGCTGGATGAAGGTCATCTGCATGGGCGTGCACGTGCTCGACGTGCTGGTGCGGCCGGTCGAGCAGATCCCCGAGGGCCAGGGCGGCGAGCTGGTCGAGGAGATCCGCATCACCGCCGCCGGCTCGGCGGGCGGCACCGCGCTCACGCTGGCCAAGCTGGGGGCCGAGACGCTGAGCGCCGGCGCGATCGGTTCCGACCCGGTCGGCGAGATGCTCGTGTCGCGGCTCGAGCGCGGCGGCGTGGACACGTCCCTGCTCGTGCGCCGCGACGACGTGCAGACCTCCGCGTCGGTCCTGCCGATCCGCCCGAACGGCGACCGGCCCGCGTTCCACGTCGTCGGCGCCAACGCCACCTACGGGCCCGGCGACGCGCCGTCGTTCGACGATGGCGTGACGCATCTGCATCTGGGCGGCCCGGAGTTCATGGGCGGCGAGAACGCGGCGGAGATCCTCGACCGCGCGAAGCAGGCCGGCGTCACGACGTCGGCGGATGTTTTGGCGCCGGGCGAGCCGGGGCTGCTCGAGTGGATCGCGCCGGCGCTCGGCGGGCTCGACTACCTGCTCCCCAACGCCGAGCAGGTCCAGGCGTTCACCGGCGAGGACGACCTCGTGGCCGGCTGCCGCAAGCTGATCGAGCGCGGCGTCGACTGCGTGGTGCCCACGCGCGGCGCCGACGGCGCGCTGATCGTGGACGCCGACTCGGTCGAGGAGGTGCCGGCGTTCAACGTGGACGTGGTGGACACGACCGGCTGCGGCGACGCGTTCTCCGCCGGCTTCCTGCGCGGCCTTTCCCTCGACCGCTCCCGCGCGGACGCGGCGCGGCTCGGCTGCGCCGCGGCGGCGCTCGTGGCCACGGGACTCGGCAGCGACGCCGGCGACTTCGACCTGGACGCCGCGGACGCGTTCGCGCGGTCCGCGGCTGCGGGCTGACTCACACGGGCCTCGGCGGCTGCGTCAGCCGGTCGCAGTGAAACTCAGCGGCGCGCCGTTTGCGTTGCCGTATCGGTCGCGCACCGAGCGCGCCGGCAACTGGATCGTCGCGCCGGCCGCCCTCGGCACGACGAACACACCCCCGCGCCAGTGGACCACCCGGCGCTTGCCCCTGATCCGCAGGATCGCGCTGCCGCGATCGGCGTACTGCGGCCGGAAGGTGAGGTCGGCGGCGAAGTCGCCCGGCGGGTCGCCGACCCGCTCGTGCGCCACGGCGCCCGGATACGCCAGCCGCACCGCTCTGCCGCCCGCCTGCTCGAGCTTGAGGGCGCGCGTGTACTCGACGCGGAACGTGCGCGACGCGAGCCGGTAGTTGTTCGCCGTGATCACGAAGCGGTAGACGCCGTGCCGCTCGCCCAGCGGCACCTCCCAGCGCGCGATGTAGCGCCCGTCCGGGAACACGCGCCAGACGATGTCGAGGCCGAGGTCCGAGTCGGCATTGACCCAGCGCCCGTGCCGCGCACGGCGCTGGATCGTCACGAACGCGCTGTCGAGCGGGCGGTCGAAGCCGCGCTGCCCGCCGTTCCATGAGAACTCGGCGTGGTCGAGCTGCGCCACGTGCGCGATCGGCTGGTGCGCCACGGTCGCGCTCTTCGCGCCGCTGGGGAACGGGTCGGCGGCCGGGCTCACGCCGTTCGTCGGGTCGTACGGATACGCGGCAGGCGCGGCGGCGCCGTCGGCGAGCGACTTCGTGAGCGCCACCAGCGACTCCTGGATCGCGACGGAGCTCGCGCGCCCGTAGATCGTCGCGGCGCCCTCGTAGTGCTGGGCGTCGAACTCCGCGGGCGTCGTGTAGTAGCTCGTGTACTCGTTCGCAAGCCCCGAGATGATCGTGGCGGTGATGCCGGCGGGGCGGGCGGCGTCGAGGGTTGCGGCGCGGACGCGGCGGCCCATCTCCACGGTCATCTCGCCGGGCACCGACACGATCGCGCGGTCGGCGATCCGCACCGCCATGAGCGGCACCGCGGTCGGCGCGTCGACCGGGATCGGGGCCGCGAGCTTCTGCCCCTGCGCGCCGACCGAGATCGGGCTGTTGTCGCCCTCGAGCGGCTGGTGGGTGATGTCGAAGAGCGGGCCCCTCCCCTCCTCCGAGCCGGTGAACTCGGCCAGTCCGAACGCGCCCTTGTCGGCGACCGGCCCGACCGCCGTCATCTGCCCGCAGAAGCACATCCGCGTCCAGCGCCAGTCGATCTTCGGGTTGCGCGTCATGTGCCTGCCGGCCTCGCGCCAGGCGGCGAGGAATCCGCCCGCCTCCACCTTGCCCACGAAGTCCGCGGCGGCTGGTCCGGCGCGGGTCAGGCCGGCCGTCATGTCGCCCTCGTCGCTGTTGCCGTAGACCGTCACCACGTCCTGGCTGCGCGGCACCTTGCCGCGCCTGCGCAGCGTCCGCTCGACCCCCTGTGACGCGGCCCCGTGGTGGTCCTCGTTGTAGAACGTGAACTGGAAGCGGTTGACGGTGCCGTGGTTGGCGAACGTCGACCAGATGCCCACCGGCATTCGGCGCCGGTGCCGGCCGCGGCGGACGTACTTGTCCACGCGGAGGACGTGACCGTCCGGATCGATCGTGTTCAGCACGCCGTGCGGGTCCATCTCCGGCCTGCCCTGCCCGTAGGCCAGGTGGATGCCGAAGTTGGCGAGGTGCGCCTCGATCGACCGGTTCGCCGTGATGTCGGTGATGCTCGTCGTGCCCCAGCCGACGGCGCCGGGTCCGAGGTTCGCGTTCGCTCGCCGGATCGCGAGCGCCAGCCGCCTGACCATGAACGCATAGAGCTGCTTGTCGAGCTCGCCCGTGAGCTGGAAGTCGGTCGGCGAGTTCAGCGTCATGAAGACGGTGTTGTAGGTCGAGAAGTTGTAGAAGCCGGACGGCGCCGCGTGGGTGTGCGAGGCCGAGTCGAGCACGTTCTGCTCGGAGAAGCCGATGTCGCGGTCCATGTCGGCGGCCTGCTTGAGCATCCCGCCGGGGATGCCGTTGAGGTCCTCGGCGACGAGCGCGATCTTGCGGCCGCCCTGCCTGAGGACGATCACGCGCGCCCACAGCCGCGTGTTCTGGCCCTCGGCCTTTGCGTCGGAGCGGACCCAGCCCATCATGTAGTAGCCCGTCGGCGGCGTGATGTCCGCGCGACCGACGCCGACGTCGATCGATGCGCTCGCCGACGCGGGGGCGGCGAGCAGGATCAGCAGCGCAAGCAGCAGGCGGCGTCCCATCGGGGGCGGATTGTTCCGTAGAGTCCGCCGCAATGGCCCCGGTCGTGGTGATCACAGGAGCGTCGAGCGGGATCGGCGAGGCCACCGCCCGCCACCTCGCGCGCAGCCGCGGCGCGCGCTGCGTGCTGGTCGCGCGCCGCGCCGACCGGCTCGAGAAGCTGGCGCAGGAGCTCGGCAACGGAGCGAGCGTCGTCGCGGTCGACGTGGCCGAGGGCGAGGCCCCGCGCCAGATCCGCGACCACCTCGACGGCCACCTCGACGTGCTCGTGAACAACGCGGGCGCCGCCTGGCGCGAGCGCTTCGACGACGGCGGCTGGGAGGACGTGCGCCGCACGATGGAGCTCAACTTCAACGCGCCGGTGCGCATCATCGAGGCGCTGCTGCCGCTGCTGCGCGAAAGCCGCGGAAGCGTGGTGAACGTCGCGAGCGTGGCCGGACGCGTCGCGCGGCCGAACACCGGCGCGTACTCGGCGAGCAAGGCGGCGCTGAACGCCTGGTCCGACGCGCTGCGCGCCGAGGAGGCCGACCACGGTGTGCACGTGGGCACGGTCCTGCCCGGCTTCATCAAGACCGAGGGCTTTCCCGCGCGCGAGCTGCTCGCCAAGCCGGCCACCCGCTGGATGGTCTCGACGCCGGAGCGCGTGGCCGAGGCGATCGACGCCGTCGCGTTCGACCGCCACAGCGAGCGCATCGTGCCGCGCGGCTATACCGCGTTCGTAGCCGCCAGGGCACTCGCGCCCGGACTGGCGTTCCGCATGACGCGCGGAGGGGCGTTCACCACGAGCACGGGCGACGGCGAATGAGCGAGGTGCTGTACGAGGTCGACGACGGCGTGCTCACGCTCACGCTCAACCGCCCGGAGAAGCTGAACGCGTTCACCCCGACGATGCTCGAGGAGCTGCTCGAGGCGTTCGACCGCGCCGACGCCGACGACGACGTGCGCGCGGTCGTCGTGACCGGCGCGGGGCGCGCCTTTTGCGCGGGCGCCGACCTCGAGAAGGGCGGCGAGACGTTCGACTGGCGCGCGCGCCAGCACAGCGACGAGACACCGCGCGACGGCGGCGGGCGAGTGACGCTGCGGATCTTCGATTGCACCAAGCCCGTGATCGCCGCGATCAACGGCCCCGCCGTGGGCGTGGGCGTCACGATGACGCTGCCGATGGACGTCCGGCTCGTGGCCGACGGCGCGAAGATCGGCTTCGTCTTCACGCGCCGCGGGATCGTCCCCGAGGCGGCGTCGAGCTGGTTCCTGCCGCGCCTCGTGGGCATCAGCCAGGCGATGGAGTGGGTCGCGACCGGTCGCGTCTTCGACGCCGAGGAGGCGCTGCGCGGCGGACTCGTCCGCAGCGTTCACCCGTCCGGCGACCTGCTGGACGCGGCCTACGCGCTGGCGCGCGAGATCGCCGACAACACCGCGCCCGTCTCGGTCGCGCTGGCGCGGCGGATGATGTGGACGATGCTCGGCGCGGACCACCCGCTGGCCGCGCACCGCGCGGATTCACACGCGATGTTCCTGCGCGGGCAGTCCGACGACGTGCGCGAGGGCGTGATGTCGTTCCTCGAGAAGCGCCCGGCGCGCTTCACCGACCGCGTCAGCGACGGGCTGCCGGAGCTCCCCTAGAGGGAGGTCGCGATCACCGTGGGCCGCGAGCGGCCGCGCAGCTCGACGCTCTCGCCCTGCTGCCAGCGCACGCGTTCGCGCGGCGCTGCGCGCTCGAGCGCGGCGTCGGAGGCGAGCAGCCGCCCGGGCGTGGTCTTGGCCAGGTCGGTCAGGCGAGCCGCCTCGTTCACCGGGTCGCCGATCACCGTGTACTCGTAGCGTTCCGGCGTGCCCACGTTGCCGGCCACGACCGTGCCCGCCGAGACGCCGATCGCGGCCCGCACGTCGGGCAGATCGCGTTCGAGGCGGTCGCGCAGCACCCGCGCGGTCGCGAGAGCGGCACCGGCGGCGTCCGGATGTGAGCTCGGCGCCCCGAACACGCACAGCGCGGCGTCACCCTCGAACTTGTTGACCCAGCCGCCGTGCAGCGTGACGCAATCGACCACGATCGCGAAGAACGCGTTCAGCTCCGCCACCACGTCGTGCGGCTCCCAGGTCGCCGCCATCGACGTCGAGCCCACCAGGTCCACGAACAGGACGGCCGCGTCGCGCGTCTCGCCGCCCAGCTCGAAGTCGTCGCGTACCAGTGCCTCGCGCGCCACGTCCTCTCCCACATGCCGGCCGAACAGCATCCGCAGGCGGTCCCGCTCGCGCAGGCCGTGAACCATGCGGTTGAAGCCGGACTGCAGCATGCCCACCTCGCTCCCGTCATCGACCTGGACCGCCACATCGAGATTGCCGCCCTCGACACGACTGAGCGCGTCGCGCAGGGCGGTGAGCGGCTCGGAGAGCTGCCGCGCCGTCGCCACGTTCGCGGCCAGCCCCACGAGAATCCCCACTGTGCCCAGGAGCACAACGGCGATCCCGATGCGCTCCTTCGAGGCAGGCACGCCGGCGACCACGGTCACGCCGAGGAAGACGAGCGCCGCCAGCGGGACCGCCGCGCCGGCCACCCACGAGAGCGTGAGGTGCTCGCGCACGCCGAAGCAGGCACGCTCGGAGTGCTCCAGCGGCGTGCGCTCGAGCGCCTCGGCCACGAGCGGCCGGCTGAACCGCTTGTCGAGCAGGAACGCGAGCGCGCACGTGGTCATGCCGCCGAGCAGGATCGTGATCGCGCACTCGGCGCCGAGCGCAGGCGACCACACGCAGTTGAGGACCACGAACGGAAGGCCTCCGATCGCCCACAGCGCCGCCTCCTTGCGTACGAGCACGAGGGGAAACCCGATCGTCTGGTCGCGCTCCGCGGGCGTGGGCGCACGGTCCTCGCGGATCCAGCGCGATATCTCGTTCCAGCGCCGTCCGGCGAGCCACCCTCCGGCTGGAAAGAGCAGCGCGAGGCAGAGGCCGAGGACGACGAGGTTCAGGGCGTTCAGCTGCGCCACGTCGCCGACGTCCGGCGCCGGCACGACGTAGACGCCGAGCACGAACACCACGATCGCGCCCACGACGTTCGCGGCGACCAGCGCGACCGCGCAACGGCGCGCGGTCCGCGCGGCTCTCGCCCGGAAGTTCTCCGAGTGCACACCCATCGTCAGACTCCCCGCTCCGGAGGCTACGGATGTTCCACGAGCGCGGCGGCAGGTGTGTGAGACCGCTCACGACGCCGCAGGCCGGGCGGCAGCCGGCCGTCGGTCGAGAGCCACGAGCCGGCCAGGATCAGCAGCAGGCCCGCGATCGCGCCCGCCCCCGGCCGCTCGCCGAGCACGGCGACGCCCAGGCCGACCGCCACGACGGGGTTGATGTAGGTGATCACCGCCGCGCGGCCCGCGCCGATCTCCATCAGCAGGCCGCTGAAGATCACGAACGCGATCGCGGTGCAGAAGACGCCGAGCACGACGATCGCGACCAGGCCGTCGCCGCTCGGGACCGCGGTGGGCGGGTCGATCAGCGCGAACGGCGTGAGGAAGACCGCCGCGATCGCCAGGCTGCCGCCCATCGTCGCGCGCGGGTCGAGCAGGCCGAGCTGGCGCTTGAAGACCATCGGGCCGGCGGCGTAGCCCATCGCGGCGAGGATGATCGCGCCGGCGCCGAGCAGCTCGTCGCTGCGCCCCGCCACGTCGATCCCCACCAGCGCGACCACGCCGCCGAGGCCCACCAGCAGGCCCACCAGCCGCCGGCCGGTCGCGCGCTCGGACTCGTCGAAGCGGATGGCCAGCACCGCGATGAACAGCGGCACCGCGGCGATGATGATCGCCGCCAGCGACGAGGCCACGTGCTGCTCGCCGAAGGCGATCATCGGGAACGGGATCGAGATCTCGAGGAACGCGTAGGCGGCGAGCCAGCGCGCCTTCCCGCGCAGCGAGCCGAGCGCACCGGCGCGCCACGCAAGCGCGAGCAGGATGAGGGCGGCGAGCACCACGCGCGCCCACGCGACGAACGCGGGCGGCACGCCGTCGTCCACCGCGACCTTGATGAACAGGTACGGGATTCCCCAGAGCGCCGACATGCAGCCGAAGGCGATCCAGGCGCGCGTGCTCACGCCTGCGACCTTACGAGCCGGCGCACCACGATCGGGGCCGCGAGGATCATCGCGAACAGCCGCAGGCCCTGGACCGCGAGCACGAAGGTCGTGTCCGCGCCGCTGCCGAACGCGATCGGCAACACCGCGTAGAGCCCGCCGGGCGTGGTCGCGAGGTAGGCGTCGAGCAGGCTCACGTTGGCCGTGAACGTGAGGATCCAGCCGAGCAGGAAGCAGGCGGCGAGCAGCGCGAATATCGACGCGAACACGGGCAGCGCGATGCGCGCGATCTGGCGCAGCGTCCCGCGCTCGAAGCCGAGCCCGATGTAGAGCCCGATGATCGAGAAGGCGCCCTCGCGCAGCAGCGCCGGCACCGTCACGTCGATTGCGCCGCTCAGCGTGAGCGCGGCCGTGAGCAGCAGCGGGCCCAGCAGCATCGCCGCGGGGATCCGCAGCCGCAGCGCGATCGCCGCTCCCACCACCGATGCCGCGATCGTGAGCCCCCAGCCCGACGCGCTGCCGAGCAGCGGGCCCTCGCCGCCGGCATTGCCGGCGCTGTGCGCGCCCGGGAAGACGATCGGCACGAGCAGCGGCGTGAGCAGCGTCACCACCAGCACGCGCAGGTACTGCATGAACGCGACGACGCGGTCGTCGCCGCCGAGCTCGTCGGCCATCGCGACGATCCCGGACGCGCCGCCGGCCACCATCCCGAGCGAGGCGGTCGGCCTGTCGAGGCTCGCGATCCGCGCCAGCAGCAGCCCGGCGGCGATCGTCACGCCGAGCGTGGCCACGCTCACGAGCGCGACCGACACCCAGCGGCTGCCGAGGCCGGTGAGCGTGGAGGACTGGAGGAACGTGCCGATCGCGACGCCCGTCACCGCCTGCCCGACCTGGAAGCCGCCACGCGGCAGCTCGAGCCGCCCGGGAGCGAGCAGCGCGTAGGCGAGACCGACCAGCATCGCCACGAACAGGTAGCCCGACGGCAGGCCCGCCTTGCCGACGAGCCAGCCGCCGCCGACGGTGACCGCAGCGGCGACCGCCCAGTCCGCGCTGCGCCGCAGTCGGTCGTGCACGTGTGCCAGCTTGACGGACGCGCCGCCCGCGAGGTCGCTACGCGCCGGCGCTGAGCGAGGCGAGCTGCCCGGAGACCTGCGAGGCCGCGGCCTGGGACGACTGGATCGCCGTCTCCATGTCGGTGAACTGCTGCTTCAGCATGTCCTGCTTCTGCTGGAGCAGCACGTCCATCGAGGTGATCTGATCGGCGAGGGAGCGGTACTCGTCGTCGGTGGCGGTGATCGCCTGATCGAGCGTGCCCGACGCGCCCACGACCGGCTGGAGCAGGTTGTCCATGGTCTGCGCGAACCCATCGGTACCGGCCTCCGTATCGCCGGAGAGGACCTTGCGCACGCTGTCGGGGTCGGCCTGAAGCGCGGCCATGAACTTGTCCTGATCGAAGGTGAGCTTGCCGTTGATCGAGTCCTGGTTCAGGGTCCCGTCGCCGACGGCGTCGCCGGTGCTGATGCCGATCTCCGACATCTCGTCGTAGTTGGTGTTCCCCGTCGCGAAGCTGCCGTAGATGCTCGTGCGCATCTCGCCGAGGAGGTCGTCGAACATCGGGTCCTGGTAGAGGTCGCCCTTGAGCTGGTCGCCCGTCGTCTGCGGGTTCACGACAGGCGCCTCGTCGGTCTTGGCCCGGACCTGGTCGATGGTCGAGTTGTACTGGTCCACGAACGTCTTGACCTTCGCGGCGATCCCGGCGTAATCGGGCTGCGGTGCGCCGACGGTCACCGTTACCGGAGCGCCCACGGCGGTCACGCCCTTGAGCGTGAGCGAAATGCCGGGGATGGCATCGTTGATGACGTTTGTCGGCTCGTCGAACGCCAGCGTGCCTACCGTGCCCTTCGCGTCCCCCCCGACGACCGCCCGCGACGTGTCCTCTGTCAGGGCACCCTGTGAGTCGGTGACCGTGAAGTCGCTGGTGGCGCCCGTCGTCTTGCTCGAGAACGCGAGCCACTGACCTCCCGCCGGATTGTCGACGACCGACGCGTACACCGGCGAGTCCGGGTCCGAGTTGATCGTGTTCGCCGCCGACGTGGCGTCGGAGCCCGCGGCGATCGTGAAGTCATGACCGCCGACGGACAACGTGTCGTCCTGTGCCGGGCCGGCGGCGGGATAGTTGAACCAGTGCTGCGAGGCGCTCGCGAGCTGCGTGACCGTCACGCTGTAGCCGCCCGTGCCCGCCCCGCCTGTGCGCGTGGCCGCGACCTTCGTCGAGTCGTTCACGTCGACCGACTGCGTGTCCACCCAGAGCGTCGGTGACTTCAGGTCCTCCACCGCGAACTGGAGGTTCTGGAGCGTGGTCTGAAGCGTGCCGAGGTCGGTCTTCTTCTGCTGGCTCTGCGACTGCTGCGTCTTGAGGCGCGTCTCGGGCTGGCGCTCGATCGCCATGAGCTGGTCGATGATCGAGTTCGTATCGAGCCCGGAGGCGAGCCCGCCGAAGTTGATGATCGGTGAGAGGTCGGCCACGCCCCCGTTATCGGCCGCCCTACCGGCGAGGTTGCGTGAGAAAACAGCCATGTAGGCGGCGCGCCCGGGAGGTGACGGTTGCGCGCGCAACCTCTATGCTGAGTGCACAAGACTTAGATCTTCGACCACCGAGAGACTAAATCCATGGAAAACCACGCATACAACAGCGAGCCACGGCTGTGCGACATCTGCGGCGAGCGCCCGGCCGCGGTCGAGGTGCTCTTCACGACCGGCGGCGGGGGCCGTTCCGGATCCGTCTGCGAGCGCTGCGCGCGCCAGGCGATGGCGGCGCAGGGCCAGAACCCGTTCGGCGGCGCCAGCCCGTTCGGCCCGTTCGGCCCGCGCGGCGGCGTTGCCACCCAGGAGCGCCAGGACACGCGGCAGCAGTCCGAGACGCCTGCGCTCGACGAGTTTGGCCGCGACCTGACCGGCGAGGCCCGCGCGGGGCGCATCGACCCCGTGATCGGACGTGAGGACGAGATCGAGCAGACCGTCGAGATCCTCGCGCGCCGGCGCAAGAACAACGCGGTGCTGATCGGCGAGCCGGGTGTCGGCAAGACCGCGATCGCGGAGGGTCTCGCGCGTCGCATCGCCGAGGGCGAGGTTCCCGAGCCGCTCCAGGGCGCGCGCCTCGTGGCGCTCGACCTGGGCGGCGTGCTGGCGGGCAGCCAGTACCGCGGCCAGTTCGAACAGCGGCTCAAGGCGGTGCTCGAGGAGGTCGCCTCCTCCGACGGCAGGATCCTGCTGTTCCTCGATGAGCTGCACACGGTGCTCGGCGCCGGCGCGGCCGAGGGCGCGATGGACGCCGCCAACCTGCTCAAGCCGATGCTCGCGCGCGGCGAGCTGCGCATGGTCGGGGCCACGACGCTCGACGAGTATCGCTCGATCGAGCGCGACGGCGCGCTGGCGCGGCGCTTCTCCCCCGTGACCGTCGGCGAGCCGTCGGTCGAGGAGACCGTGGCGATCCTGCGCGGCCTGCGCGGCGCGTACGAGGAGCACCACGGCTGCTCGATCTCCGACGAGGCGATCGCCGCCGCGGCGCGCCTGTCCGACCGCTACATCTCAGACCAGCAGCTGCCCGACAAGGCGATCGACCTGATCGACCAGGCCGGCGCCCGCCTGCGGCTACGGCGCTCCGACGACGCGGCGGCCTCGCTTCAGGCGCGCATCGACGCGCTCGAGGCCGACAAGAACGCCGCCGCGCGCGAGGAGAGCTACGAGCGCGCTGCGGAGATCAAGGTCGAGGTGTCGAAGCTCGAGGCGCAGCTTGCGGAGATCCGGCCGGAGGCCGGCTCCGACGAGTCGACACGCGTGACCGAGACCGATGTGGCGGAGATCATCGCCAAGCGCACCGGCATCCCGGTGGGCGAGCTGGTCGCCTCCGAGCTCGAGCGCCTCACGCGCCTGGAGGAGGACCTGCACGAGCGGGTCGTCGGCCAGGACGAGGCCGTCGAGCTGGTGGCGGACACGGTGCGGCGCGCCCGCGCGGGCCTGTCCGAGCCGGATCAGCCGCTCGGCAGCTTCCTGTTCCTCGGCCCGACGGGTGTCGGCAAGACCGAGCTCGTCAAGGCGCTCTCCGAGCGGCTGTTCGCGAGCGAGAAGGCGCTCGTCCGGATCGACATGTCGGAGTACCGCGAGCCGCACACCGTCGCGCGCCTGATCGGCTCGCCTCCGGGATACGTGGGCTACGGCGACGGCGGCCAGCTCTCCGAGCCGGTGCGCAGGCGTCCGTACTCGGTGGTCCTG